>NZ_JALUYR010000031.1 GCF_027012695.1 Thermococcus sp.
AGGGATTCGGTTTCCTCCACCCGTTTGAGGTTGAACTCGAGCAGTTCCTCCGCTTCATCCCCTTCAACCGGCTTCCCGTGAGAGGGTATCAGTAGATAGCCCTTCTCTGCATAATTCTGTAATTCTTTAATTGAGGCTTTGTACAATTCTGGATCAACGAGGTAAGGCACTCCAACGGACTGGATGACCCTCTCGCCGAAGAAGGAGTCTCCGGCGTAGATTAACCCGTTCCCATCGTCGAGGAAGCCGGTCATCCCGGGGGAGTGGCCGTTGAGCCTTATCGCCTTTGTTCCGAAGAGCTCATCGCCCCATTCGAAGACGGCGTGAACCTTCACCTCCTCCAGAAACTGAAATGCTAAGAACCCCTCCGGTGCCTTCGAGCCGAAGGTTAAAATCTCCCTGTTGAGAGGGCTTTCCGCTATCGAGAACTCGAAGCGATGCAGGAAGAGCGGCGCGCTTATCTTTGGGGCGACGGCAATGTGGTCTGCGTGCCCGTGGGTTGCCAGCTGGGCCTTGATCTCAAGTCCGAGCTTTCTGACTTCCCTCCTAAGGTCCTTGTGCCTGCTCTTTCCGTGGCCGGGGTCGATTAGGGCCGCTCCCCCATCAAAAACCCTGATGAGCGTCGACGGGCTTCCGGGGTACAGAAAAGCCGAATCACCGAGCTTCCTCAGCCCCATGAAACCACCGTGGAGAATTGGGGTTCATCCATAAAAGTGCACCGGTGAAAGGTAAGGAAAGAGAAGGGAATCAGACGTGCCTCGGGTAGAGGGTCTTCTTGCCCTCCTCCTTGGCCCTCCTGACGGCCTTCTCTATGAGAACCTTAACCTCGGCCTCGAGGGCGTCGTAGAACCCGGGGTTTATCCTCATCTCGGGGTCTATGGACTTGACGACCTCCTTAACTTTGGACTTAACTATCAGCTCAGCCATTTCCAAACACCTCCTTCAGGGACCGCTCGGGGCAGTCGCCAGTAGTTTTATTCCCTCCTGGTTTATAACCTTTCCTGTACTCCCGCGCTGGGCAGGGAGTCTTTTCGTCTCCAGCGTCTGGGGAAATCCCATCGTTGGTCCGGGATCATCCCATCACCAGCTCTCTCACATCAAAGAGCTCTTTTTCTGGCCGGATCTTAACGTAAAAGGCCCGTCCGTTGAGAACCGGCTCCCATCCGGCATCGTGGTAGAGCTCAAGAGTGGAAGAGCCCACAGCGAAGATGCCCTCTTTCCTCAGGACAAGCTGTCTGGCGTAGTCCCAGTTCTTTGGATCCATCAGGTAAAGGGGCTTCGAGTAAGCGGTTACGAAGGCGGAAGCTCCTCCCAGCGAGAGAAAAAGGGTCCCCGTGTTGAGACTCGTCCTGGTTGCCGACATCGCGGCGGAGTAGTGCTTTAGAACCTCCTCCGGCTCGGGGGATTCCAGATGCCTGCACAGGTAGGATCCGAGGGCGTAGCTGTCCGAGATGCCCTCGAGGTCCTTCTCCTCGAATCCGGCCATCTCGATTATCTTTTTCCTGTCGAGGTCACCGTTGTGGTAGAGCCAGAAAGAGAAGCCCCGTCTCGTGGAAAAGGCAAAGGGCTGGACGTTGAGGAGGCTCTTGTCACCCTGAGACGCCGCCCTCGAGTGGGCCATGAGGACGACGAAGCCTTTGAGCCGCTCCTTCAGGGCCTCGACGGCATCCCCGTCCTCGAACACGGCTCTGATCGAACGATAGTGCCTGATATCGCCATCCCGAAGAAGAACGTAGCCCCAGCCGTCCCCGTGGTATGGCTTCTTTCCCCTCGCGGCTTTGTAGGGATCGTTCTCGGAAGCCCTCACGAAGGCATCAACGAGGGGAACCATCTCCTCTCCCCTTCCAACTGCAAAGAGAACCCTGCACATTTTCCCCACCCGATTGTTCTGGGTCAGGCTCCCCAAAAGCTTTTAGGTTGATGGGAAGACAACCCGGCGGGGAGTTTGAATGGAAGACCTCCTGGTGGCGGTAAAGAGGGTCAGGGAGAGGATACGGTCCCACAGGAAGCTCTACGAGAAGAACGAGGAGGCTGTAAAGCAGCATCTCATCGGGGAAATCTTCCAGGCCCTCGGCTGGGACTGGAACAACCCGGAGGAGGTCCGTCCGGAAGAGAGAACCGAAGATGGGAGAGCTGACTATGCGCTCATTCTGAACGGTTTGGTCTTCGCGTACGTTGAAGCGAAGAACCTTGGCGTTAACATCCTCAAGAGGGACGAACCCCTCCGCCAGCTCGCCCGCTACTGCTTCAACTCCGGCGTTAGGTACGGCATCCTCACGAACGGTGCCGTGTGGATAGCTATAAAGGCCTTCGAGGAGGGCTCCTCCCTGAGGGACAGGGTTCTCTTTAAAGTCAACATCGAGAATGAACCCATGGAAAAATCGGTTCTCAGACTGTCGTTCCTCTCCAAGGAAAACATAACCGAACTCGAAAGGCTCTCTTCCCTGCTGAAGGCCCTCGAGCTGAGCTTCTCAGGACTTAAGAGGGAGGGTTACTCCGAGGACATGCTCATCTCCTACCTGACATCAGGGGATGGTTCGAGCACGGTTCCCGTAGGGGAACTGAGAGGGGATGAAACTCCAAAGGCTGCCTACGTCTACGATGGCGGCTGGAAGCTCCTCCCGCTACCAGAGAAGAGCCTGAAGGGCGTCCTTCTCGCGGTTCTCCTCTACCTTGAGGGACGATCGAAGGGTTACGGGAGGGACGAGATAAGAAAGGCATACGAGCACGTGAGGAGAATTTCTTTAAGCCCTGAGCAGACCCTTGAAGTCCTTAAAAAGCTGGAGGAAGAAGAAAAGCTGAGGATTTCGGTGGAGCTTTAGACTACCTTCCACAGCTCGTCGCTCTCCGGTCTTTCAAGCGGTTTTTCGATCCCGTTCTCAACGATCACTCTTCTCCCGGGATCATCAACGAACTCACCTATTATGGAGGCGTTTATTCCCCTCTCCGCGAGCGCCCTCAGGATTTCGTCCGCGTTCTCAGGAGGAGCGGCTATGAGGAGCGCCCCGGAGCTTATCAGCGCGAGCGGGTTGAGGTTGAAGAACTCGCATATCTTCAGCGTCTCCTCCCTTACAGGTATCCCCTCCCGGCGGACGACGAAGCCGAGATCGGCCGAATCCGCCATCTCGTGGAGGCCGTTCGCTATTCCTCCCTCAGTGGGGTCGTGCATCGCGTGGACGCCGACTTCGTTGGCCGTTAAAGCGTCCTCGACGACGCTTATCATCTCGATGAAGGACTTCGCCCTCTCAACGAACTCCCTTCCAAAGGCCCTCTCGAGCTGCTCGCTCATCTCGCTCGCTATTATCGAGGTTCCCTCCAGGCCGGCCCACTTGGTGAGAATTATCGCATCCCCGGGCTTTGCTCCGTTAGATGTGACGAGCTTTTCCCTCTCCACCTCGCCGAGCATCGTTCCAACCACTATGGGCCTTTTTAATCCGGGAGTAACCTCAGTGTGGCCGCCGACGATGGCCACTCCAAGCCTTGAAGCGCTGGCGTGGAGGTCGTCCATTATTCTCTCAAGCGTTCTCTCGTCCGAGTTCTCTGGAAGGAGTACGCTCACGAGGAACCACTTCGGTTTCGCGCCGAAGGTTGCAACGTCATTGGCGTTGACGTTGATCGCGTAGAAGCCTATTCTCTCCTCCGCCCCGGTTATCGGATCCGTTGAGGCCACCAAAACCCTCTCGCCGAAGTCTATGGCAGAAGCGTCTATTCCAACGTCGGCCCCGATTAAGACCCTCTCCCCTGGGGCACCGAGGCGGTTGAACACTATCTCCCTGAGCTTCTCAGGCGGGATCTTGCCCGGGGGCAGCATGGCTATCACCGGCCAGATCGGGGGCCCATCCTTTATATCGTTTCCGCAGGGAACGTTTCCAAGAAAGGGAAAAGATACAGAAAAAGGCTCACGGCATCATTCCACATCGCCTGTGGGCGGGAAAGACAACGTGCTCCCTGAACCGGATCCGGTCTTTGAAGTAGAGTTTGACCAGCTCCATCCTTATCTTCTGCATGAGGTAGTGGGCTACGTCGTAGTCTCCCTTTTCAACGGCCTGCCTCAGGGCCTCGACGAGTTCCCTCAGCTCAGTGACGTTAATTCCCGCGCTTTCCATCAGCTGGAGCTGGATCTCAACGCGGTTGAGAAAGACCCGGTACCTCATAGCCGGGTCGAAGCGCACCTTCATCCTCCACTCCCTCGAGGCGATCTTGATAACGAACTCGGCGTGAGACTTGGAGGCCATCGCCAGGCCGTAGGCCCTCCCGTAGTTGCCCTTTTCGTAGGCCCTGACCGAGGCGTTCAGTTCCCTCTCGGCGAGGAGGAGCATCCTCCCTGCTGTTCTCTCCAACTGCGGCGGAAGGGTGACGTTCGCCAGGAGTTCCTTCGCCAGACGGATCCGCTCCCGGCTCATGTTTATTACCCCCAAGGCGGTCTCTGCGGTGACGTTGACCTTCACCTCGGTTACGCTGGCGTTACAGCCCCCTCCGGCGCGGAACTTTCCGAGGATCCCCTCCGTCAGGGGGCTGATCACGACGACCACCTTCCAGGGTTTTATCCCTAACCTCCGGAGGACCCTGGACGGTTCGCCGGTTCCGTTGGTGTAGACCACGACGCCGTGAACACCGGCGGCCCGTCTGATGGCCACCCTTATCGCGGCCGTATCGTTGCCCGGGGCCACGAAGACTTCATCCTCGAACCTCAACCCGAGCGTCGCCGTCGCGTTACCGATGACCGCGAGGTTGGTGCCGTACCTGTTGGGGCCCCACCAGCGCTCAACGGTTGTGTTGAGGTCCATCAGATCCGTCTCGTACTGCTCGAGAACCGCGTCCGGACCCCCTATTATCACCACCCTGTCTGGAGCGTGAGCCATCACGAGGGCCGTAACGTCGGGACTGTAAACCCCCCAGGGCGTGGTGACAACAACTGCCCCCGTTAGGTTGGCAAGGTATTCGGCGAGCGCGCTATCTGCCTCGTTGTCGCTTACCAGTATCACGGTAACGCTGCCCCCGGCCGCTGAAACTCCACTGAACGCCAGTCCCGTGGTAACGAGCATCAACCCGAAGAGCAACGCCGCAACTTTTTTCCATGACATGGGTTTCCACCTCGTTTTTTCATCAGAAAGAACCTCTATTTAAGGCTTTTTCACGAAACCGTGTTGTTAAATTTGCCCGCGTTTATGGAAAAGCCGTGTTCCACGTTTTTGCACTCTCGACAGTTAAAGGCCGTTAGCCAGCGTTTATCCAGGTTTACAGCCGGGGGAGAAGCCGTCTTTTGACAGATGCCGGGAAAATTGAGATGAAAATGGGAAAAACCGTCAGGCCGTCGCATAGTAGTACTCACCGACCTCCTTCTGCTCCCTGTCCTTAACACTTCCTTCCTTGTTGGCCCTTGGCCTTCCGGTGTCGGGGTCTCTGCGGAAGGTTATGCCGACGCTGGCCAAGAACCTGTTCATCCCCTCGCGCATGCCCATCGGTGGCAACGCCCTTCCGTACCTGCCGGGCTCGCCCTCGAAGACCATTATCCTGTCGCTGATGTAATCTATCATGAGGACGTCGTGCTCGACGACCAGGGCCGTTTTCTCCTCCTTCTCCATGAGGTGCCTTATGGCCCTCGAAACGGCCAGGCGCTGCTCGACGTCGAGGTAGGCTGAGGGCTCATCGAGGAGGTACAGGTCAGCGTCCCTTATAAGGGCGGCCGCTATGGCAACCCTCTGCAGCTCACCGCCGGAGAGCTCGTTAACCTGCTTGTCGTAGAGTTCCGGAATGCCGAGCGGGTTGAGGAGTTCGGTTTTGTAGAAGCTGTTCATGAGTTTCGCCGCGTCTATCCTGCTCAGGAGCTCGTAAACGGTCCCCTCGTAGTCGGCCTTGATGTACTGGGGCTTGTAGGAAACCTTCAGCTCCCAGTCTATCTCGCCCTCCGTCGGCTTCTCAACCCCCGCGAGCATCTTGACGAAGGTGGTCTTACCGATTCCGTTGGGCCCGACTATGCTAACCACCTCTCCCATGTAGAGAATTCCCGGTTCAACCTCGAGTCTAAAGCCCCCGTAATCCTTGACAAGGCGCGGGTACTCGACGAGTATCTCGCTGGCCTGGGACTGCCTCTCGCTCGATTTGGTGAACCTTATTTCGTAGGGCCTGAATCGGACGTTCTCATCGCGGAGGTAACCGCGCAGGAACTCGTTTATTCCGTTTCTGGTTGACTTTGGCTGGGAGAATATACCGTAGACGCCGGGCTTGCCGTAGACGACGTGAATGATGTCGCTGAGGTAGTCGAGGACAGCTAAATCGTGCTCAACCGTTAAGACGGCCTTTCCCGAATCCGCCAGTCCGCGGATTATCCTCGCGACCTTCAGGCGCTGCCTTATGTCGAGGTAGCTCGAGGGCTCGTCGAAGAAGTAAAAGTGGGCGTTTCTGAGTATGGCGGCCGCTATCGCAACACGCTGAAGTTCACCGCCGGAGAGATGCCTTATGTCCCTGTCGAGGACGTTTTCCAGTTCGAGCTCCTTTACGACCTCGTCGAACTTTCCCGTCTCGTCGGCCTTCTTGAGGAGGTCTCTCACTTTACCCCTCACCGCCTTCGGAATCAGATCAACGTACTGCGGCTTGACTACCGGGCGTATTTCCCCCTTCTTCAGCCTCTCGAAGTAGTTCTGGAGCTCGTTGCCGCGGAAGGCCTTTATCACGTTGTCCCAGGAATCGTTATCGGAGCAGAGGTTGGGAACTATCTGCCCGGAGAGTATCTTGACGGCGGTGGTCTTACCCGTTCCGTTCGGCCCGAGGATTCCGACGACCATTCCGTCCTTGACGACCGGGAGGCGGTAGAGGACGAAGGCGTTTATCCCGTAACGGTGGACGCAGTCCTCATCCAGCTGCTCCGGAAGGTTGACTATCGTTATTGCGTTGAAGGGACACTTATGCACACAGATTCCGCAACCGGTACAGCTCGCCTCCTGGATGATTGGCCTGTAGTTCTCCTCGTCGATGATTATTGCCTCGCCCCCCATTCGATTAACCGGACAGACTCGCTCGCAGAGGAAGTGCCCGCACTTGTCCGGGTTGCACTTGTCGTAATCGATGACCGCTATCCTGCTCATCCTCACCACCGGGTTAGGCTGAGGGCGAGTGTTTTAAAGGGTTGCGGGCACTTCCATTCCGGTGAAACGATGAAGGGGGATTCCCTGCGAACGGTGGTGGCGGTTTCCCTGATGCTCGTTCCGTCACTCGTGTTCCTCCTCGTGCAGCCGGGGAAGAGCGGTCCATTTGGGGACTACAACGAACGCGCCCTGCCCTTCCTCCTGGCAACCCTGGAGATCCTCTGGGTCGCCCTCGTCCTGATTGACTCTGAAGAATCAAAGGGAACAGAGCGACCGGGCATAAGGGTATTCATCGAGAGCTACGTCATATCGAGTATCCTCGGTCAGGTCCGGACCATCATGGGTGCCCTCTTCTTTCTGCTGGTTGCGGCCATACTGACGGCCTGGTTTCCGGACGGCGTCGAGAACAACTCGTGGGTCATGACCCTCGCTTCGATAGTATACTTTGTGGACGTTGTGCTGCTGTTCTACTGGTACATGAACCCGGCTGACGGGGAAACAACGCGGGGGAACGATTCTCCTGAATCTGGCACGGACGCTCCAAAGCCGACCAAATACCTTGTGGGGGCATTGAGCCTGATCAACTGGAGTCCGGGGGTATTGAGCAAAAAACCCTGCGATGAGCTGATAACCAACTCCGAGAGGGATTACATAAACATAGTGCCCCTCTTCGTTGCAACGGCCCACCACTCCACTCCCGATAAAACAGGAAAGCCGAAACTATCAAAGCTGTTCCTTCTGGTCTCGAACAGGAACATGGAGTATCCCCACAGGGAACCGTCTCCACGGGCCAGGAGTCAATGGGAAGTGGAGGAGCCCTTCGTTGATGAGAAACTGAAGGAGGCAAGGAAAGACGGCAGACTGAAAGATGGTAATGGACACTCCCTGAGCCCCTTCAAAAAGAAGATGACCCTTGCCTTCCTGAAGCTCTCGGAGTGCCTGGGAAGAAAGCTCAGGATTCGATGGCACGATGGGACGGTGAGCGAGGTTGGGGATGGTACCGCCGATTCCCTCCTCGATGTGGAGATGATTCCCGCGGGCAACTTCGAGGAAGTCGACAAAGTACGGAAGGTCCTCCTCAACAGCCTGGAGGATATTATAGAGGAGGAGAGCAACGAGCTCACCTTCGACATAACCGGGGGCACCGCCACCGTCAGCTCCGCGATGACCCTCGTTGCCCTGAAGGGAGACTGTCACGCAGAGCACCTCAGGCAGGACGTCTATGGAAAACCCCCGGAAGAGCTCCTGAAACGGATCGAACTCAACATCCTGAGCCTCGAAGACCTCCTCGACGACCTGATAAAGAAGCTCGACAGATCCTGGAGGAAGAAGACCGGCAACAATTAGAAATTCGGCCAACGCCAAACCCGATCCTCACACTGGAAAGGAACGCTGGGACAAAAAGCACGCCCTTCCAGGAGATGGTGAGTTCCTCAAGTCTCATCTCTTTTTTCGAGAGGGCATAGAACCAGCCGCCATAACCACTCCGAGGGCGAGAGCGAGTGTTCTGGCGTTGGAGAAGTTCTCCACGCGGTCGGGAGGAGGTATATCGAGAGGACCATCGCCGTGATGTTCAGGCCCCGGAACCGGAGGAAATGGTCTATCGAGCTAATTCCCCCGTAGTGGAGCCGGAGAGGAAGACAAAACCACCGAACCCGGCCATAACGGTTGCGGGGAGGCCGAGAAAAATGATAACCGCTGAGAGGGTCCCGTGACCGGCATCCTCAAGGTAAAGGGCAGGAATGCCGAAGAGGGCCAGAGTCACCATCGCGGAGACGAGGCCGGCCACTACACCCATGACGCCACCGGCCAGGTTTAAGTTCCTCACCCCCTCAAGCCCCATGAGGTAGGGATGACGAACATCCCTATGCCAGCCCCGAGAATCGCCAGGACCGGGTTGGTGACGCCGTGAAAGTGCGTGTAGAATAGCCACTCCGGGAGTTTATTCGAGCCGATGGGGTGCTGGAGGATCGGGAAGAGGGGAGCCCCAACGATGAACATCGCCGGGCCGACCGGGTAGCCTGAGATACTCTCCGTGGTCTTCTGGTAGATGGTGAAGCCAGTGAAGAACTGGAGCGCGAGGGCAACCTCGGAAAGCTTTTGGTGGATGGTGTCATGAGAACCCATCTCACTACTGTCGGAGCCTCCCGGAGGCGGTCTTCAACCCCTCCGGTACCTGGCAGAGGCTCATAACTGGCCCCCGACAAGGTTTTAGTGGTGAACGAGGAGATCGGGAGCAGCTTGGGAATGTCAAGAAGAAGCCCCTGTGAAAACGATAGGGGCCAGAGGCAGGCCGGTTTACATGGGCTTTGACCAGGTGCTGATGCTGGAAGTCCTCCCACGGTTTCTCACAGAGGATTGGCTGGGGGAGAGGTGAAACATAACCGTTGACTTCGGCCACTCCGATGAAGTTCCCTCGAGATAGGGAGAATAGCGGACAGTAAGCTGCCCCACAACCGGGAACTTCTACGCTTTAGAGACCGTCCTCGGCGAGGTCCGGGTCGGAAGGTACAAGCCGCCCGGTGTGTGGAGGGGGCAAGATCTCCGCAACTGGATCAACGAGCTGGTTCACCCGGGGGACATTAAGTACGGGAGGATCTTCAAGGTCCTAAGGTGGTTTCTCCAGCCGGGTAGTGGTGTGTATCTTCTTCCCACTGCCTTTTTTCCCCATTCAGGAAGTGAGCCAGTGTCTTTGGGCTTGAAAAGACAATATTGAGCTTTTCTCCGCTGTTCAAGGCCGGAATTCGTCCGGCTTTCAAACCCGTGCATTGAAAGAGAAGCCGGAGTAGGGTGTTTTTAGAGCTCTGGGCAAACCTCCGGGGGATAGGTGGGGCGATTTTCTCCCTGAACGCTGAAAATCTTAAAATCGGCCCGGAAAACGGTTTTCGCTTTTTTACGTTACATAAAGGTAAATCCATGTACGTTTTTGTAAATAAAGGTTAGTTCCGGCCCAGATTGGAGAGAAAAACAGAGATAAGTCTTTTCTGGCTCAGAAAAGCAGGGCGGAAAGGTTTTTTAACGATGGACAGAGGAGTGTTCTTAGGGGTTCTCCGGACTAAAAGCGCCGTTTCCGGGAAGATCGGAGGGATAAACTCGAAGGAATTCCGGGGGTTGGGATATCAGGGTTTTTAAGATCCAGTTCCGAGAAAACAGCCGCCTCTTCCACCGGTTATCAGATGAAGAAGCCACGAAACACTCCAGATTGTCACTTTCCAACGGGTGTTAGTTTTAGAGGAGTGTTCTAACGGCCGGTTTTTTGGGGCCACCCGAAGGCGAAAGGCTTATATGGGGGTTCCTCCTCTTTTTGTTTGCCCAGCGGGGCGAAAAAGTGAACCGTTTCAGAACCAGCTTAGAGCTTTGGAAAACTCGAGTTTTCCAGTAACAAGCCTCCTCAGGTAGCTTTTCACCACAACTTCCGCAAGTTTCAGAACTGGCATAGCGCTTTGGAAACACGCTGGTCTTAGGGGCGAAAACTCTACCGACATATCCTATAGTTTAGAACTGGCAGGTGTGTTTGGCAATTTAAACCCGGATATCCGTACTATTCTTCTCAAGTTGCAGAGAGCCACTTGGCGTTTTAGAACCAGTTCGGGGCTTTTACATCCATTCCCATCACCGGGGCGGACATTACTCCATCCCTTCGATGCGGGAAAGCACTTTTTCCGGACGTTTTAGACCTGAAGGGGTTCTGAAGCCAGCCCCACTCCCGGGGAGCGTCCATCTGCTTTCATCGAGGCTCACTATAATTCCCTGCAAAACATTTTTATACCAGAATGACGTTACAATCCCACGATGTTCGCTTCACACCATACCCCTATGGAATCAGGGGACGCCTGTTCTATGCCCGGGAGGTGTGTTAATGTATGAGGCCACTTTTGATCTCGAGGCCATAACGCCGGTCTTCATGCGGGGTGCCGACCAAAGACAGGTCGAGTTCCGCTCGGCAAGCGTTAAAGGGGTTATGCGCTGGTGGTTTAGAGCACTTGCTGGAGCTTACCTCGGAAACGACATCGAGAAACTGAGGGAAGTTGAGGGGAGGATTTTTGGGTCTGCCGGGAGTAATGGAAGTAGGAAAAGCCGCGTAACGGTTTTTGTGAAAGCCCTCAATGAGCCGGGTCCTCTGATTGACGTTGAGAGTATTAGAATTAAAAAAGTTATATCCAACAAAAAAGGAAGCCGGCTTAAAGTAACGTTCAGTTTTCCGTATAATAAAGCCGGCTACCTCTTCTTCTCAGTCAGGATGGAACTTGAAAAATTCTTAAAGAATGAACTTGGTGCTGTTCTCGAAAAGCATGGGATAAGGAATAAATTTGAGGATAAAAGACAACTTGATCAGATACTCCAAATGAAGGGAGTTAACTTAGGAAAGCTGACCTCCGAACTGAAGGAGAGAGTCCGGGGAAGAATTCCTACCCACTATCCGCCGGGCTCCAGATTTCAGGTCACAATAAGTTCCTCTGATAGAGAGGCGTTCGTGTTGGCATCCACTTCACTGTGGCTGGCCGTGACTTATGGTGGGTTTGGGTTCAGGGCGAGGAGGGGAGCTGGGAGTTTAAGGGTGGTTGGTATCACCTGGGACGTTCCCTCAGGGGACAGGGGGCTAAAGCAGTTCTTGGAAACTCTGAAGAACGCAACTCTCCACGACCTTGAGAGAATTTTGGAAAACAAAACCCTCAACGATGCCGTCAATAAAGAATCTGGGAAGGCTAACTATGGGCCATCTCCTCAGGTGTCTTCCTTTCCAACCCTGTCCAAAATGATAGTTTTAATCTCCGAGAGATCCTACAGGAACCATTCAGATGCCCTCAGAGCCCTTCAGGAGGCTTACGCAGGCCACTATGACCGCTCGAGGAGGATGTACGAGGGTGGAGTAAGGTTTGAATTTGCAGACCGTAGGTTTTCCCACGATGCCATTAAGCGTCTCAGAGGGGGAGAAACAAACACCGAGTACAGGTACTACTTCGGGACACCAGTGATATACGCTAACTGGGAAACTGAAGTAAGGGGAATCGGCAGGGAAAATAGCCGGGAGAAAGAGTTCTCACGCAGAGCCTCATCGGTGATTCTTACGGTCAAAAAGATTGGAGAAAGTTATTATCCAGTGGTCGTTATCCTTCCCTACCAGTACCTCCCAATGCACAGAGGCAAGTTTCTGGCTGAGTCTAAAAGGAATAATGAAGGGACCATCATTAAAGTTCTCACTTCTCAAAGAACCCCCTTCACCAACGAGGATTTTGTGGACTGGATTACATCAGACGTCCTCACTGCGTTTAGGTTTAGAGGTTTTAGGAGGGTTTATCCATGATACCTCAAACCTATGCCCAGGCCCTTCTCGAAGTTGCCCCATCAAAGATACTCAGCTCTCTCTCGAGTGGGGGAAAACCCCTTCCCTCCGAATGGAGGCACCTCTCAAGCTACTCCCTCGAAGGAAAACCCGCGAAGTTCGTTCTCAAGCATCCGATAAGCGCTGAGGAGAAGGAGCTCGAAAACCTCAATGAGTTCTGGTTCCAGGCGGGCGATGAGGAGAAGAAGAGGTTCATCGAAGCCCTGGAGGAAGCCGAGAAAAGGATATCCGCGGAGATCGAAAACACCACTTCTACCGATGATCCCCTCACGAACTTTGCCAGACTCTGGAACGATCTTCCCGGAAAGCTCGAGACTGAGTACAAAGAAGAGCTCAAGCGTTTCTTTGACGACGGGATGGCATCTCAACTCGCCAAGGAACTCGTCCACTTCCCGGCAGACCCGATGGTTCCGGACCATGACTGGCTGAGCAGGCTCGACGTTTACGCCTC
>NZ_JALUYR010000032.1 GCF_027012695.1 Thermococcus sp.
GATGTGATGATATGAACGCCGAAGAACTCCTCCAAAAACTCGAAAGGTCCGGGATAACCCTAAAGGACATGCTTGACACGGCGATGGAGCTCTACGTTGGAGATGAGAGTGAGAAGGTAAGGAGAAGACTCAAGAGGGTTATGCTCCGCCACCTCAACGACATCAACGTTCAGGCCCTCCTTTTGTCGGCCATTCTCCTTGAGGAGAACTTCAGGGTTGAAGGCGACCCCGTTAATCTGGTCGCGGACGAGCTCATCGGAATCAACATCGCGGAGTACATAGGTGGTAAAATGGCCCTCTTCAACTTCTTCTACTACGACACGAGAAAGCCGGGAATTCTCGCCGAGCTACCGCCTTTTTTGGACGATGCAATCGGGGGATTTATAGCGGGCTGTATGACAAGGCTATTTGGGGGTGGTTGTGATGACCAGGATTGAAACCCGGAAGTGCCCCATCTGCGGGGGCACGATGGTTAAGAGCAAGTCTGAAAAGGCCGGTTACGCGAGGTTCTTCTGGCAGCCGCCGTGGAAGAGCAGAACCACCGGCCTGCTGAGGCCCTTTATTGATGCAACGCCATGGCTCTGCCTCGACTGCGGTGTTGTTCTGGCCTTCGTGGACGAGGATAAGCTCTCAACCCTCAGGGAAGAGTTCGAGGAAAAGAGGGCAGAGGTGGGCCTGTGAGAAACATCCTCCCCTTCCTAACCCGGGTTCCTCTCAAAGGAGATTTCGAAAGGGCCCGGAATGAGCTCTGGGCCTTTCCTTTGGTAGCTCCGGTAAGCTCTGCCCTTCCTCTCGTCCTCTTATACCTCAAGTTACCCCTCTCTAACGTCCTCGCCCTCCTGGCGCTCTACTTTACGATAGGGCTCCTCCACCTCGACGGATTGGCTGACTGGGCCGACGGAATAATGGCCAAGGGCGACCGCGAGAGAAAGATTAGAGCCATGAAAGACCTCAACACTGGTATAGCCGGCGTTTTCGCAGTCGTGATGGTGCTGTTCCTCCAGGTTTACTCGCTCCAGCTCGTTCCTTTCTACGCTATCTATCTGGCGGAGCTGAACTCCAAGTTTTCACTCCTCCTTGGGTTGGCCACAAGAAAGCCCCTTGGCCAGGGATTGGGAGCGTACTTCATGGAAAAAATGAACGGAAAGCAGCTCGCCATTGGGACAGTCCTCTACGCTATCCTTTACCTACCAATAGCGCTCTACAACCCGCTCGCCCTTGCCGGGATAACGGGTCTCCTCTTCGGTGCCTACGCCGTAAAGCTATCCCTCAATAACTTCGGCGGGATAAACGGTGACTGCCTCGGGGCCATCGCCGAGATAACGAGAACCGGAACGCTACTCGTTTTAGCTTTTGCGTGGGCTTATCTCGGCGGTTGAATCCCCGGAATCACCACCAGCTCGTCGAGTTCTCTATCAGTTCTCGCCGCGTAGGGGATGTAGCCTTTCCCTCTAGCTTGCTCGACAAAGTCCCTTATCCGCGCCATGTTCTCCGGATTATCTGTCCCGTCATCAACGTAGTCAACAACGAGGACGAACTTTCCAGCTCTGACAACCCTGCTGAGGAGGGGGAGCTTTTCATTCCGCCACGGGCTCGCTCTAAGGTCGTCGTAGAAGACATCCTCGCTCGCCCAGCCGGAGACGACTTTTAAAAGCCGTCCGTCGTACTCTAGCAGTCTCTCCCCGTTCTGGGGGATTACGAGAAAGTCTTCGTCTGCTTTTGAGCGCGTGTAGTTGGTTATCTCAATGATGAATTCTATCATTTCCCTTGCCGTCCAGTTCTCCTCGTAGCCTTTATCGCTCCAGTACTCGAACTCGTCAACCTTATCCAGATAAACGCCGGAAAAACCCTGCTCAATGATTCTGTCGAGGTAAGCGAAGACGATTCGCTTCCATCCATCATCCCAGTACTTCACGGCGAAGTTGCCCTTCCACTCCGGGTTCTCCGGGCCGAGCCATTCCAGAGGCTTCTCTGCCCAGCTTTCATCCCAGTAGAAGCGGTAATCCTCGGCCTCTCCTATGCTGATGTATGCCACCGGAATAACGCCGGCCTTCTTAATCTCTTCAATCTCTTCGCGAGTGTAAGCCTTTTCATCGCTTCCGTCCCGAGAGTAATCCATAACGACTAAATCAAAGCCGCTCTCCGCTATAACCTCTGGACTCGCGTTCTGGAGCCAGTAGGCCCAGCTCTCGATTTTGAACTGGCCGCTCGAATGGGTTCGTTGAGAAGATGAGCCTTCAGAACCACCTGACGATGTATCAACTGTCGGGGGAGTGAATTGAGTCGTCTGGGTCTGTCTGTCCTTCTCATTTCCCATGCATCCAGAGGTCAGGAGAACGAGGACAATGATAGTTGCAAGGAGTGCACCAGCGGCCTTCATGAACCTCCTTTGGGAAAGGTTCTTTTAACCCTTGCCCAAGTCCACCCCATGGGCTATCCAATAGTCATCCTCGCCGGCGGAAGGTCAACGCGCATGGGGAGGGAAAAGCCCGTCCTAGAGGTTGAAGGAAAGCCGATGCTCCTTCGGGTCTATGAGGAGGCCTCGGCGGTGGGAGAAACGGCGGTGGCCCTCTCACGGAACACCCCAAAGACAAGAGAACTGTGCCTTAGGGAAGGAGTTCCCTTCGTCGAAACGCCCGGAAGGGGTTACGTTGAAGACGTTCAATGGCTCCTTCGTGAGTTCGGGCCTTTCGTTAGCGTTTCAGCAGATTTACCCTTCGTTAAGGCCTCTGATATTAGCTCATTCGCGAAAGCCTTCGACGGAAGGGTAAGCTTAACGGGTGTCCTTTCACTTGAGAAGGTCCCGGGAGATTTAAAGCCCGTAGTTTACAGGGGCTACGCGATAGTGGGATTAAACGCGGTTGGAACCGAGGGAGAGGAGTTTTTCGAGCTGAGCAACCCCCTCTTAGCTTTAAACGTGAACACGCCGGAGGAGTTGGAGTTGGCGGAGAGGATAGCAAAGCTCCTCCGTGGAAAGTGATTTAAGGGGCCGAGCGTTTAAAGGAACGGTGGTTCAATGGGTGAAAGGGGCTCCTCAATCGGCGGCTTCCTGCTCTTCATTGGCTTCATGATTCTGGGAGTTGTGATAATCCTGGGATTCCTGCTATTCGCGGCGGCGTTCCTCATAGTTCTGGTGCCGCTTGTGGTAATCCTGGTGGTGTGGGCAGCTTTGAAGGGCTGGTGGAGGAAGAGGCATCCTCCCAAAGAGCTTGAGAGACCGGAGGATTATTTTTAGAGGGGAAATCTTTTTAACCCCTCTGGGTTTTAAGACAGCGAGCAAAAATGGACGCTCTGGTGTTTGTCTCGAACGCATTGATTGTGGGAGTCGTTGTCCTTATATGGGTTGCATGGAAAAAGGCCAGGTATAGAACCCCAGAGATCAAAAGGGCCTTACTGGAGTTAAGCTTTGGTCTAGTTGGTTTTATTGGCATATTTGACTTGGCATACTACCTTCATAGCAGGCCTCTGGGAGGGGCATCGATAATTTTCCTCTTCGTAATGCTGTTTTTCTCCGTTAGAGACGCAAATAGGGTATTTCCCAGAGTGCTCACATTCGAGTCTAGGAAGACCTGCAAGAAAATAACCTTCAACTCATTGCTCTTCTCGGAGGGTCATTCCTGCCTAATTGAGCTGTCCCGCAGGACGTCCGTTGACTTTGCACTCGTCGTTTACTACCTCCTTATTGTTGCCCTTAACATACCAGTTATCAGCGCTTTTCTTTACATTCTCTTCTGGTATACCGGGGCTATCATGCTCTTGTGGTTTCCAATTCCAACTGTTCTTGGATTTTCGCTCATTGCCTCGGCTGTGGCCATGGCCCCATTAGTTTATATGATGCGGGAAAACCTCCTGAAAATAAGGGCCAGGGAGCTTTCAGAATCCAAGCTCCCCTA
>NZ_JALUYR010000033.1 GCF_027012695.1 Thermococcus sp.
GAGGCTTGAGCTTTCTGGAATCTTCGATGGGCCGATAGTCACGGAGATTCTGCCGGCAAAGGAATTTTACCCGGCCGAAGACTACCACCAGGGCTACTACTTCCGCTTCGAGACTAACTACAGACAATACAAGCTCTACTCCGGAAGGCTGGGCTTCATAAAGTCGGTCTGGGAGAAGAACCGCCACTTCTGCCTCTTTCCGGAGAGGGAGCGCTACTGGTTGGGCTGGCGGAAGCCGGGTGATTCGGAACTCAGGAGGCTCTTAACACCGCTCCAGTACAGGGTGACCCAGCTCGGCGACACGGAACCGCCCTTCAAAAACGAGTACTGGGACAGCAACGAGGAAGGCATCTACGTTGACGTTGTTTCGGGGGAGCCCCTCTTCAGTTCACTCTACAAGTTTGACTCGGGCACGGGATGGCCGAGTTTCACAAAACCGCTGGAGGAATGGGCAGTCGTTGAGGCGGAGGAATGCGAGGGCATTCTCTGTGGACGGGAAGTGAGGAGCCGTTTCGCCAACTCTCACCTCGGCCACGTCTTCGACGAGCCAACGCCGACCGGAAAACGCTACTGCATAAACTCCGCCTCGCTGAGGTTCGTTCCCAGGGAAAAACTGAGGAGATACGGCTACATCGCCTACGAGCGACTCTTTGACTGAGACTCGCCGAAGAGCTCGATGCAGACCCGGCACTTTTTCGGGTCTAACTCCGGGTCTATTTCAGCGTGGAAGGAACATCCATAACCTTTTCCTAAGAACTCCAGTGAGAGCCTCACGAGCTCGGTGTGTATTTCGTATTCTCCTGGCCTCTCTGCAATTATCCTCTCCGCGAGCTTTCCAACTTCCAAATCTATATCCTGAAAAGAGGAGACATCAATCAGTCTTCCCCTCTCTTCCCTCAGGTAGCGGGAAACAGCCGACTGGGTTATGTGCAAAAGCTCCGCTATCTCCGTCTGCTTCAGGCCCCTCTTTCGAAGGTGCTTGACGAGCCTCCGCCTGAGCGCTGGATAGACGTAGCGCGAGGCCACCTCAAAGGCGTTCGTCTTCATGGTTTCGGTTATGACGGGTGGAATATTTAAGGCTTTTCGAGGGCCTTCAGCTCCGCCATCATTTCCTTAAAGCGCTCGTCGCTCATTCCGAGAAGCTTTTTGGCGCCCTTGAGGGTTATCGTTCTGGCTAGGGTTTTCCTCATCACGGGGTTCTCCAGCGGGGAGAAGCCGTACTTGACGAGTATTTTGAGAGACTCCGGATAGGCTTTGAGCAGCTTGGCTACGTTGGTGTCTTCGGTTATTCCCTCGAGCTTGTCGTCGCACTCCTTGACCTCCATGCTGAGTTCCTTTGAGTCTTCTTTCTTGGTCACCCTCAGGACGAAAAAGCCAGAGACCTCCTTTACCTCAACGGCGTAGCCTGCCTCCTCGAGCTTCGGGAGAATGTCCATGAATGGCTTGTCGCCAATGACTTCAAGCGTTTCTCCAGTTTTGAGCCTTCCGAGGGACTCGATTATCATGACTGCCGGTTGAGGAGCCTTCAACCCGCGGACGTCGAGCATCATTTTTACATCACCGACCGATTTTATGACGCGCGTCATATAAACTTTGTTGGGCATATGTGCCCAGCAATGCTTATAAAACGTTAATATGACACCTGTCATGAAGGTGGTTTAAGATGACCGAGTTACTGAAGACGAGGGAGTACAAGAAAGAGCAGCTGAAAAAACTCCTCCTTAGAATCCACGAGGGAGAGAGCGTTGATAAGCTCAAGGAGGATTTTAGACAGGTTTTGAGTGGAATATCACCCCTTGAGATACCCCTGATTGAGCAGGAGCTTGTTAAAGAAGGAATCTCGGCGAAGGACATAGCCAAGATGTGTGATTTGCACGTCGAGCTTTTCCGCGAGGCCGTTAAGGGCACGGACGAGCTTGAGGAGAGGGACTTGCCCGACGGCCACCCACTAAAGACCCTCTACCTTGAGAACAAGGAGATAATGAAAGATGCGGAGATGCTCAACCTCTACGCGCGAACTCTTGCAACGACAAAGGACGAGCGCATGAGGAAGGAAATTTTGGGAGTTCTCGAGGAGATAGTGGGCAACCTCAGGAAGGTGGGCTTCACCCACTATAACCGGGAGGAGATGCTAACTTTCCCCTACATCGAGAGGCGCGGTTTAACGGCCATAGCCACCGTCCTCTGGACCAAGCACGACGAGATAAGGTTCATGATAAAGTACCTCGCGGAACTGCTGAGAAAGAGGGGCGAGATGCCCTGGGAGGAGTTCGTTGAGAAGCTCAAGACCAAGGCCGGCGAGGCATCTTTCGCGCTCAGCGATATGGTCTTCAGGGAGAACAACATCTATTATCCCACGCTCAAAGCTTTACTCAACGAGGGCGAGTGGAAGGCCATCAGAATGCAGGAGGATGAGATAGGCTTTTACAAAGTCAATCCTCCCGCCTGGGACCCTGGAGAGGATGTTAAACCACTCCACCCGTGGGAGATTAACCCTGAACTGAGCGTTGAGCAGCTCCTCGGTCTTCCCAAGGAGGTTCAGGAGGCACTAAAGGGCCAGCCGCTGGAGTTCGATAAAAGCCAGCTAAAGCGCGACGGCGACATAGACCTCGGCACGGGATACGTTAACGCGGAAGAAGTGGAGGCAATCTTCAAGGCTCTTCCGGTTGATGTTACGTTCATTGATAAGGACGACCGCGTCCGCTTCTTCTCGCCCGGCGAGAGGATATTCGACAGGACGATGTCCGTCCTCGGAAGACCGGTCCAGCTCTGCCACCCGCCGAAGAGCGTCCACATCGTCAACAAAATCCTCAAGGCCTTTAAGGAGGGCAGGAAGGAGGAGGCGACCTTCTGGCTTAAACTTGGAGACAAGTACGTTTACATCAAGTACGTGCCCCTATTCAACGAAAAGGGAGAGTACATAGGGACGCTGGAGATGACGATGGACATAGCACCCTACAGGGAGATAGAGGGCGAGAAGAGGCTCCTTGACTGGAGGGACTGAGATGAGGGGAAACGAGGAAATATTCAGGAAGCGCATTGAGAAGTTTCAGGAACTCCTGCGGGAGAACGAGATAGAGGGAGCCGTTATTAGAACCCTCTCCAGCTTCATCTACTTCACCGGGACGAAGTGGCTCCGCCCAAGCCTTTTAATTCCGGCGGAGGGCGAGCCGACGGTTTACGTCGTCAAAGGAGAAGCCGAGCTTTTCAAGAGGAGGAGCTGGATAGAGAACGTCGTCGAATTCCAGCGCGTCGAGGATTTGATGGCTGGAGTTGTTACCTGGGTCAATGGCAACGGGATGACGAGGGTCGGCCTTGAGTTCGGCATCGAGCGCGACGCCTATCTAATATTCCTCAAGCTCTTCGAGAGGCTCAACCCCATGGTGGAAATCGTTGACATCCTCGACCAGACGATGAGCCTCAGGATGATAAAGGACGACTGGGAGCTGGAAAACATAAGAAAGGCCGGGAAGATAGCCCGGAAGGGGATGGCCGTCGCGGAAGAGACCATAAAGCCCGGAAAGAGCGAGCTGGAGATAGCGGCGGAGATAATCAGGGAGCTGATGCTCAGCGGAAGCGAGGACCCGAAGGTCTACGTCTCCACCACCCCGAGAGCTCATGCGGAGCCCTTCCGTGACCTTAAAGTTCCGGAGAACGGCGTTGTAACGGTCGTTATCGGCGCCGACTGGAACCACTACTACGCAAACATGGCGAGAACCTTTGTGGTCGGTGACCCCAGCGAGCGGGTTAAGAACGCCATAGAAGTCAAGGAGGAGGCCCTAAAGCTCGCCCTTGAAGAGACGAGGGTTGGTGTGACACTCAACTCCGTTGAAAAGAAGCTGGCGAACTTCTTCAAGGAGAGGGGCTTCGGTGATGCCTATCTCACCGGCTACACCCACGGCGTTGGCCTTCTCATCGAAGAGCCGCCGATGCCCACCATAATAGTCCCGACGAGGGCCGCTAAAGTGAGAGAGAACATGGTGTTGAGTATAATCCACCCGCCGCTCATGATTCCTGAGGGCGCGATAAAGCACGAGGACACCTACGTTGTTAAAAAAGATGGGCTTGAGAGGGTTACATAGCCTACGATAATGCCTCAAAGAGGGTACTCCAGAACTTCAACGGGGTTAATTCCGTCAGCATCAGGAGGCCCAGTGAGATGAGGATCACTCCAAGGGCCACTTCCCACCTGGCCTTTTTTCTTCCCTCCAGGCCCAGCTTTCCCGAAAAGAGCTTCCTGTTCACCCATTCTCCTAAATCCTTCGAGGACATCAGCAGGTAGACGGTAAGTCCCATGCCGAGGCCGTAGGTCCCCATGACGATCATCCCGCTGACCACGTCCCCGCTGAGGGCCGCAGTAATGACCGCAAAGCCGACGTAAGGTGCTATACAGCCAAGCCACGTCGCCCCGAGGGCGGAACCGAGCAGAAAATCGTAGGCAATGCCCCCTCTGAAGGCTACTCTGTCGGTTGGGGAGAAGCTGAGGAACCTCTCGAGTTTCGCACTGGCCCTCTCGCTGACGAGGGTTACTCCGATCCCGATGAATCCCAGACCGCCGATGAGGTAGAGGGCCCCCTGTATCTGGGAGGCGTAGCTCCCAAGACTCCCGACGAGCGCCCCGAGGAGGGCGAATGAAACCACCATTCCAGCGACTATCGCCTCAACGTTTCTCCTGGCAAAGGTTAGGGTCAGGGCACCCACCACAACCGGAAGAACGCAGGGTGAAAAAACGCTCAAAATACCCGCGGAGAAGACTGTCAGAAGAACCCCAAGGGTTAGATTTGGTTTGGTTTTCTCTCCCCGCGGCTGGTTGATTTTTTCTCCTGGAGTGTTTGAGGACGTGGCCGTGGAATTGCTCCCCCTCTTCCCGCTTCCAATTGACCTTTCTACGAAGAGCTTTAGTCCCTCAGGCTGCAGGGCTCCAACGGCAACTCCCTTGAGAACCCTGGTGCCGTTCTCGGCTTTGAAGATCACCATCGTTGGCGTCCCGGGAACGCCGACGTTTATCTCCTCGCCGGGCTTCTTCGGGAGGTAGTAGCCAGCGTTGTCTGGCTGGATGACGAGAACCCGCCCATCAACCCGGTAGCGGAGGTTAGTCAGTTCCCTTCCGCGGTAAACGTCCACCGAAACGCGGACGAAATCCTCGAGCGCCTCCGCGGCTTCCCGCGTTGAAAAAACCCGCTCCTTCATATAACTGCAGGCGGGACAGGTCTCGGAGTGGTAGAAGAGGAAGAAGTACTCCCCGTTGTGCTCCGAAATAAGTCTGTTGAGCTCTTCAACGGTCGTTACATCGTGGAACTCCAGGTTTCCATACCTTACCACCCCACCCGCCACGAGACCCGTCCAGAGGAGCAGCAGACCAACTACAATGAGAGCCCTTCTCACCCTATCACCCAGGGAAATGGAAATGGCCGATTAAAAAGGATTTTCCTGAAAGTGTTGGCCTGCGTGTCAATGTCCCCGTCCGTTATCACACGATTCTTGACCCAATCTGAAAAACCGGGCAACCTCCGGGAGATGGTACGTTCTCTTTCCTAAGGAGGCCCGTTCGTTTCCTTCAGTCTTTCTCTTACCTCGTCCCTTATCGGCTTAAGAGCTTTTGCGTACTTCTCAAGGGTATTGAATAGCCTCTCTACCCTCTCCTGGTACTTTTCCTCCCCGAGTTCCTCGCCCTCGAAGACCTCATCAACGTTGTAGAAGAGCACCTGCCCGACGGGAAGCATCCTGTAGTTCACAGCCGCTGCCCTGAGCTCCATCAAAAGCCTTGTTCCACCGGTAACGATCGAAACCGTGGTAATTCCAACCGGTAAAGCTTCGTACTCGTCGTAGATCGTATCCAACAGAATTTTCAGCTCTCCCGGATAGCTCCCGTTGTACTCCGGCGCGACTATCACGAGAGCATCAGCCTCAAGGATTTTTGCCCTGTAACGCTCAATCTCAGGCGTTACCTTCCAGCGGTGGGTGTAGCAGAGGAGGTAGTCCCTCACGTCTATCAGTTCCGCCTCCCAGCCGAGTTCCTCTGCCCTTCTTGTGAGGTACCTCGCCACTCGCTCGCTCTTCCGTCCCTCCCTTGCCGTTCCGAGGATTATCTTAACCTTCATACAATCACCGAGAAAGGTTCGTCCCTGGATTATTTAAATTTGCCCTCCAAATCGGAAAGGGTTGGAGTTCGAAACTTCTCATTTTATTAGATAGACATTTTTAAATTAGGTAGCCCTAATACCTCACGGTGATACCGAAATGGTAAAGGTTGGAGAAATCGTTCCCGACTTTGAGGCAGATGCATACTTCCCGGAGAAGGACGAAATAGGGAAGCTGAGGTTCTCGGATTACAGGGGCAAGTGAGTTGTTCTGGCGTTCTATCCCGATGACTTCACCTTCGTCTGCCCGGCGGAGCTCGAGGAGCTGGCGGATTACTATGAGGAGTTCAGGAATGAAGAAGCGGAGATAATTAAACCCTGAATACTATGATCACTGGATAAAAACAGGATTCGTGTACGTTCACACTTAGGACTTCGGGCCCGTGGTTGAATATCCTCTTGAATTAGGAGGACTTTTAATTAGCTCCCCAACTGGAACAATAGCTTATGGGGCGATCTCCTATGCAGTGAATCAGTACATAATAGACAAGTACTTAAAAGGAGGATGGTCCAAGAAATACACAACTGAAATACTGCTAATGGATGGAACAGGGGATCTCCCACCGGGGGTATTATCGATCAGGAACTGGAGGGGGTAATATGAGTACCCTCAAAAAGAAGATTGCGGAGTTCCTCCTCCTTACTGTCTTTTTTGTGGGTTTGATCACGTTTGCGTATTCTCAGGAACCAAAGCGATGTCCTTCTAACGGCACGTGGATAGATCCACATGGTTTTACAGCAATATGCAACGTTCCTGACTGCTATGAAGCAGTGGGAAGCATCAACAAATGGTTTCATTAAGCTCGATAGTATTAATCGCCTACTTTACGGGCCTCAGGTTAAAAGGTCAACTTACACTCGAATCCGCGCTTTTCAGAGTTGGGGTGTATCTAACTTTCATAAGCGTGATAATAGCTTCAGAGCTCTCCAAAGTACCCGAGGGGAATTGCTTGACCTTTAAACCCCTGGTATATATAATTGCCGTTATAGGGTCGTTCTTTGTGGCTTGGTTCCACGGGTGGTAATAAAAGATGCATAAAAGGTCAATTGAAGGGGGGAACCCCTTCACTCAAGCTTCTTGTAGCAGAACCACCAGTCGTAGCACTCAATCTCGCCCTTCTTCTTCATTTCCTCGCGCTGCTTGACCTCCTGGATGGTGCTGGCCGGCGGAACGATGACCTTGTCGCCGATGAGCTCGTTGTTGGGCCACTTGTGTGGAAGTGCAACGCCCTTCTCGTCACTGATCTTGAGGGCCTTGATGAGCCTGAGGATCTCGTCCCAGTCCCTGCCGACCTCGGCCGGGTAGTAGACTATCGCACGAATAACGCCCTTGTCGTCAACGATGAAGACAGCCCTGGCGGTTATGGTTGACCCGCTGGGGATCATGCCGAGCATGTCGGCGAGGTCACCCTTGTCGTCAGCTATGACGGGGAACTCAATCTCGACACCGAGGTTCTCCTTTATCCACTCCATCCACTTGATGTGGCTGAAGACCTGGTCAACGCTCAGTCCGATGGGCTCAACGCCGAGCTCCTTGAACTTGTCGAGCCTCTTCTGGAGGGCATAAAACTCGGTGGTGCAGACAGGGGTGAAGTCGGCCGGGTGGCTGAACAGCATGAACCACTTGCCCTGCTCGGTGAAGTGGTCCGGGAGCTTTATCACTCCGTGGGTGGTCTTGACCTCAACTTCCGGGAACTTTTCTCCTATGACGACCATTTTTCATCACCTCTCTTTTTCTGTGTCGTCTTCACTATAAACCATGTTGGTTCGAATATATAAATCTTTCGGTTCGTTTTCTGGAGAAACTTTGACGGATACGCAAGGAGCTTTTAAGTTCCCGGACATCCCGTCAAGAACTATGCTTCACTACTCGTCACTGTGCAAAATAGGGCAAAAAATACTCGTCGATAACACAGTCAGAGGAGATGACATTCGCCTTAAACTTTCTTCACATCAACCCACGTTGAATGGTATGCAGAAGCATTGCCATAGTCCTGGGCGGTTTTATCGGTCGTCAGAAAGTTCGCGTTCCAGCCGAGTAAGCTGACCCAGAACGCCTTGTAAAGGAGAACAACACCGGGGGGAACATCCTCGTTGAGCTTTGCACGGGTTTTTATTCTTCCGCGTTCGTTGAAAACTTCAACCTCGTCCCCGTCTTCAATCCCTCTCCCCTCTGCGTCCGCAGGATTGATGTAAAGGTTCGGGTCTATCATGCCGTGGGTGTTGTGGTACTGGCTCGTTATCGTCATCCTGTGGGTGGGGGTGAGCAGTCTGAGCGGGTACCTCCCTTCAAAGCGGCGATACTCGGGGAAGGGCCTCAGGCCCCGTTCAACGGCCCTCCGCGAGTAGAACTCTATCCTCCCGCTCGGCGTTTCCCACTTCACTGGCTTTTCCGGCACCCTGACGAAGCCGTTCCTCTTGAGTTCTTCCCAGCTCAGCCCGTTGAGTTCGAGGATTTTTCTTATTACCTCCTCGTCGCTCTCGTAGAGGTGAGGGTTCTCTATTCCCAGGGTCCTTGCAAGTAACCTGGTGACCTCGCTGTTACCCTTTCCGTAGAGCTTTGTCACAGGCTCGTTTAAGGCAACGTAGCGGTGGTAGTAGCTGTCCGCTATGTCAAGCCGCTCGAAGAAGGTGTTCGCAGGCAGAACGACGTCAGAGTAGAGTGCGGTGTCGGTAAGAAATATGTCGTGCGTAACTACGAAGACGTCATTCTCTTCCAGCGCTTTCCTCAGCCTCCTCTGATTCGGCAGGCTCGCGAGCGGGTTGGAGTTGTAGACGTAGAGGAACCTTATTTCCCCGCGCTCGATGTATTCGGCCAGCTTCATCTGGGGGATTCTCTTCGCGGGCTTCGTCCTCAGGAATGCCCCTTCCACGTAGCTCTTGTCGATAGTCCTCATGTCGTAGATGAAGCCAAAGCGGTGGCCAACCAGAGCGGGAAGAATCGCTATGGCCCTGACCGCCTCCCCACCGGCTAAAGAACGCTGAAAGCCATAGCCGATGTGTATCACACCCTTCTTTTCGGCGTATTCCCTGGCGAACTCCACGATATACTCAACGCTCAGGCCAGTCTCCCGGCCCACATAATCAAGAGATAGAGTTGTTACATAATTTTTGAATTCTTCAAAGCCGTAAACGTTCTCGAGGACGAACTCTTCATCGTAGAGTTTCTCCTCGATGAGAACCTTCGCAACTCCCAGTGCAAGGAGAACGTCCGTATCGGGCCTTATCTGAAAGAACCGATCGCTCCTCTTTGCGGTCTCGGTTCTCACCACATCAACCGTCCAGATTTCGAGGTTGTTTCTCTTAGCCAGCATGAAGCCGTGTAAATTGGTCCAGAAGGCGTTTATCCCCCAGTAGACGATTAACCTCTGATTTCTGAGTTCCTCGGGGTCCATACCGACCGCTGTTCCGTAAACATCCTTCAACGCCTCCTGCCCTGCCCTGTCGCAGATTCCATAATCCAGCATGGCCGTGTTGAGGTAGTGGAAGAGTCTGAGCGGAAAGGCGTAGTTTACCGCACCCCTATCCCCCGCGTACTGATAGACAAGAACGCTTTCGCTCCCGTATTCCTCAATGGTTCCCCGGAGCTTATCTGCAACGAGGTTTATCGCCTCCTCCCAGCTAATCTCCCCGAAATCTCCGCTCCCCCTCTCCCCGGTTCTAATGAGCGGGTTTTTGAGCCGATCCCTCGCGTGGAACCACCTGGGCAAAAGGGCACCCTTGGGACAGAGGAAGCCCGCGGTTATCGGGTGTTGTGGGTTCCCCCTAACGATGAGCCTTCCGTCTTTGAACTCGCTCACCATCGAGCAGGTGTCGTAGCAGTCGCGCATGCAGACGGAAAACATAATCCATCACAGTGAGAGTTTGACCCTGATAGCGGCATCCCGTTCAACGAGAACCCTTCCTATTGCTTCGGGGAGGATCGCCATGTCCCACGCCCTGAAGGGTCCGTACTCCTTCAGATCGGGATCAAGGACCTTTGGAAGGTCTGTTGTGATGATGTATACCCCACCGGGAACGCTTTTCTCCGGTTTGGACACCGGATGTTCTACGGGAGATTGGACAATGTCCCCCGGACCCGGAACGGAAACATCCCGGATTACTTCCCGGCGCTCAATGAAGGCCCTCAGAATCGTGAGGATTCTTCTCTCCTCGGCGGTCATCTCACCGGGAAGACCCTCGACGGCGAGGTCAACTATCTTGTGGAGCCGGATCTTTATTATCTCACGTGCGAGCCTCTCCGCTATTTCGAGCTGGGCTAAATAGAGCCTCTCTTCCACATCCTCCCCCCTTTCCCTGGAGCTCTCGGCGCCCAGCTTGAGAGCCTTGATGAGGCTATCGAACTCCCTGTAGAACTCCTCCCCGAGTTTCGTGAGATCACTGGATGACAGCTCTTCCTCCAGGAGCTCCCTGAGCTTGACGATGTCCACTCTACCACCAGCCCGGAAGAAAAAGGAAATCAGTCCTCGACGCGCGGCGCGAGGAGGAAGACGAGTTTGCCCTCGTCCCTTATGTAGTACTCCATCTGGAGGGGCATCTCGTTGCCGAAGCGCAGAATTACCTCCTCAGCCTTCCCGATGCCCTTTATCATATCCGAGAGATAGCTTATCCCGTAGGCGCTTCTGGTCTCTTCCTCCACCTCAAGGTCGAGTAAACCTTCGTCCTCAAGAGTGAGTCTTATCTCAACCTCCTGGGTCTCGCCCTCCGCCTTCATTATGAACTCGCTTTCGGTTGCGATGAATTTTATCGCGTCGCTGACTAGGGAGGCATCCTTGACGGCCTCCTTGAGGACCTCGCCGAGGACGACAACTTTGGCGGTGAACGGCAGCTCCGGAAGGTCGAGCTCGAGCTCCTCGACCTCTATGAGGGGAAGGCGGAAGGTTCTCTTGGCGGTTCCTTCAAAGGTTATCTCGAGGAAGTTGTCGTCGCCCTTCCTGAGGATGAGGGTGTCCTTGCTTTTACCCCTTTTGAGCACTTTCTTGAAGTGGTCCATGTTGACCCCTATTGTCTCCGGCTCCTCGACCTCGTACTTGGAGAATATGCTCTCCGGGAGGTTAAGGTCTATGAGTACAACCCTGCTGGGATCCATGGCTCGCATGCTTATTCCTTCTTCCGTCACCTTGAAGGCGGCTTCGTCAATGAGGTTGCTTGCGGTGGCTATGAGGTCGGCAAAATCCTTGGCTCCCTCAAAAACTATCTCAAACGGCATCTTTACCCCTCCTTCAATACCTTGAGCATCAGCCTAACCCTCTCTTTCCCGCGGAATAAATAAGCTTTTCCGTTGTCGGTTTCGGGTATCCTTTTATGCGCCTCCTCCAGCTCCTTCAAGGCCTTTTCCGCGAGCTTCCTGAGGGTCTCCCTCTTGAGTTCCTCATCCCTCACTCGTAGGCCCTCCAGACATAGCCACACTTGGTGCACTTGTAGAATATCGTGCTCGGCTCGTCTCCGGCGCGGGTCTGCATCTCCCACCAGTAGGCCGTGTCGTTGCCGCACTTGGGGCAGGTGACCTTCGTCGTCGGAAGCGTTTTTACGTCCTGTTCGACGATAATTATCCCCTCATCGGGCTTGTGCTCGACCTTCTGGGTAATCCTCGTCTTCTCTCTGTCCTTCTTCTCGTCGAAGGGCTCCTCGTAGCCACAGGAACGGCAGACCCAGACCTTCCTCTTCCTGTCCGGGAGCATGAGGTTACCGCACTTCGGGCAGAACTTCATTTTTCTCCCCCCAACCAGTGGCGGGGTATGGGGGAGGAGAATAAAAAGTTTGCTCAGGTGGCGGTTTTCCCTTAGGGTTTCACGTCGAACTCGGCCCATACTTCCATGGCCATTGCCCTTTTGTTCAGGGGATCCGTGATGGAGATTCTCTTCACTATCTTATAGTGCCCCGGCTCGAGGTTGAGGTCTGCAAGGTTTACCCTCTGCTCCCAGCTCTTCCCCGGCTCGATAACGACCGCGATCTCGATGAAAACCAGGTTAACGGGAATCTCTTTCCACATCCCCTTCTCCAGCCTGTAAAGCCTGAAAGCATAGCCCGTCGTAATGTTGGCGTTCCCGTTGTTGGTTATCGTGATAATCATCGTGTCGTTGGGTGAGTAGACAGTTTTATCGAGTTTCAGCAGACTCCCGATGCCAGATCCTTTATCCTGGGAGGCGTGGGTGAGCACTTTCCCGTCGGAGGAGCCATCGGCCGGGCTTCTCCAGTGGGCGGCGAGATAATATCCAGCCGGAACCAGCAGGATTACCAGCAGAACAGGGATAATCTTTCTCACGTTGCACCACCAGATAGGAGTGCGCAAAAACCCTTTTAACGGTTCCCGATGCTTCGAACCGGCTTGAAGCGAAAGAAAAAAGGGTCACTCCCTCATGGGGAGCCCGTGGTCGAAGGAGTAGTAGACCTTCTGGAACTCGGCGCGGAAGCCGTAGACGTCGCGCTTGACCTTCTTCGGGTCCTCCTTATCCAAGAGCACGCGCTTGATGAAGTGCGCTATCTCCTTCATGTCATCCTCAAACATTCCAACCCTGGTCATCTCCTGGACACCTATCCTGAGACCGCTCGGCTCGTTGACCTTCTCAAGCGGGTCCCAGGGCAGGAGGTTCTTGTTGAGGATTATGCCGGCCTCCTCGAGGAGGGGTGCCGCCCATCCACCGGCAGCCTCGTGCAGGTCGCTTACATCAACTATAACCTGGTGACTCTCGGTGTAGCCCCTGTCCTCGCCGATGACCTTGAAGCCTTCCTCAGCCAAAGCCTCTGCTAAGGCCTTCGCGTTCTTGACTATCTGTTTCGCGTATTTCTCACCGTATTCGAGCATCTCCGCCGCGGTGAGGGTCTTTCCTGCCATGTGGTGGAGGTGGTGGTTGCTCAAAACGCCGGGGAAGATGGCCCACTGGAGCCTGGCTATCTCCTCGGTATCCCCAAAGCGCTTGTAGATTATGACACCACCCTGCGGTCCCGGGAAGGTCTTGTGGGTCGAGGCCGTTATGAGGTCCGCACCTTCCCTGAGCGGGTCCTGGAACTGCTTGCCCGCTATGAGACCGAGAACGTGCGCTGCATCGTACATGACGTAGGCACCAACCTCTTTCGCAACGGGCGCGAGCTCTTTGACCGGGTGCGGGAACGGGAAGAGCGAACCACCGAAGACGACTATCTTCGGTTCAACCTCGCGGATGAGTTTCTCGGCCTTATCAACGTCGATGTTGAAGGCTTCGTTATCGAAGGGCCAGGTGTGAACCTCCAAACCGCGCATTCCGGCGGCACCGAAGGGCATGTGGCTTATGTGACCGCCGTGGCTGGTGTGAAGAACTATTGCCTTGTCCCCCGGCTGGGTGAGGCCGAAGAATGCAGCCTGGTTGGCGTTGGTTCCTGAAATCGGCCTGAGGTCGGCGAAATCACTCTGGAAAAGCCTGGTGAAGAGGTCAACGCCTATAAGCTCGACCTCGTCGACGTACTTGCAGCCCTGGTAGTAGCGCTGCCTCGGCCAGCCCTCGGCGTACTTATGCATGAAACCGCTGGCAACCGCCCGGTTAACGCTTGGAGAAGTTATGTTTTCGCTCGCTATGAGGTTTATCGTGTGGCTCCTCCAGTGCTCGTGGTCCTCGATAAAGTTCAGAACCCTGTCACGGTATTCTCTATACCCTTCCGCCATTGGAAACACCTCGGATGGGGATCTGAACGGGGGGATATAAACCTTACCGCGGAGGGCAGAGTTTTTAAAGAGGAGATGGTAGATTTTAAGCATGATAGGGGAGGCAGCCAAACTTCTTGCCCGCTCGCGTTTTGCCATAGCTTTCACCGGTGCAGGGATAAGCGCCGAGAGCGGCGTTCCGACCTTCAGGGGTTTCAACGGGCTGTGGAAGATGCACAGGCCTGAGGAGCTGGCCACACCCGAGGCATTCAGGAAGGATCCACACCTCGTCTGGAGTTTCTACAAGTGGAGGATGGACCTGATAAGGAAGGCGAGGCCCAACAGAGCCCACTATGCCCTGGCGGAGCTTGAGCGAATGGGAATTCTAAAGGCGGTGATAACCCAGAACGTGGATGATCTTCACCGCGAGGCTGGGAGCAGGAACGTGGTGGAGCTCCACGGCAACATCTTCCGCGTCAGGTGCACCTCATGTTCATACAGGGAAAACCTCAAGGAGAGCGGCAGGCTGGATGAGTTTTTGAAGGAGAGAGACCTTCCGAAGTGTCCGCGCTGTGGTTCCCTCCTAAGGCCGGACGTCGTGTGGTTCGGCGAGCCGCTTCCGAGGAAATCTCTAGAAGAGGCGTTCCGACTCGCCGAGAGGGCCGACCTTGTCCTCGTCATAGGCACGAGCGGCGTCGTTTATCCCGCTGCCTACGTCCCTCAGATCGTCAAGGAGACCGGGGGCAAGGTCATCGAGATCAACCCCGAGGAGAGCGGGATAACGCCCATAGCGGATGTATTCATCAGGGGGAAAGCCGGAGAGGTTATGGGGGAGCTCCTCGAACTTGTCAGGGGGCTGGCGAATGAATGAGGCGGTTTTCCTTATAGGGTTCACGGCGGAAGAGGTCGGGGCGGTGAAGGGGGCGCTCCGGGATCTCGAGGTGCACGAGGTACCCCGGGAGTGCCGGGACTGGAAGCTCGGAGAGATAGTGGGGAAGAAACCCGAGGGGAGCGGAAACTGGCACGAAAGAAAATTCCTGATAATCCACGGGTCCAACGAGACCATAAAGCGGGTCCTATCGGCCGTTAAGCCCCTGGGCCTGGGAAGGATAATCTTCGTATCCACAACCCCCATATCCCTTGGGAGAACCCTTGACGAGTTGATACGGGAATGGATAGAGGAAGACGAGTACTTCAGGGCCTACCGCTGGGCCAGACGAGAGGTGGCTCAGAAGAAGGGTCCGTTCCTGGACATTGGGAAGGGTTAAATACGCTCGGACGAAAAAACCCCCGGTGAAAGGATGATAAGGGTAGTGTTCTTCGATCTGGACGATACCATCGTTGACACCTCCCGGCTGGCGGAGATGGCGAGGAGGAACGCGATAGAGAACATGATCCGTCACGGCCTCCCCGTTGATTTCGACATCGCCTACAGCGAACTCCTCGAGCTGATAAACGAGTACGGGAGCAACTTCGGGAGGCACTTCGACTACCTCCTCAGGAGACTTGAGGTTCCCTACGACCCCAAGCTCGTCGCCGCGGGGGTTATCGCCTACCACAACACCAAGTTCGCCTACCTGCGGACGGTTAAGGGTGCCAGGCGGGTTCTAATTGATCTCCAGCGGTCGGGTTACAGGCTGGGCATCATCACCGACGGGGATCCGATAAAGCAGTGGGAGAAGATACTCCGCCTCGAGCTCGATGCTTACTTCGACGAGGTCTTCATCTCGGACCACCTCGGCGTGAGGAAGCCCCATCCGAAGATATTCAGGAGGGCTCTGAGAGGGATGGGTGTCGAACCCGATGAGGCGGTGATGGTCGGCGACAGGCTATATTCTGACATCTACGGGGCCAAAAACGTGGGCATGAGGACAATCTGGTTCCGCTATGGGAAATACGCCAGCCGGGAGCTGGATTATCTGGAATACGCGGACTTCACGATGCGTTCCCTTGAAGAGCTGCCGGAAATCCTCAGGGGGTTGAGAAGTGAGGAGGAAACCCGTTCAGATCAGGAAGTTCATGCTGATTGATGGCTCGTACAAGTCGAGAATCCTCAGGGGCGACAAGGTGACGACGATACGCTACGGGGACTACGAGGTGAAACCCGGGAGTGAGGTATACCTAGTGATAACGCCGAGCGATACAGCTATAGCGAAGGCCCGGATAACCCGCGTGGAGAGGAAGAAAGTAAAGGAGCTTACCAACGAGGACGCGAGGCTCGATGGCTTTTCGGACGTGAAGGAACTCCTCCGGGAGCTCAACAAAATCTACGGCGAACTCTATGGAGATGACGAGGTCACAATAATCGGCTTTGAAATAACGAAGCGCTTCGACGACGGGATTCCGCTCAAGTGGTTGAAGGGCCTCAACTACCGCGAGCCGACTGAAATAGCGCGCCTCTACCTTGAAAACAAGGAGAAGCTCAACCTCAACCGCGAGACAGACTTCATAATGCGCCGTATCTACAACGAGGGCCTTGGAAGAGCCGTGAGAACCTTCGGGCCGAAGAAGGTCCAGAACGCTCTTCTCAA
>NZ_JALUYR010000034.1 GCF_027012695.1 Thermococcus sp.
TTGAAAACAAGGAGAAGCTCAACCTCAACCGCGAGACAGACTTCATAATGCGCCGTATCTACAACGAGGGCCTTGGAAGAGCCGTGAGAACCTTCGGGCCGAAGAAGGTCCAGAACGCTCTTCTCAAGGCTTACCACGCGCTCTACGGGGCTGGGGTCATCTAACCTCCCATTCTGATAGGTGCCCCCCGCCTCCCACGGAAAAGCTTTTTTACCGTCCCGATCTCTTTAGGGTGCCATGAAGCGGTTGAAACCGGGTAACGAATTCATCCTCCTCACCGTGGTCGTCTTCGCGATCCTCTCGCTCCAGGCCCTCGGGGCCTTTGAGGGTATAAACGAATGGGTCAACTCGGCCCTGCCCCTGGTGGACACGCCCTGGATGAGGCTCCTCACGGCCCTGGGCGGTGATGCCTTTCTCCTGGCCTTCTCACTGCTGGTCATCTATTTTGACCTGAGGGAGCGGGGGCGCGTCTCCAGGAGGACCGTTGCCTTCGTCGGCACCGTCGCCCTCGGCCTCCTCTCCGTTCTGGTCCTCAAGTTCGCCTTCGCGGTTCCGAGGCCGAGGCCTGACTACGGAACCTACGCCTTTCCCTCCGGCCACACCTTCCGGGCGGCCGCGATAGCGACCTACGTTTCAGATCGCTGGAGGAAGTACGCACCCCTCGCCTGGGCCTACGCAGTTGGAATAGCCCTCACGAGGCTCCTCCTCCACGTTCACTGGTTCAGCGACGTGCTCTTCAGCCTTTTCTTTGCCCCCTGGCTATACCTCCTGCTGAAATCGCTCCTCGGGGTGGAGGATGAATGAAGGGCTTTCTCGAGGTCTTCCTCCTCTCGCTGATACCGACCTTCGAAGGAAGGTACGCGATAGTCTACGGCATTGGTATGGGCTACCCCCTCTGGGAGACGCTTCTGGCAGCTTCCCTCGGAGTTCTGACGCTCTCGCTCGTCCTCCCCGCTCTGCTCCCCTACATTGACAGGCTTATGCTCTGGCTAGAAAAAACGCCCCTGCGGAGAATAGCGCACCTCTACCTCCCCTACGTCGAGCGCGTCAGAGAGAAGGCCCACCCCTACGTCGAGAAGTGGGGCTTCATCGGGCTGACGATATTCGTGGCGATCCCGCTCCCCGGGACGGGGATATGGACCGGAGCCTTAGCGGCTTACCTCCTTGGAATTGAGAAGAGGCAGACGGTTCCGGCTCTGATCCTCGGTGGCCTTGTGAGCATGGCGATAACCCTTGGGCCGGCACTGGGGCTGTTCGGGTAAAAAAGAAAAGTGGAGATTTTAGAGCTTTCTGGCTATCAGGATGCCCGCCCCGATGGCCAGGACGCCCGCGAGCATATAGGCCGTCGTTGGGGTGATGGGGAACCCCTCTCCGGCTTCCCCTTCAGATGGCTCTCCCGCGGTGTTCCCGCCTTTCAGCCTGGGGTCGAGGGAGTACTTCCTGCCGCTGAGATCAGTGAGCGATGCCGAGATGACGCCGCTGTCTCCTCCACTGGCCCTGATCACGGTTTCGTAGTTCCTGAACCCCTCCTTCCGGAACACCAGCATGTGCGTTCCGGGGGTTAGGGTTATGTTGCATGGCGTTGTGCAGTTCGAGGGCTTTCCGTCAATGTAGAGCTCCGCCCCCTCGGGTACGGAGACAACCCGAAAGCGGGGGTAGGGTGAGAGCGTAAGGTTTAGTGCCAAACGCTCCCCGGGTGCCAGCACCACCTTCCTGCTCTCGGCCACAAAGCCCTCCGCCCTCCCGGTAACCTCGTGCTCACCGGGGGTCACGTTTAGAACGCAGTCTCCAGTACACACGGTTTTACCGTCCAGCTCCACTCTCACGTCCGCGGGGTACGTTGTTATAACGAGGGTGGAGATGCCCCTGTTCTTCTGATCCCCGGAGTTTGTGACGCTTTCCCCATCTTTCCCGGACGTGGTTTCCAGCCCGTTGGGAAGGCTCCGATACTCCGGGGGCATGCCATAAACGATCTTCACCGATACCGCCTGAGCCAGCGCCGTGAAGTTCACGTAGATCCCGGCAGTCCCTTCCGAGGGTTTCACGGTGAAGTCAACGTAGGGAGCCATTCCTCCAGCTGTGGTCAGGTTGGAGGCGAGCGTTATGTTGTACTCCGGAATAGGCTCGAGCCTGAAGTCCACGCGCCTGCCGGCCATATCAAAGCCGTACCCCCGGGTAACGTTGGTTATTATCGGCACGAAGATCTTTAGGGGCGTCCTCAGCACGTTGTAGCTTGCCCCAAAGATGAGAACGGCCGAATCTCCGGGATAGGAGTCTATATCAACCCTCCCGTACTCTGGGACGTAGCTCGTCCAGTTGAGAGAATGGCCGATCGATGCCCATCCGTCCTCGATCCCGTATATCTCCGAGAGGTAGTACTCGCCGGTACAGACTTTAACCGGGGTTCCATTGGGCAGGAGGAAGTAGCCATCCCCGTTGGGGTTCTTCATGAGTTCGAAGACAACTCCTTTTCCCTTCATCGGACCGTATGTTGCCACCATGCACTCGAGTTCCGGTTCCGGCCCCTTGAGTTTGGGGGGAAGGCTGATCGGAGGGCCGAACCGCACCCCAACGGGTCTGGCGCCACTGGTCCGTATGGATTCCTCTATCCTCTTGCCCCTTACCTCCAATACCGTTGTCAGACCCTCTTTGACCAGAACTGGGATCCTCACGCTCAGCCCGTTTACGTCCACCACCACGGTGTAGTTCTCGCCCTCCTTCGATGCAGGGAGCTCTACCCACGCCGGCCCCCTAAAACTCGCATCCTCTTCCACGATGAAAACTCTGGCGCTAGAATCAACTATCAGTATGCCGTAGCTGCTTTCCGGGGAGGCATTAACAGCACCCCCCAGGATGGAGAGCAGGAGCACCGTGCCGATCAGGATCGCGATCCCTCTCATTACCACCACCTCAAAGGGGAAACGCCTCTTCCAGCAACGGCAGAACGTCCTGGAGAAAGCCAGCGGCCTGCACTTTTCCCGCGGCTATCAAAACGGCGTAATCCGCCATTTCCATAAAGGGACGCCAGATATGGGATATCACCACCAGATTCAGGCCGTTCTCGTGCTCTTCCTTTATAACTTTCATAACGTCCCTCATGCCCTTTAGGTCGAGGTTTGCCAGGGGTTCATCGAGGAACACAACCTCCGGGTCTCCCACGAACGCCTGGGCCAGGCTCACCCTCTTCCTCATGCCCGCGGAGTAGTCCCGGATCTTTTTTCCGATGAACTCCCTGGCCCCGAACATCTCCGCGGCCTTCCGAACGCTTCCCCCATCGCCCCCTCTGGCCTCCGAGATGTACCCCAACCACTCCAGCCCGGTTCTCAGGGGAGGAAGGGCCGGCGGGTCGAAGGAGACGCCTATTCTCCCCTTTATTCGCTCGTCCTTCCAGGGGTCTTTTCCGAGGACTTCTATGCTCCCTCCGGTTGGCCTGTACGCCCCGGCGGCGATTTTCAGGAAAGTGGACTTGCCGCCCCCGTTGGGGCCGACTATGACCGTTAATCCCTCTGGAATCTCAACGTCAACGGAGTTCAGGGCGAGGACACTTCCAAAGCGCTTCGTGAGTCGCTCTGCCCTCACTATCATTGCTTCACCCCCATCCAGGGCAGCGCGGCGAGAACGAAGGCTACCGTCCCGCCGATCAGGTACTCGATTTTCAGAACGTTCCCTGAGGGGTACATAGCGAGGGTTCCAACGGCGATCCTCGCCGTACCGTTTCCGTGGTAGACGAAGTAGTAAGTTCCGGAATCCGGGAGTTCCAACTCACTGTATATACTCCCCATTGCGCTCAGATTCGCTATGAACCTGTTTCGAACGCTATCGAACACCTGAACTTCGTATCCCTTCCCATTCTCCGTCACGACATTGATGGCGACCCTCCTCGCGGTGGGGACAAACACCGAAACGGATGAACCGTCGCCGCTGAAGAACCCGGAGGTCGTGGGGTTCTCCTGGTGGTACCGGGGAAGTAGCAGCGACCCTATGGTGAAGAGGAGAATGGCGAGCAGGAAGAACCCCATGAACCTCCTCACCGGGCATCCCTCCTTTCGCTGAGAATCACCGATGCCGCCAGCAGGGCGGAGGGGAGAAAGAACCCCACACCGACCACGCTCCCGTAGGTGGTACCCGTGTACCCCATTCCGTAGGCCACCGAGGTCAGGTACGATGACATGGCTGCGGAGATGTTGAAGGGCGGCAGGCTGGAGGCCCCTAGAATAACCGGGACGTACAGTAGGGCGAGTCCCCCCAGGATCGAGGCGAACGAGTTCGGTGACAGCAGGGCTATGGAAAGGGAGACCGAGACCGCGTAGAAGACCGCAATCAGGAAAAACGCCAGGATATTGCTCCAAACCCCGTCCCCCAGGATCCCCCTGAGGAGGGAAGGAGAGCCGGAGAGGACGTATCCCAAGGCCAGAAAATATGGGAGCACAAACGATAGGGTCGTCAGAACTAGGATCGAGGCAAATTTGACCAGGAACAGCTTCCACTTCCTGATCGGGAGCGAGTAAACCGTTAAAGCCGCCAGCGAATCCATCTCGCCCCTTATTGAAATGCTGGAGAGCATAACGGCAACGAAAACAAGGACGCTGTAGGCTTCCTGTGACAGAGTGGGGAGGGCAAGCCTCGGAATGATCCTGGCATAGTGAACGGCTGACTCCTGACTGAAGGGGTCCAGCATTCCGGTTGCCCCCATGCTGAGGGCGTCCTTTAGGAACGCCAGCCCCGTCAGAAGGAACCCGAAGAGGAAAACAGCGAGCTTCAGCGGATCGTTAAGCTCCCATTCCAGCTGGGTTCTAACCGTGCCCATCCTTCCACCACCTCGCCAGAAGTGAAGCCATCAGTGCCAGAATTCCTGAATACATATAGTACCTCCAGGGGCTATCTGGATAGGAAGAGTCCCCTTCATCGGGGAAGGCGATGTTCGTATCGTAAAGTTTGATGCCGTCCGGCCACACCCCATCTTCCGATTTTCCGCGGATCCTTCTGTCCATACTGTCAATGTCGAAAACTCCAAGCGCCATCAGCTCGGTGGAGTGGCTGAAAGTTCCCGCTATCATAACGCCGGTCAGGAAATCGTAGGTGTACTCCTCCCTTCCCCCTCCTGAGATTGACCAGTTCTTCCCGGCCTCGCTGAAGTAGAACCTCCGGGTTGTCATCCCAATGTGGGGCGGCCTGAAGGGTCTGTAGTACGTCAGAACCGTGCTGTTGCCGTAGGCGCTGTAGGTGACGTTACCCACCGAGACGTTGACATCCATTGAAAGCCCCTCCAGACTGAACAGCACCTCCCCGGGTTTCGGTGGGTCGGAGGGATCGATGAAGAGGGTGGCCTTTCCGATGGGGGTTCCGTTCTCGTAGTAGGTCATGTCCGAGAAGTTGAGATCCAGCACTTCCCAGATTGTCAGGTTGGGTATTATCCTCCGGTAATCACCTTCCAGCGTGGTGTTAACGAAAGTTATGCTGACGTTAATGCTGGCGGTGTTATCCAGAACCTTGAGGATTTCGAACTCCAGGAAGACCTCGGTGCAGTCCCCGATTATGAAGGGAAATCCGTCCTTTACCCACGGAGAATCGGGGCTTAGATATCCAATGAGACGATTTCTAACGTTCGGAGGGAGGCCTTCTGGGTAGAGGATGAACATATACAGATCCTTTACCCCCCCAGGCCCGCCCTCCGGCTCAAGGAGGGCATATGTTGCGTAGGTCCCTTCATGGAGATTTAAAATAGCATGAGTATTGATTCCATTTGAAAATATCAAAAACAAAAGAAAAAATAGAATCAATACTCTTGACGTTTTCATGAGCTTTCACCAGTAGCCACAGTTCTAGATGGTACTGGAGTTGCATAAATAACTGCATATGCCCACCCGGTTTCTCCTGTGATTCTCTGATATTCAAATTCTGTATAGGCCACTTTTGATGTGTGGACCTTGTATGGACCCTCGATAATTTTTGTACCTTTGCTCCAGGAGACTCCATATATGTGCTCCACAGTAGTGGTCTCTATAGATGCACTACCGTCGCATATCCTGACATATCCTCTGACTCCCGCCCAATACCACTCACCATTGTCCCACACTTGGTCATCTACATCGTGTTTGTACATCTCCCAGCATCCCGTGGGAGCATTGCTTTGGGAGACTGCTACCACGAAGTTTCCGATAAGATATCCAATAAAATCTATTAGTAGTAAAGCACTAACTGTTCCCTTCAATTAATCATCCCCCAATTAAACCATTCAAAGCTTCTTTGATAAATCTCTTATAAACTTTTTTATTCAGAAATATAAAAAGATGAGATGCAAATAAAGAAAACAGTATTAAATTAGGTAAGGCTTTTCCCCATCGTCTCCTCTCCCAGCGCCAGAACGTCCAGCGCACCGATTATCGCAACAGCCGCTATAACCAGAACCGCAAGGGCGGCGCTTCCTACCTCCATTATCCTCCCCGCGAGTATCGGCGCTATTCCCCCACCGATTCTGGCCATCGCTCCGGCCCATCCCATGCCGGTGCCTCTAAGCTCCGTCGGGTAGAGCTCCGGGGTGTAGGCGTATATCGCACCCCACGCTCCAAGGTTGAAGAAGCTAAAGGCTATGGCACTCGCGATGATCGCTCCTTCGTTGCCAGAGTTGGCCGCGAAGTAGAAGCCGACGCCCGCTATTCCAGAGAGGAGCAGGTAGTAGGCGAGCGTCTTCTTCCTGCCGATTCTTTCGAGGAGATAGGCGGCACTCCAGTACCCGGGGAGCTGGGCTATTGCCGTTATCACGAAGTACTGGAAGCTCCTGAAGACCGTTATGCCGAGCGTGGCCGAGAGGAACCTCGGTAGCCAGATGAAGAATCCATAGTAGGCAAAGGCTATGCTGAACCACGCGATGCTCACCATGAGCGTCGTTTTACCGTAGCGCCGCCAGAGATCTCCTATTGAGGCCCTTCTGACCCCTCCCGGGAGGTCAAAGTCCCCCTCCCTTCCAAGAATCCTCCTGAGTACCTCCCTCGCTTCCCGCACCCTGCCCTTCGCGAGGAGGAAGCGCGGCGACTCCGGGAGGGTGAGCAGGAGCGGGAGGATAAGTATCACCGCCCCCCCGAAGAGGAGTATGGCCCTCCAGTCCGCCTTTACCAGGAGTGCCACGATGCCTATGATTATGGTTCCGATAGCCCAGAAGCTCTCTAGTATCGAGACCATCGCTCCCCTGATGGAATCTGGCATGAACTCAGCGAAGTATGAACTCGCAACCGGAAGGGTTCCGCCGAGTCCGAGGCCGACGATGAAGCGCAGGACTATGAGCTGGTCCAGGTTGCCGGCGAATGAACTCACTATAGAGCCGAGGGAGAAGGTTGAAACCGCCAGAACCAGTGTTTTCTTCCTGCCTATCCTGTCGGCGAGATAGCCGAAGATCCATGCCCCAAAGAGCATCCCGAAGAGCGCCGCCGAGCCGAGGGAACCGAGCTTGGTCAGGCTCCCCTGGAATCCCGGTTCCTTCCTGAGAAGGGCGATGACGAATCCAGCCGATATAGTATTGATCGCCACGAAGGCCCAGATCGTTCCGAGTACTGCCAGGAGCTTGTAATGGAAACCCGTCAACCCGGACTTCTCCGATTTCATATTTCCCACCGGGCGGGAGATGGGGTGGGGATTTTTAAGCCTTGCCGGACACCGATGTCCATAAAAAGGGAAAGTAATCACTTGGTGGCCCTGGTTATTCCAACGTCCTTCACGAGAACGTAGGGCGCTGTCACAGGCGTTCTGACCTCCCACCAGTGGACGTGGTGGGTTTCCCGGCCCATCGCCTTCACCCTATCCAGGATTCCGAGGAGGTTATCGCTGACGCGGATGTTCCTGATCGGCTTTAGCTCACCGTTCTCAATGAGGAAGATGCCGTCCCTTGGTATGGTCGAGAAGTCTCCCGTCACGTAGTTCTGGAAGCGAGTGTACCAGACGTTCGTGATATAGATTCCACGCTTGACCTCGCCGAAGAGCTCCTCCCGCGAGTAATCTCCCGGCTCGAGTACGATGTTCCAGGCGTGCGGCATTATTAAGCCAGCGTTGGCCGTTGTCTCTACTCCGTACTTCCTCGCAAGACTGGTGTTGAGGAGGAATGTCCGGAAGGTTCCGTTCTCTATGATGGTGGTTTCCCTCGTCGGAACGCCTTCGTCGTCGAACTTTCTGGTTCCATAGCCGTTGGGCAGGTTTCCAACGTCCTTTACCGTTACTATCTCGTTCGCGACCTTCTGGCCGAGCCTGTTTACGAAGGGAGAAAATCCGGCCTCTGCAGCGTAGGCGGATGTCATGAAGCTCATGTAGCTGAGGAGGTTGGCGAACGCTAGTGGGTCAAAGATAACGTCAAAGCGTCCCTCCGGTCCCTGCTCGGGGTTTCTCGCCAGGCTCGCTATCTCACCGGCCTTTCTTCCAGCGCTCTCGGGGTCGAACTTCCTGAGAACGCGAACCGAGTTAGTCCCGTGGCCGCTCTCGAGGTCGCCGATGAAGGCCCTAACGCTTATCTCTATCCCCGTTCCCTCGTCGAAGGCCTCCACACCGTTGCTTGTGGTGAGATAAATCCTGTCGTGGTCGGTGTAGAGAACGCCAGCAACTCTTCTAGCGCCTCTCTCCAGGGCCGCGTTTATGGCCCTCTCGACGTACTCGTTCGGCTCGTCGAGTTCGACGATGGATTTATCGAAAGTTTCGGGGATGTCCTCATACCTGAACGGTCCCTCAGCTATCCCGTAGTAGTCCTCCTTTGGCGAAAGGCCCTCAATGTTCTTCTTGAGGGTCTTCAGAACCCGCTCGATGTTCTCCCTGCTCAGCTCCGTTATGGTGGTGTTCGCTATCCTTTTATCCTTCTCCACGAAGAGCTCGACCTTCCTCTCGTGCCAGTACTTTGCCACGGTTATCTCGTTGTTTGCAAAGCGGACCTGCCTCCGGTTTGTTTCATAGCCCAGGACAACGACGTCACCAAAGCCGAGCTCCTTGGCCTTCCTCAGGATGAAATCGTTAAGATCGAACATCTCCACCACCTCAGTACCTCAGAAGAATGTTGCGCAGCCTCGCGTGGGCTCCACCCATCCAGACCGGGACGCCCTGTCCGGGCTCACCCTTTCCGCAGGTTCCGGGGTAGAACTCAACCTCTTTGCCCACCGCATCCACACTGCTCCATAGCGCTCTCGTCGTTATCTCAAGGATGGGCCTCTTCACAGGGTGCTTTATTTCTCCGTTCTCGATTAGGTAGGCTTCCCTGCCGATGTACCTCTGCTGGTACCTCCTGTCGTCTATGTTCCACTCGTTGAAGGACACCATGTAGACGCCGAGCTTGATATCTTCAATCAGCTCCTCGAAGCTGTAATCGCCCGGAGCCAAGTAGGTGTTTGCCATCCTCACAATCGGCTCGCGGTTGTAGTTGATCGCCCTCGCGGCAGCGTTGGAGTGCTGGCCGAGCTTGTAGGCGTATTCCCTGTTCGTCAGGAACTCGTTGATGATTCCGTCCCTTATGAGATATCTCGGCCGGGCTTTTACCCCTTCATCGTCGTAGAGGTAGAAGCCCCAGCTGTTCGGTATCGTCGGGTCGTCTATTACCGTAACTACCTCGCTTCCAATCCGTTCTCCGAGCATATCTGGCTTCACGAAGCTCTCTCCCGCCTGAGCGGCTTCCCTTCCGAAAATCCTGTCGGCCTCGTAAGGGTGACCAACGCTCTCGTGGACCGCTATTCCCGCCACTTCAGGGCTTATGACGAGGTCGACCTTTCCCTCCGGGGGCTTCCTGCCCTCAGCGATGAGTCTTTTCAGGGCCTTAACGTCCTTTACCGCCCAGTTCCAGGGCTCGTCCCTTTCAAGTAGCTCAAAGCCACCGGAAAAGGCCCTCTGGACGAATGGGGCCTGCTCCATCTGGCCGTTCTCGAAAACCACGAGGTTGTAAACCACCGAGACCCTCGGGATTTTGCTCTTCACGTAGGCACCTTCGCTCGTCACTATCTCCTTCTTCCACAGCTCGTCGGAGTACATCAGATAGCGCATTGGCACGTTTACGCCCGTTGCCTTTACCTCTTCCTCGATTTTCCTCAGGAGTTCGAGCTTTTCCTCCGGGGATACGTCCCGGATGTCCTTCTTCATCTTGACCTTGTAGGAAACGCGGTGGAAGTTTTCCTCGGAAAAGCGTATGGGTTCGTTCCTAACCTGAGAGGCCGCCTTCGCAAGCTTTACGGCTTTCTTCACTGCCTCGGATATGCTCTCCTTCGTGAGGACGTTCGTACTCGCGAAGCCCATTCCTCCATCCACGAGGACGCGAACGCCAATTCCCCTATCGGCAAGTATTGAGAGGCCCTCGGGAGAGCCGTTCTTCATGGCCAGATGGGTTCCGGTTTTTTCCTCGAAGCGCGCCTCGGCGTAATCTGCACCGAGTTCGAGGGCCTTCTCCACTGCAAACTCCAAAAGCTCCATGCACATCACCTCGGATTACTGCATAGAATAGTTTATCTGGTAGTATAAAAATCTTTCCGTTTAGATGTCCATTTTAATAGGGACAGTTTAGGACACTAATGTCATGTTAAGTTCTATAGAGCACAAGATTTTTATAGAATTAAAGCCTACCAATTGGGGGTGGTACCATGGGGGACCCCGACTCTGCAAAAAGTCTGATACACATAGGTGACATAATAAACCTGATTATAGGAGTTCTGGTGTTTCTGGTGGTTACGGTTGCCAGCATTGGTTTCGGCATAGTGGTGGCGTGGATCCCGCTGGCCATAGCCGTGTGGACCCACATGCGGGCAAAGGAGGCCATTCAGCTGATTGATGAGGGTCGCTACAAGGAGGCAAAGGACAAGGTGCTCATACCGGCCATCTTATCGCTGATATTCAACTCCCTGATAGGGGGTCTCATAATTCTCCTTGGAGCCCTCTCGCTGCCACCGGAAAACGCATCGGACAAAATGGAGTACGGGACTGAATCCATCTGACTCTCTCCTTCGGTCTTTCTTCTCAGGTTTTTTCCTCGCATTCACAGGGATTCTTTCCGCAGTAGGGGCAGACACCGGGATATTTCTTCTTCGCCGCTTCCTCGAGGTCTATCCCCAGGAGGTTCGCCAGACTCGCGAGCCAGGCCAAGACGTCGGCAAACTCCTCCTCCATGGCTTCTCTATCGCGCTTCCTTATGGCCTCGCTTAGCTCTCCGACCTCCTCAACGAACCAGAGGAAGGTTTTCTCAACGCCCCTCTTCGAGTCCTTGTGAAAGTAGATATCCCTGATCATGTCCTGAAACTCTTTTATCTCCATCTCTCTCACCTGGAGGAAGGGGAAGAAAAGGGCTTAAAAATCACTCGCCAGCTCGATCAGCTTCCTCATGTGTATCGCCGCGGTGTCGAAGACCTCGACGGAAACGTCGCCCCGCTTTATCGCCAGCGGAAGCTCTGTGCAACCGAGGATGACCCCCTCGATGGCCTCTACCCTCGCGTACTTCTCTATGAGGTCTATCAGGTAGGGCTTGCTCCTCAGGTTTTCGGAGGCAAGCTCCTCGAAGATTATCCTGTTCACCTCATCCATCTCATCCTCGCTCGGCGTTATTACCTCGAAACCCGCCTCGCGAAGGGCGTTTTTGTAGAAGTCGGCCGTCATCGTCGTCCTGGTTCCGAGGAGGAGGACCTTCCTAACGTCCCTGCGTTTCATCTCCTCGATGAGTGCATCTATTATGCTGACCATCGGGACGTTCACGGCCTTCTGAATCTCAGGAAAGACTATGTGGGGTGTGTTGGCGGAGAGTGATATTATCTCGGCTCCTGCCTTCTCGAGCGCCCTAGCAGCTGTTATCAGCATCTCCGTTCTGCCTTCCCAACCGCGCGGGTTGTTCTTGAACTCCTCGAAGTTTATCGAGTAGACTATAAGCTCCGGAAAGTTGAATGAGCCGAACTTCTCGCGGCCGATCCTTATGTAGTTCTGGTAGTAGTAGCAGGTCGATTCCGGCGTGGTTCCGCCTATTATTCCTATCTTCTTCATGAGCATCACCCTTCGAGCGGTATCCAAACTCCCTATGAACCTTTCGTTGATGCTGTAAACCAAACCCATTGGTGGAGTTTTTTAAAGGACAAAGGAAAAGAAGAGGGGACGAAGATCATTCCTTCTTAAGGTGGACGTCTAGCTGCGGGAAGGGTATCTCAATGCCTTCCTTTGTGTAAAGCTCGTAGATTCCCCGCGTCAGGTCGCCCTTGACAGTCCAGTAGTCCTCAGTCTTCGTCCAGGCCCTGAGCTGGAGGTTTATGGCCGAATCCCCGAGGGCCGTTATGACCACGCCCGGCTCAGGCTCGTCGAGAACCTTCGGGTGGCTTTTCATGAGATCCATCGCCAGCTTTATCGCCCTGTCCAGGTCCGTTCCATAGGCGACACCGACGTCAACGTCCACCCTTCTCGTGGGCATCCTCGTGTAGTTGACGATTATGCTGCCCCAGACGAGCTTGTTGGGTATCGTGATTATCTTGTTGTCCGGCGTCTTCAGCTCCGTGCTCATAAGACCAATTCCGCTGACGCTTCCGATTTTTCCGGCAACTTCAACGACCTCACCGAGGTCAATGGGCCTCAGGGCCGCTATCCACACCCCGGCGGCGAGGTTGGTGAGGGTATCCTGCAGGCCGAAGCCCAGGATTAAACCGATGACAGCGGATAGGCCGAGTATCAGGGGTGACACCGATATGCCCACCGCTCCAAGGCCGAGAATGAGTACTGCGGTGTAGAGCAGTACCGCGAGGAACCTGCCGAGGAACTCGATGACGAGCGGCGGGAGCTTCGTTTTTTTCATACTCTTCTTGAAGAGCCCCACGATCACCTTAGTTACCACGTAGCCGACGATGAGTATGATCAGCGCCGAAACCAGCTGGAACGGAGTTATCCCTATGTAGGGCAAAGGCTCATCCAATGCAACCACGTTATCACCTCCGAGCGTTTTTGGAGGTTTGGGCGGGGAGGTAAAAAAGCTTCCGCTTATCTTCGCAGAAGCTTCATCATCTCGTCCCAGAGCCTCTCCGCGAGTTCCCTCTTGTCCATCCTCGGCAATCTCTTCACGAAGTCCCTGCCCACGAGCAGAACCTCGTTCTCGTCGCTCCCGAAGGCCTTCAGGGTGTTGGCAACGACGAGGTCGCTCCCGGCCCTCTCGATCTGCTTTCTGGCCGCGCTTATTAGCTCCTCCTCGCTTAAACCGGTTTCCGCCTTGAAACCAACCAGGAATACATCGGGCTGAAGGGCCTTCACGATGTCTATTATCTTGGGTGTTGGCTCGAGCTCAAGCGTTAGAGCTTTTCCGCTCTTTATCTTCACTTCTGCCTTCTCCTTTACCCTGAAGTCGCTGACGGCCGCGGCTAAAACCACGATGTCGTACTTCTTTTCCTTCAGCTCCTTTTCTATCGCCTCCAGCATTTCCTCGACGGTTTCAACCTCTATCTGGTTTTCCACGAGGCTGGAAACGCTTCCCCTCGTTCTGATGAGCGTCACCTCAGCACCGCGGAAGTCGGCTTCCTCCGCTATGGCAACGCCCATCTTCCCGCTGCTCGCGTTGGTTATGTAACGTATCGGATCTATGTATTCTCTCGTCGCGCCGGCCGTAACCAGAACGCGCTTTCCGGCGAGGTCCTTCCCGTGGAGCTTTTTGATGACGCGGTAGACTATTTCCTCCATCGGGGCAACCTTCGCCTTGCCCTCCTCGAAGCGGGGCCCTATGAACTCAACACCGAGCTTTTTGAGCTTCTCGATGTTCTCAAGCACTATCGGATGATCGTACATTGTAGAATGCATCGCGGGAGCAATCATTATCGGTGTGTGGGCGAAAGCGGTAGTTACGACGGTCGTAACCGGGGTATCGTCAATTCCACAGGCTATCTTCCCGATGGTGTTGGCCGTTGCGGGGCAGACTAACACAAGATCGGCCTTGTTCTCGTGCTCTCCGGCAAGTTCAACGTGCTCGATGAAGCCCGTTATTTCAGTCACGACGGGATTACCTGTGGCGAACTCCATGGCGTGGGGGTGGATTATCTTTTGGGCGTTCTCGCTCATGACCGCGTGAACTTCCGCTCCGTGTCTTATGAGCTCCCTCGCGAGCTTGACGCACTCCACAGCGGCTATACTTCCTGGAATGGCCAGAACGATCTTCTTTCCGACCAGCTTTCTGCTCTTGCTCGCGTGGATCAGCCTGATGTGGTGGAGCATTTGTACACCTCCAAAAGAGCTGGGACTGAATCATATATAGTGATAGTGGTCGAGAGTTCAAAGCTCCCTTACCGCGTCCTCCTCGAACTTCTTAACTTCCTCGGAGCTGCCGACCCAGACAACGATGACCGGCTCGACGGTTATCATTCCGTCGGTTATCATGGGCTTGACCTCGTTTATTGCCTCCTCTATTTTGTAGCCCCTGTCCACGACCTCGATAACTATCGGCAGGTCGGTTGAGAGCCTCATGACGTCGGCGGAGTGAAGTCTGCTCTTCTTCCCGAAGCCGTAGATACCGCGATAAACGGTCGCCCCGGCCATCCCCATTTCCCGGAGCTTCTCGACTATGGCCTTGTAGAGGGGCTTTCCGTCAAAGCGGTCGTTCTCGCCGATGTAAATCTTAAGCCGGAGCGTGTTCCAGTGCTCAACCTCAACCATGGAATCACCTCCGGGCCAGGATGAAACCCGCGAAAACTAAGGCGATTGTGATTATAACGTTTGCCGCGACGTTGAGACCGGCTATGAGGTACTCCCTCTCGCGGAGGAGCGAAAAGGTCTCGTAGGAGAAGGTTGAGAACGTGCTTAAAGCACCGCAGAAACCGGTTCCGAGGAAGAGCCTCCACTCCGTTGAAACGTCCACTCCCCAGAAGACCAGCCCATAGAGGTAGCCGAGGATAAGACTCGCGATGCTGTTGACCAGCAGCGTTCCGACGGGAAAATCCCTGTAAACCGGCAGGATTCCGGAGATGTAGAATCTGGCAAGTGCTCCCAGGGCACCACCGAACATTATGGCCAGCGCTATCCTGACGTTCATCTTCCTCCTCTCCCGACAGGTTCTTTGGATCCCTGACCTCCGGCTTTCGAGCATGCGTGCAGACCCATACTTAAGGTTTTGGGAGGGGATATCACCTCCGGTATGAGGAGCTGTTCAGAGGGTTCTTAGGGTTCTTACCATTCAGAGGAACCTCAGCACCGAGTCAACAACCGCCAGAGCCCTGTAGGTGTTCTGGAAGTTCGAGATGCCAAGCTCCAGGCTTCTCCTGAAGCCACCGTTGGGGTTCTGGAGCCGGCGTATGAACCGAACGTGCCCTTCCGGACAGGTTGGGGTTTCACCCTGCAGTTCGAGCCCCCTGATTCCGTAAAACGTCGGCTCAAGGTATGATGGTAGGCTGTAGGGAACCTCTGTAAAGCCACCCATTGGACAGAGCTCGCAGTTCCTGAAGTGGGGGCTCTTCGGAGGCCTGTAACCGAGCGCGTTGAGGGTGTAGAGCGCCTGGTACGTCATCGTTGTCGTCGGCTGTTTAACGCCGTAGCCGTTTCCGTTTCTAAAGCGCATGACGAACCTTCTGATTGCATCTCTTTCTTCGTTTGAGAAGCGATACCCGATGGCCTTCAAGGCCTTAACGACCCAGTAGGTTGCTTCAAGGGGTGTGGCGGTTCCGAACTCCTCGCTGCCACCGAGACCAACTGCGAACCTGCCCTCGATCGGGTTGTACTTGGTGAAGACTATGTCCACGTGCTCCCTCGCGATGTCCCTGGCTCCGAGTATCGAAAGACCCTCAAGGGCCATAGCTATGGCAACAACGGCCGTTTGGGGCTGTATCGCCTTCGAAAGAAACTCGATGGTTTTCTCCTTCTCCGGAACCTCCAATCCAAGGAGGTTGTAGAGCTTGACCGCGTAGTAGGTGTCATTGACGTTGGTATCGTCGAGAACGCTCACAAAGCAGTAGCCTCCGTCGTCGTGGCGCCTCTTCTCAACGTAATCAAGAACCTTCCCTATCTCAACGTACCGTCCGATTTCCTCGAGCTTCGAGCCCATCCTACCGCCTCCAGTGGAGTAGAACAGGCGTCATCAGTCCCTCAGGGCGGTTCGGCTCAAGGCCCGGCGGACGCCATCGCCATTCCCAATTCCAGGGGCACATTAAAAATCTTTGTGATTCGACTTTTTATCGGAAATTCATACCTAAAAATTTAATTAGGTTGGCGCGTTCCCCTCCCCGAGGGAAGATGGAGTTCATAGCGTTCACCTACATCAACAACTTCATGGACAGGAAGGTTGTGGAGGGGGTCCTCTTTGAGGTTCTCGACGGGGCGAACCGATTCTTCCGGGAAAACGATCTTCCCCTCCGGTTCGTCTACATCGGCAGACTCAAGCTCGAGCCCGGCTACCTCATCAGCCTCAGCACTCCCGCGGGGCGGATCAAGGTCTATCCCCTAGAAGCTATAGTTGACGTTCTACACGCGCGGCTCCTTGAGGAGATAGAGGGGAGGCCGGAAATGAGGATGAACAAGATATTCGCCCTCACCACCTTTCCGCTCGTCTCCAGGAACCCCTATTTCGACTTCTACGAGAAGTTCCTGGGAATTCACGAGACGAGGCTCGGTCTCAGGATAATGGTTCTCTCCATGAAGCCCTTCGAACCGGAGGGCCTTGGAGAGATACTGAAGGATCGCAGGGACGATGGAAACATCGAATCGGAATCCGTGAGGGAAATGCTGACCCTCTTTCGGAACAGGGTTCTTAAGGGTGTCCTCCACGAGATCGGCCACGGTTTTGGTCTCGAGCACTGCTCCAACGACTGCGTTATGAACCCGCCCGCTAGCATGACGGAGTGGGACTCCCGGTTCCCCGGCTACTGCGACTCCTGCTTCATAAACCTCAAGAGGGCAGTGGAGTGGTCGGGGCTGGTACCTGGGGAAAAAAGGGATACCGGGACGGGTTGAAGAATCCCTCAGCCCCGACCCTCGCGCGCCTCAGTTCCTCCATGAAGCGCTCCACTTCCCCATCCGTTCCCCAAACCCTCACCCTGTATCTGGGCATCCCATGGAACGGTTCCGCCCTTTCGATACTCAGACTAATCCGGTCTCCCACGTTCCGGCGATTTCCCTGAGCTCCTCCGGGGAGATTGTGGTAAGTATTTCCCGCCTCATTCCCCCACCAGTTTTCTCGCTTCCTCGAGGACTTTGGCGGCGTGGCCCTTTGCGCGGACGTTGATCTTCTTCCAGACGATTTCTCCCTCGGGGTTGAGGATGAAGGTGCTCCTTATAACGCCCTCGTACTCCTTTCCATAGCGCTTCTTCTTGCCCCACGCCCCGAGGGCTTTTATCAACTCGGCGTTGGGGTCACTGAGGAGCCTAACCTTAAGGCCGTGCTTCTCTTTGAAGCGCTGGTGGCTCTTCACCGAGTCCTTTGAGACGCCGATAACCCGAAAGCCGAGCCTCTCGAACTCGGGTAAAAGCTCCGTGAACTCCTTCGCCTCGGTCGTGCATCCGGGGGTATTGTCCTTTGGATAGACGTAGAGCACGGTCCATTTACCCTTCACGACGTCTCTCAGGGTAACCTCCTTTCCGTCTTCGTCGAAAACCCTAACGTCGAGCGGGTTCATACCACCACCGGAATAATTAGGGCGCCCTAATTCTTAAGCCTTTTGGCAGGTTGGCAAAGGTTATTAGGGAACGACGAGAGGATCGTTTCAGGTGAGGACGATGAAGCTACCATCCCAGAAGACGAAGATAATAGCCACCCTCGGCCCGGCTTCCCGAAAGAAGAAGGTCGTCGAGGCGATGATCCGGGCGGGAATGAGCGTCGCGCGGATAAACTTCGCCCACGGTGACCTGGAGCAGCACGCCAGAACGATAGAGCTCGTGAGGAGTATCTCCGAAAAGCTGAACCGACCCGTCGCAATCCTGGGTGATCTTCCGGGGGTTAAAATTCGCGTTGGCGAGATCGCCGGCGGCTCCGTTGTTCTCAGGCGCTGGCAGACCGTTGTCCTGACGACCAGGGACGTCCTCGGGAACGAGGGGGTTATCCCCGTCCAGTTCAAGGACTTTCCAAAGCTGGTCTCCAAGGGCGATATCATTTATCTCAGCGACGGTTTCATAGCGCTTCGCGTCGAGGAGGTGAAGGACACCGACGTCATCTGCAAGGTTCTCGTTGGTGGAACGCTCTTTTCCCACAAGGGAATTAACATCCCCAAGGCGAGGCTGGCGATAGAGGCCGTAACGGAGCGGGACCTAAAGTTCACGGAGTTCGCCATCGAACACGGCGTTGACGCCGTCGGCATAAGTTTCGTTGGCTCAGCCTACGACGTGCTCAAGGTGAGGCGCTTCGTGGAGGAGAAGAAGGGCCGGCTCTTCCTCATCGCAAAGATAGAGCGTCCCGACGCGGTCAGGAACTTCGACGAGATCCTGAATGCTGCCGACGGTATAATGATAGCCAGGGGAGACCTCGGTGTCGAGATGCCGATAGAGAAGCTTCCCATACTCCAGAAAAAGCTCATCAAGAAGGCCAACCTCGTGGGAAAGCCCGCTATAACTGCAACCCAGATGCTCGAGAGCATGACCCACGAGAAGCTCCCCACGAGGGCGGAGGTAACCGACGTGGCCAACGCCATACTGGACGGGACCGACGTCCTGATGCTCTCCGAGGAGACCGCGGTGGGTAAGTACCCGATTGACGCCGTCAGGATGATGGCCCGAATAGCCAGGACAACTGAAGCCTACATGGACTCCCACTGGGCTTCCAGGATAGTCGAGTGGAAGATGAGCGAGTGGAAGGGTAGGGTCCAGAGGAAGGGCACCATAAAGGACGCCATAACCCGGAGCATTATAGAGGCCCTGAACTCGATTGACATAAAGTACATCCTGACCCCGACGAGAACTGGTGAAACCGCCCGGCTGATAGCCCGCTTCAAGCCCCGGCAGTGGATTCTCGCCTTCGTGACCGATGGTTGGGTCGGCAATACGCTGATGTTCTCCTACGGGGTTTACCCCTTCACCGTTGAGGAGACGAGCGAGGAGGAGATTCTGAGGGTTATCAGGGGTCTCGGCCTGGTCAGAGAGAACGACACCGTGCTCCTCACGAAGGGAACGCCCATCGGAAAGACTGTCGGGACCAACACGATCAGGATATTCAACGTCTGACCTGTGATGTCCATCGCTTCCCCCAACAATTCCTTCTCTTTGACTCCCATCCGAGAAACCTCTTTACCCCGGAGCTTCCAATTCTCCTGGAGTCTTATTGAGTCTTATTGCAACGTAATATCAACCCCAATTTTTTGAGAGACCTGAGCGGTTTCAATTCTTCTAGAGTCTTATTGCAGCCGCTCGGTGAGCTTACTGAGGTCTTTGAGCTTCCTGTGTTTCAATTCTTCCAAAGTCTTATTGCAACAAACGGCTGGTCGAACAGGCGCTTAAGCTCATCAAAGTTTCAATTCTTCTAAAGTCTTATTGCAACACACCATTGCGCGGGATGTCCACGCTCTTCACCTGCAGTTTTAATTCTTCTAGAGTCTTATTGCAACTTCGAAGGTACTTCCTTCTTCTATTTTCCATGTAACCAGTTTTAATTCTCCTAGAGTCTTATTGCAACAGGGCCCCGAAAATCATGCCGTAGACCCACATCACGAGCTTTCAATTCTCCTAGAGTCTTATTGCAACCTGCGTCATACTGGCGAGTTTTTCGGCCTCGGCCGCTGTGACTTTCAATTCTCCTAGAGTCTTATTGCAACCGGCACAGGTGCGCTCTGTGAGCTTTATGACATAGCCTTTCAATTCTCCTAGAGTCTTATTGCAACTTCTCTCAATCTTCCCGAGAACAGGACTCCTCACGACCTTTCAATTCTCCTAGAGTCTTATTGCAACGGAGTGTTCTCCGGGCGCCGGTTCGGTTCGAGTGGCTCTTTCAATTCTCCTAGAGTCTTATTGCAACTCAAACCTCGAAACATTGACACCACTTTTCAAAACCCCCTTTCAATTCTCCTGGAGTCTTATTGCAACATCTGAAATCCTTTCGCCCAAATGCCAGTCTATAAGCTCTTTCAATTCTCCTGGAGTCTTATTGCAACTCAGCTTCGGCAACCAGACGATTGAGAGCAAGCTGACTTTCAATTCTCCTGGAGTCTTATTGCAACCCGCCAGTCATGGTTGGCCCACCCGAAAACATGACGCTTTCAATTCTCCTGGAGTCTTATTGCAACGGTCATCGACAAGAGGGAAGTGTTCGTCCAGGACTCTGCTTTCAATTCTCCTGGAGTCTTATTGCAACGTAATCCCCAATTGGAGGTGTCCTTGTCTTTGTCCTTCTTTCAATTCTCCTGGAGTCTTATTGCAACCGGTCGCGGGAGTAGGAGACACGGTTGGCGAGCAGACTTTCAATTCTCCTGGAGTCTTATTGCAACAAAGGTCTCCGTCCTCGCTGTAGTTTTTGACCCTTACTTTCAATTCTCCTGGAGTCTTATTGCAACCAACGGCTGCTACTGTGATAGCATGCGGGGCGATGCCCTTTCAATTCTCCTGGAGTCTTATTGCAACAGGGCGGTTTTTTCCTTCATTCGCCCAGTAAAAGAATTAGGGACCTCCAATCTTATAAGCCTTTCTCCAAAGGGGTCCCAAAAAACCCCGGAAAAGCCCTTAATTCAAGG
>NZ_JALUYR010000035.1 GCF_027012695.1 Thermococcus sp.
GTCGTCAGCGACGCGCCACATCCACAGGGCATAGCGGACACACTAAAGAGGGCGATAGAAGAAGCTTATCGCGAGGGCGAGAGGATAGTCAAGATACACAACATCCGCCTGCCCGGTGACGTTTACAGGCGCTTCATGATTCATCTCGACCCGCCGAAGAGGGAAGTCCGCGTAGAGATGGGACCGATAGTTACTCCCGGCGGCGTTGCCATAGGAGGCGAAGTACCGGAGTACAGGAAGTACGGGATAGCGAAGGTTGACGTGCCCTTCATCAAAACATATCCCAAGCCGACGAGGATTGACTCCTTCTCAGGCCCGGAGATAGCCTTCAGAAGGGCCGAATTCAAGGGAAAGACCGTCGTCAAAGACCGCTTCCTGCCATGGCACCACGGCTTCAGCCACTCGCTCACGATGGGCATTATCATTGGCTTAGCTGTATTCACCATCTTCAAGCTTGTAGGCTACGAGCACGCAACCGAGCTCGCCCTGGCGTCAATGATAGGCCAGTGGCTCCACGTCTTTGAGGATCAGCTGGGATTCATGGGAAGCAACCTGCTCCCGCCGCTCACAAAGGATGTCATTCCAGGATTCAAACTCGGAGAGAGCGGTAGTGGATTGACCAACTTCTCAACGGCGTGGCTGATGATAGCGCTGATGATATGGAACTTCAACCGCTTCACCGACCCAAGGCCGATCCCGATGGGCGACGCGAAGCTGCTCCTCTACCTGGTATGGCCGTCCATAATAGGCTTTGGGATAGCGATAGTCAGGAGTTTCAGGCTGAGGAAGGAGATAAACCAGCTCATGGACTACTACACGAACTTGGAGGCCTTCGAAGAGCTGGAGGAAGTCGGGGGGATTTAGCTCTTTTCCCCTCCCGGTTTTCTCGCCACAACGCCGAGCGCTTCTTCAACGCGCCTGACTCCAACGAAGCCAGCCCTCCTCAGGCGCTCCATGACGCCCCTCTGGAGGTCCTTTTTCCTGTACTTTTTTCCGGGGTTGCCGACGTAGTGGAAGAGCCTTCCGCCGGGCTTTAAAACCCTGAAAAGCTCGCGATAAAACTCCTCACTGTAAAGCTGACCCGCTAAAGAGAAGCGCGGCGGATCGTGGATGATGACATCGAAGCTCTCCGGTTTGAACCTTTTGACGACCTCGAAGGAGTCCCCCTGAATGACCTGAACCTTTCCACCCGTAAAGAGCTCCCGGCTCCAGGGATTTATGCGCGCAAGCTCAATTACGTTCGGGTCCTTCTCGATCGTTATCACGTAGGCTCCTCTCTTTGAGGCCTCTATCGCCGTGTATCCCAGTCCCATGCAGGTGTCAAGGACAGTTTCGCCCTCCCTCGGCTTTACCGCGTTCACCTTGTTCCTCGTGTCCTGGAGGGGGTTTACCTCCTTCGTGCGGTGCATCCTGATGCCGTTTATCTCTATCGTCGGTGGAATCGTGGGGACGAGCTTGTAGAAGTGCTCCCCAGCTATCGCCGCCTTGTAAACTCCTCCGTTTTTGATGAAGTAGATTGAGGAGTCGTCCTTCGCAATCCTCTCGATCACTTCCCTCCCTACCCTCGTCCCGTCGGGAAAAACGAACCTATCGCCATCCCTGATTATCTCCCACGTTCGGTTTGTCTTCCGAAGGTCGAGGTTGAGTCTCACCTTATCCCCGGAGAAAAGCAGCCTCCTCGCGTCCTTGGGGATTAGAAAGTAGAGTTCGTCCATGCCCTCACCGAACCCCGTTGGAGGGGGACAATAAAAACCTAACCCACGACCCTCTCGAAAACCCGCTCAAAGTTTCCGAAGGTTATGGCCCGCACTTCCTTCCCGCTGAAGTTTTCCCTCAGCCTTTCGAGAAGCGCTGGAATCCTCGACTCGTTCTCAAAGCCCTCAACGCTCCTTCCGCCCCAGCCCTGAAGGTAGTAGACGAAGTCGAAGCCGAGACCGACGTGCTTATACCCCGCTAAGTCCACCATGTAGGCGATGTGTTCGACGTACTTCTCAAGGGTTGGCCTCTCCCTGTCCACGAAGCCGGGTATCGCGACCGCACCGATGACACCATCGCGCTCCGCTATTGCCAGTATCTGGTCGTCGGTTAGGTTCCTCGGGTTGTCGCAGAGCTTTCTCGCGTTTGAGTGCGACGCTATGACCGGAAACGCCGTTATGTCTATGGTGTCCCAGAAGCCGGCCTCGTTTATGTGGCTCAGGTCAATGACTATCCCCAGTTCCTCGGCCTTTCCAACCACCTCAACGCCGAAGTTGCTCAGTCCGCCGCCGGTTCTCTCAAAAAAGCCATCGCCTATCGCGTTTCTGAGGCTCCACGTTAGAGTCAGAACCCTCAGGCCGAGTCTGTAAAAGACCTCCAGCAGGTCGAGGCTCTCGCCTATAGGTTCTCCGCCTTCGAGGCCAAGCCAGAGGGCCACACGACCGTCTTCTATGGCCGTTCTCATCTCGCCGACGTTCTTCACCAGTTCAAGGCGCTCGCTCTCGTTAATGTCCTTCAGGAGGGCATTGAGAACCTCCAGGCCGTAGGTCGTCGCATCGCCCCTGCGCTCCGGCCTCGTCCATATCGCCATTACCCTCGACGAAATCCAGCCGTTGAAGGCCTCCAAGTTCCCCTCAAGGACGGCGGTCTTTCCCCTCTTTCTCTCGTCGTAAACGAAGGTCGGCAAATCGGAGTGGGCATCGAATATCACCGGGATCCCTCCATACCAGCCAGTTCCATCAGGATCCTCTCCCGTATCGCGGGATCGGGTATTTTACCGACAACCTTTTTGGCTTCCTCAAAAAGCTCCTTTCTGGCGAGTTCCATCGCTATCGCCCCGAGGGCTTCGCTCCTCGCCGTTGGGTCTTTTATCGTGATCGCAAACCTCAGAGCCATCTTCAGCCGTCCCAGTTCCGTCAGGAGTTTCGCCACCTTCCGAACGCCGGCCTCGGTAAGAGTGGACCCCCCGTACCTTTCGAAGGCCCTGTCCACAATATCGGGGTATTCGAGGCTGTTCGTGCGCTTCATCCACAGGGCCACCTCAAGCTCCCCCACAAGCGCCGCGAACCCATCGTACTTCCGCTCCACGAGGACTATTGCCTGGTGGTGCCTCCCCTCGAGCAGGGCCCTTCTAATCTCCGGCAGCCCAACGTCGCGGACAGTCCCGGCCAGCTGGATCTTCTTTTCCACAACCCCCGCGCGCTGGTTCACGTGGAGCTTGTCGAAGATGTCGAAGGCCATCCCGTAAAACTCGAGGGACTCCCCGGCCGGAAGTTCATCGCCCGCGGCCTCAAGAAGTTCCCCGATCCGGAGTATTCCATCCACCTTTTGGGTGTAGCGTACCTCCGCGCCCATCACGGTGTCGAAGGCCACGTTGAAGATCTCCAGGGCCTCCCGGGGGTAGCCTCCTACGGTCATGTGGTATGCTATCGTCGAGAGCACCATCCCCCTCTCGAGGGGAGACACCACGTCGTCAGTCGAGTCGAGGGCACGGGCGAATAACTCCATGGCATCCTCATCGTAGCCGAGGGAACCCAAGGTGGAACCTATCATCGCGTAGGCGATGCCCCTGTACGACGGATTCTTCAACCTTTCGGCTATATAGAGGGCATCCTCCACCAGATCCGGTATCCAGTCCTCCAGCCCCTTCTTCCCCCCGACGGCCAGGGCGAGATCGAGAAGGAGCCTCACCCTCTCGAGGGGATCCTCTATCTCTTCCAGCCTTTCGAGAACCTCCTCGTACCGGCCCCTCGCAATGAGGGTCTCCATCTCCTCCCGCGTTGTCATACTAACCCCGGAGTTGGTTCCAAATACTTATAAACTTTTGTTGGCAGGCCCTCCCATGCTGACCCTTGGACTCTACAACACCTACGACCGCAGGAGGCTCCACGAGGCCCACCTGAGGGCGATAGCAAGGGCAGGACCGATAGCCTACGCCTACGGCTTCCATCTGGCTCTGGTAGGATTTCCCCTGGAGGGGAAACCCCCGGAGGTGGCGGAGGAGATAAGCTCCCACACGACCATAGGCGAGGGCGGAAGGTATCTCCTCGAGCTGGCGAAGAACAATCGATTCCATCTCGTGGATTTCGCCGGAAGGGGCTTTCCTCCCCAGTTCGGCATTCCAGTGGCCACCACCAGAAAGCCGAGCGAGGGAAAGGAGATAACCCCAGTGGAGCTCGCGGAGAGGGCCCTCAGAGGGGAGAGCTTTCTCCTCCTGGTGGGTCTCGGACGACACGGGCTCCCGAAGGAAATCTTTAAGACCGCCCGCCATCATATGGACATAACCGGAAAAAGGGTGAGCCTCGAGACCTGCACCGCCATCGGTGCGATCCCGGCGAGAATAAGCACCCTCATGGAGGCTCTGAAATGGACGAGGGGTGGAAGAAGGATCTGGCCTGGATAATCATAGCGGTCATAGCGGTGTTCCTTTTTCAGTTCGGCCTCAAGGTGGCCCTTCACACGGATTCTCCCCTGGTCATAGTGGTCAGCGGTTCGATGGAGCCCGTCTTCTACCGCGGTGACGTGGTTCTCCTGAAGGGAATAACGGAGGACAACATAGACGACATCCACGTTAACGACGTTATCGTCTACAAGCGCCCCGGTTACAGGTATCCCATCATCCACAGGGTAAGGGAAATTCGCGAGGTTAACCTCGGGGGGAAGAGGGAAAAGTGCTTCCTCACCTGGGGCGACAACAACTGGGCCCCCGATCCCCCGTATCCCACTCCCTACGGGATGGTTCCGTGCGTTCCGGCCTATGCAGTCGAGGACAAGGCTTTACTCGTCTTTCCAAAGATCGGTCTTATCCCACTGGAGATAAGGGAGGCCCTCGGCCTGGGATGATGTGAGGGTAGGTGGCTGAACAGTGATGAGCTAATCGGCCCCTGACCGGGTTTTAGAAGGGTTCTGGTGCGGGGGACGGGATTTGAACCCGCGAACCGCTACCGGACGGGACCCTAAATCCCGCGCCTTTGGCCAGGCTCGGCAACCCCCGCGCGTTTTAGGGTTCCCGGTTCAGATTTAAAAGCTTTGAGGAAAAGGCTTATAAGGATGTAAAGGAAGCTTTACGTAAAGGAAACTTTACACGGTGGTGACGGTGGAAAAGTGGAGGCTTGCTGGATATGCGATCCCCGCGGTAACAGCCTCCCTGCTGGCCGCGGCACTGTGGATGGGGAACGCTCTCATTGCCTTCGGCGTCCTCGTGGGAGCCATCGGCGCGATTCTTCTCTACTCCGAGTGGCTTAGGAGCCGGGGGGAGGTTCTCAGCGATGAGAGAACGCTCCGCATTGAGGAGGCTGCCTCCAGGAGGACCCTCCAGGTTCTTATCCTGACTGTGGCTTTCCTCGTGGTAGCCCTTGCCTTCCTCTCTGAAGAGAAGCCCCGTCTGAGGAGCGCTTACTACCTCTCGACGGCTTTAATGGTCTTAATCGCCCTCCCCAAGCTCTCGCTGAAGCACTACTACTCGAGGGTGATGTGAATGAACGGGACGGCCTTTATGGCACTCACCGCCGGCTTTTTTGGAGGTATCCTCGGCTACCTGCTCACGAGGGGGGTTGTAAAGAACGTTGGAGTCCCCCTGGATGAGAGGGGCAACGAGATAGCCAAACTGGCGGCTGCAAGAACGCTGGAAGCTGTTCTGCTTGCGATTGTGATATCTCTCTACTACAGCCTCGCCGTTGCTGGAGATGAACTCTGCACTGAAATCCTCTCCGGCCTGCTGGCGCTCATCTTCTTTGGAAATCTTGCATTGAGGGTCTACTATGGGAGGAAGATGTGAGGTGTCGGCATGAAGAACCGCCTCCGCGAGCTGAGGGAGGAAAGGGGCCTGACGCAGGAGGAGCTGGCGAAGGCCCTGGGGGTAACGAGGCAGACGATAATAGCCATCGAAAAGGGCCGCTACGACCCCTCCCTGAGGCTGGCCTTTAAGATGGCAAGGTTTTTCAACGTCAGGATAGAAGACATATTCATCTACGAAGGTGAGAACAATGAGGGCCGTTGAGAGGGTTGCGGGCATTATCCTCTACATTGGCGGCATCGTGATGGCTCTTTTCTATCCGCCCCTGGAGAGGGCCGCCTGCATGACCGTTCCAGGCGGAAAGGTGGCGGGAGCAGTCAACCCCTTCTTCCTGACGGTGGAGGTTGGTCTCGTGCTGGCTGGCTCGGTTCTCCTCTCCGCGGGCCATAATTTCAAGAGCGGCTTCACTAAACTCGGTTGGATAGGCGTTGCAAGCGGTCTCGGGATCGCGTTCGTCGGAGGTTACTCCGGTCTTCGAGTGGTTTTCCTTTTTGGGGTTCTGCTCGCCACTTTCGGCTTGGCTATTTACAAGTTTGGGGGTATGAAAAATGCCTATGGTTGAGGTTCTTAACCTGGAGAAGGACTACGGAGGGGTCATGGCCCTCAGGGGGATAAGCTTCTCCATCAACGGGGGCGAGATCTTCGGACTCATCGGGCCCAACGGGGCAGGAAAGAGCACGACGTTAAAGATACTCTCAACCCTTCTCAAGCCGACGGGCGGGAGGGCGAAGATAGCAGGCTATGACGTCGTCAAAGAGGCCCCAAAGGTCCGCGAGCTGATAAGCTACCTTCCCGAGGAGGCTGGGGCCTATAAGAACCTCACAGGGAAGGAGTATCTCGAGTTCATGGCGAAGCTCTACGCCAAGGACGAGGAAAAAGCGATGGAGATGCTCGAACTTGGGATGAAACTGAGCGGTCTCGGCGAGAGGCTGAACGACAAAGTCTCGACCTACTCGAAGGGAATGACGAGGAAGCTCCTCATAGCGAGGGCCCTGATGGTTCGCCCGAAGTTGGCCATACTGGACGAGCCGGCGAGCGGGCTTGACATAGTGAACGCCTACGCGATACGGCAGACAATAAGACGCTTTTCAAAGGAGGGTGTCACCTTCCTGCTCTCCAGTCACAACATGCTTGAAGTCGAGTACCTCTGCCATCGCGTTGCCCTCATAAACGATGGGCAGATCGTTGAGACCGGAACTCCGGCAGAGCTCAAGGAGAAATACGGCGCGGAGAACCTGGAGGAAGTGTTCATGAGGGCCGTCGGCGTTGAGATTCGGGAACCCATCGGGGGTGAGGGGGCGTGAACGACTTCTGGGTCATGGCCATGAAGGAGCTCAAGAACCTCTTCAGGGACAGGAAGCTCGTCTTCGGCATGGTCGTCGTCCCTCTGATCCTCCTGCCGCTGATGGGTCAGGCCGTTAACATGGGTATGGAGAGGGCACAGGAGACGACCAACGTGGCCCTGGTCAACTTTGATAACGGCGATTACGGTGAGCTTCTCATAGAGGCCCTTCGAAACGCCCCCAACGTGACCGTGACCGTTATCAACGCCACCTCAATTGAGGAGGCCATAGAAAAGGCCATGGTCGAGGGACAGAACGTCCTCGTCGTAATTCCACCGGACTTCACCGCAAAGCTCCGCTCCAACGAGACTGCCACCGTTGAGATATACGGAATCTTCACGAGCATAGGGCCGGGGATAAAGGAGAGCGTGAGCGAGGGCCGGATAAACGCGGTTCTGGATGTTCTGAGCGAGGAGATCGCCAGACTGAAGGTCAAAGCCCTGGGTGCGGACAACCCCGACGCGATACTCCACCCGATAAGAACCTCCAGCAGATCGGTTATAAACGGCAGGATCGTCGATGTTCCTCCAACGGTGGTTTCGGGTGTGATAGCGGCTCAGGCCTTCACAATACCGCTTATCGTTTTCATGATGGTGATGATAACTTCCCAGATGGCCGCGGGTGCGATAGCCAGCGAGAAGGAGAACAAGACCCTTGAGACCCTCCTGACTCTTCCGGTTCCGAGGACTCACATAGTGGGGGCGAAGATATTCGGGACAGCGGTGATGGGCCTCGTCTCCGCGATGGCCTACATGGTTGGGATGAGGTACTACATGGGCTCCTTCGGACCGGGTTCAGGAGGTGTGAGCCTTGAGGATCTGGGCCTGGTCGTCACACCGGCGGGGGCCGCCCTCTTCGCCGCCGTTGTTTTCCTCACCATAATCATTGCCCTGGGCCTGGCCATGATAGTGGCCACCTTCGCCGAGGACGTGCAGAGTGCCACGACGCTGGTCAGCGCAACCATACTCCCCCTGGCGTTTCCTGCCTTTCTCCTTATGTACACCGATATCAACGACCTCCCTCCCGTGATAAAGTACCTCCTCCTGGCAATACCCTTCACCCACCCCATCGTTGACTACCGCCACGTCCTCCTGAACAACTACGCTCCCCTCCTTGTGAGCCTCGCCTATATGACCGTCGTGGCGCTCCTTATACTCTACGCTACCGCAAGGCTCTTCGCGAGCGAGCGCGTGATAACGGCCAGAATAGGGTGGAAGTTGGGGAAGAAAAAGCGGAAGTAAGTTCTTTCTTTTATTGAGCTCCCCTAAAGCCTCTCAATCACAACCACTGGACGGCCGTTGAGGGTCGTCGTGGCGACTATAACCCTGTCGCCACCCCTGACTCCCAGATGCTTCAGTTCCGTCGTCACAGCCAAAAAGACGCGGCCACCGCTGGAGGTAACCTTTCTCACCCTCCAGTTGCCCTCACCGTAGAGCCTGTTCAGTTCCTCCCCACGCTCCACGATTTTTCTAAGGGTTTCCAGGTCCTTCACAGCAACCCCCTCCATCATTCCTGTGCGGACGTTCCCATTAATAGTCTCGCTGGTTACTATTGCCAATTAAATAGAAAGTTTTTGCAAGCTGAAAATTAAATTGGGGGCCAAAAGGGCAGTTTTATTCGATTGGAACCCCGTCTTTGGTCTTCGGAGCGAGCCACTTCATGAGCCTCTGCGGGTCCTTCGTCCTGATGATTATCGTTATCGGGCCCAGGGGAGACTCCTCGTTGAAGTTTACCACACCGGCGTAGGCAGCTTGCTTGTTCACCCTGAGAATTATCTCCTCGCCGAAGTAGCCCTCCTCCAAAAAGGAGCGTGCTGTGTCGAGTATCGCCTGTCCCCTGAAGAGCTCGTAGAGTCTCTGGAGGGCTTTTCTGCTCCGGGTTTTCCCCGTCAGGATGATGTAATCACCCCTATCAAAGACTTCGAACTCCAGATCCGGAATCAGATTAAGCATCGCCCTCTTTACCTTCTCGATGTCCTCGGTCGGGTAAACGTGGGCCTCGACCTCAACCTCCTCGAACAGCTCCATTCTCACCACCGAACTAACGTCGGAAGAAACCTTATAAACCCAACCGCCCAAATAATTAGGGTGGCCTAATAGTGTTAGAGAACTTCATAACCAATCTCGCGGAGTGGATACTCAGAGTTTCCAACGGCAGCACCATGTGGGTTGCCTTCTACGCCGGCTTATTCGTTGCCATAATGACCTCCCTCGGCGCTTTGGTTGCCATATTCGCCAGAAGCCTCCCCGAGGAGGGCGTGGACTTTGCCCTGAGCTTCGCCGCCGGCGTTATGATAGTTGCCTCCTTCACCTCGCTCATCCTTCCCGCGATAGAGAGCACCGGCTCCTTCTCCCCCGCTGGAATCGGGATAGCCCTCGGTGTTTTTCTGATCTACGCCATAGACCGCTTTCTCCCTCACGAGCACCTCGTCAGGGGCTACGAGGGGCCAAGGTCAATGAGGGATCGCCTCAGAAAGGTCTGGCTTCTGGTGATAGCGGTCATCATTCACAACCTGCCGGAGGGCCTCGCCGTTGGAACCTCCCTCGTTTACAACCTCGAGGTCGGTCTCGTCACGGCCATTGCGATTGGAATACAGGACTTTCCGGAGGGGACGGTCGTTTCCCTCCCGCTGGCCGCCATTCAGAAGAAGCGCCTCCAGCCCATCATGATGGGGGTTCTGAGCGGCTTTGCAGAGATGGCGATGGTTCTCGTTGGGGCGTACTTCTTCACCCTCTTCAGCTGGCTCCTTCCGTACGGCCTCGGAATGGCCGGGGGAGCCATGCTGTACGTCACGGTAAAGGAGATGATACCGGAGATATATGGAAGGGAGAAGAGCGAAACGCTCGTAACCCTCGGCTTCTTTGCCGGCTTCTACGTTATGCTTCTTCTCGATTCGATGCTAGGATAGAGTCGACGACCTCCTTTACCCGCCGGATGTACTCCCCCTTAGAACCGTCGTTAACGAGCATGTGATCGGCCATCGCTATAACGTTCCCTATTCCAAACTTGAGCTCCTTCCAGTCCCTCTCCTCGAACTCCTCCCAGGTTTTAGGGTCATCGTGCCTTCCCCTCGCCTTCAGTCTCTCGAAGCGCTGTTTTGGCGGTGTGTGGACTGCAACGATGACTATCTCCTCCCCGGGAAAAGCGCTCCTGAAGGTTCCGACCTCGTCCAGGGAGCGGACACCATCAACGACAACCACACCGCTGTTCCTGAGGAGTTCCTTCACCTTCTCCACGGTCAGCTTCGCGACTGCGTTCTGGCCGAGCTCCTGGCGAAGTCTTATGCTGACCTTGGCCACGTTCTCCCTGGTGAGCTCCAGGCCCCGTTTTGCCGTCTCCTCCCTCACGATGTCGCCCATAGAAACGCTGGGGAAACCCCTTTTCTCGAACTCCTTAACGATCTTGCTTTTTCCTGAGCCGGGCATTCCGGTTACGATGACTATCATTGTGCCCACCCGGGGTAACCGGGGAGCGCTTAAAAAAGTTGGGATTCGTTAGGGGGGCAAAATTTTTTAAGATTCTCCTACAAAACCCGGAGGGTGAGGGCCATGAACACAGAATGGTTCATTATTGGACTTATCGTTACGTTCCTCGTAAACATACCCTTCGGTTTCTGGAGGGCGCACGCCAAGAGAACCGGCAACAAACTTGAGTGGATACTGGCGGTTCACCTGCCGGTTCCACTGGTCGTCCTCATGCGCTATCTTGCCGGGCTGAGCTGGAACGCTTCAGGTGTTCCCTTCATACTGGCCTTCATCTTAGCGTACTTCCTAGGCCAGAGGGTTGGAGGAAAACTCTACGCCAGGGCACGCGAGCGTGGTCTGAATCCGGGGAGGAGTATATCGGTTCTGTGGAAGGGTGCGAAAAAGATAGAGGGAGAGATAACCTGATCACTTTAAAAACGCATCCAGCGTCCCCTTCCTTTTGCGCTCCGCTTTCTTTTCAGCGTCTTTCACTTTTTCAGGCATCTCGACTCCAAAGTGCCTGAACAGTCCCTCCACAACCCTGATACCTATGCCCTCCACCTCGAGCAGTTCCTTCACCTTCGCGCGCCTTATGTCCTCCTGGGTTCTGAAGCCGGCGTTGTAGAGGGCCCTCGCCCTCTTCCTTCCGATGTTGGGCAGCCTGACGAGTTCAAGGAGCTCTTCGCGAACACCGTGCCTCAGGCGGAGGTGCAGGTCGCGGAGGAATCCCAGCACATCTTCCTTCGGCTCAAAGAGGCGGTAGAGCTCGATGAGGGCGTACATGAGCCAGTCGGCGAGTTCCAGAATCCGGTAGAGGTCGCCGGGATCTATGTTATAAACTTCGTATATCCTCGCCTCCGGAACCTCGTTTATCCAGTCCAGGAGGACTTTAGCTGTCTTCACCTGGCTCAGGAAGCCCTGGAAGCGTGAGTCCTCGTAGTAGGGGATGTTCGTGTAGAGCTTTTCTTCGAACTCGTACGCTAAATCCAGATAGTCCTCCATTTCGCGCCTTCTCGCTGTTAAAGTCGCCATGTCCGGCGTCGATGCTATCAGCTGGAAGACCCCGAAGGGGTTGGGGTTCTCCTCGAGCATTGGAAAAGCGTCGCGGAACTTTTTGGCGGTGAGCGGGTCGATGTAGAGCTGGGAGGTTCTCTTCCCGAAGGGAAGGGCGATGAAGCGGTCCTCCATGTCCATGTCAATGAACTCGTTCTCGATGAGGAAGTAAACAACGTTTTTCGCCTTGTACTCCAGCGAAGCGATGTCACCCCTCTGGTGGGCGTAGAAGGTTTTCCCCAGGAACTCGATCAGCCCACGGAAGTTCTCAACCCCGAAGTTGGTTATCAACGCTAAAATCTGGCTCCTGAAGGCCTGCTCGTTGGCGAGCATCGAGAACAGCTTCTCCGGCTTTCCGTGGATGTATTTCTCCATGAGCTTCTTGGGATCATCTGTTCTTGCTACGATTATGGCCTCGCCAATCTTATCGTACTTCGGCCTTCCGGCGCGACCCATCATCTGCTGGATTTCGAGGACGGGAATGTCTGTCCAGCCGAAGTTGGAGTAGCGCTTCGTGTCGCGAATTAT
>NZ_JALUYR010000036.1 GCF_027012695.1 Thermococcus sp.
AACTCGGCCTTGAGCTCTGCCAACGCTTTGAGAACGCCCCTGTACTGAGTGTCTCCCTCGGGCTGGACGCTCTCCTGGAGGGGGTTCATGTGTATCGCCAGAGCATCGGCCCGAATTGTTTCAACAGCCTTAAGGGCCTCCTCGATACCGTAGCGCTCCGGTATCGTTTCAGAGAACTGAGGGGCGCCAAGGTTGCCGACGAGAAAAATGTCAGGAGCGACGTCCCTAACGTAGTAGCTCTCCCAGGTTTCCGGCTTCCTTATCATCGCCCTCTGACTGCCAACGCCCATCGGTATGTTGAGCTCCTGCGCGGCTTTGGCCAGGGTTTTATTTATCTTCCCCGCGAGCTGGGAACCCCTCGTCCCGCCGGTCATGCCGGCTATGAAGATTGGATAATCGAAGCGCCTGCCCAGAAACTCGACGCTCAGGTCTATTTCTTCCTTATCGATCTCCGGCAGGCTCATGTGGACGAAGTGCACATCCTCAAAGCCATTGCTCACATGAGCCTGAACGTTCCTCTTGAGGCAGTGTTCTATGTGCTCGAACTTTCTGATGATAGTGAGTTCCTCCCTGTCAAAGGCCTGCATTCACACCACCGGAAAAGAAATGGAGGGGGAAGTTAAGAGGTTTTTGGAAGGAGCCGTGGATCAGCCCACGATCCTCGTCCCAAAGCCGTCCCCCCGTATGGCACCGCTCAGTCTTCCAGGGACGAGGCCGTTGACGAACCAGACCTCGGAAAAGCGGGCCATCTTCAGGGCCTCCCGAAGCTTGTTGCCTATCCCCCCCGTCACGTCAACTCCGGCCGATGCGGAACTTCCGAGGAGATGCTCAACATCCCCTGCGGTGAGCTCGCGGATAAGTCTCGCGTTTTCATCCCCCGGAGCCCGGTCGTAGATTCCATCAACGTCCATCAGGAAAACGATCTTCTCCGGTTTGAGGACCTCCGCAAGGTAGGTGATGATCTGGTCGCCCGAGAGGATGTCTATACCCTTGGCGACATCAACGGAAACATCACCGAATAGTACCGGGATAAAGCGCCTCTCCAGAAGTTGTTTCAGGACTTCAACGTCGCCGCGGACAACCTCACCGTTCTCGGTTACGAAGACGGAGGAGGTAGAAACCGGGAAGGCCGGGAGCCCCTCGTCCAGGAAGGTCCCCACTATCAGATCGTTGGCCCTGAGCATTGCTCTGTGCGTTTCGGTAAACCCTATCCTCTTTATCTCCGGACAGCCACGCAGTCCGTCCCTTATCCTGTACCGTCTGGCCTGTGGATGTCCGAAGCTTCCGCCCCCGTGGACTATCACAAAGTCCTTCCCGGGGTAAAAGCGGGCAATCTCCTCAGCTATTCCCCTGACCGCGGCCCGGTTGAAGTTCTCAGGTTTTCCCCGCTTGTTACTGAAAACGCTCCCGCCGATCTTAACGATTATCATGGCAGAACCTCCTCTACGCGAAGTCCCTCCCCGCTTATCCTGGTTATCATCGGCGTCCCACCGGCTATGGTTATGGCCGTCGCGACCTCACTCTGCTTCTCCGGAGCTAATGCATACATACAGCCACCACCACCCGCGCCGGTTATCTTGGCACCGAGGGCTCCGGCGGTTCTCGCGGCGTAGACGAGTTCGCTGAGCTTTTTCGTCGAAACGCCGAGGGCATCGAGGAGGCCATGGTTGATGTTCATAAGCCGGCCGAGCCTGGCGAAGCGTACCTCCTCGTCGAGGTCCGAGAGGAGAACGTCCCGGGCCCTCCCAACTATTCTCCCCATTGCCGCCAGTATCGGCTCTATGACGTCGGGCATCTCCTCGCGGGTTTGCTTAACCATCGCCACAAGTTCCCTCGTCGAGCCGCTTGAGCCGGTGTAACCGACAACTATCGGCAGCTCCATGAAGGGCAGGTGCTCGAAGTTACCCTTCTCGTAGTGGATGAAGCCGCCTATCGCTGAAACAGTCGGGTCTATGCCGCTTGAGGCTCCCTGAACGAGGAGCTCAACCCTGTGGCCGAGTTTCCCGATCTCCTCCTTCGTCAGCTCAAGGCCGAGTAACTTCGAGACCGCGCCGATCGTCGCCACGGCAACCGCCGCCGAGCTTCCCAATCCTGCACCGACCGGAATCTGGGAAGTTATAGAGACGGTTATTCCCCTGCCGTTTGCATCGGCCTCGTCCCGAACGAGCTCTATCGCCTGCCGGACGTAGCTGAGGACCTCGGCGGCCCTCCCATAGTCACTCTCGAAGTATATCTCGTCCTCCGAGAAGGAGACGGTCAATCCCGGAACCCGGATGTCCCGGGCCTCTATTTTTATTGCCCCGCTATCGTTGAATTCGGCCCAGACGTACGTCCTCAGGTCAATGGCAGCGGCTATCGCAGGTTTTCCATAGACGACGCTGTGCTCACCAAAGAGTATAATTTTAGCCGGAGCTGAAGCCAGAACCCTCATTCTTGGTCCCCCACAATCGAAAGAAAAAGGAGGAGGTTTATGTGGCTTTTGGTACTCACCTCCGCATCACGATGCTCGCGTAACCGACGACGGCATCGGTCGAGCGGCTCACCTCGAAACTGGTAGTGTAGTGGAGCAATTCAGCCTCAGCCGCTCCAGCGAGCCGGGAATGGACTATCGCCGTTCCGACCGCCCCGGGTCCGCACATCGTATGGCGCATCTCCCTCAGCTCGCGGAACATCCCCTCCAGATCGAAGTCGAGGATCCTCCTTATCACGCGAAAGTCCCACTCCTTTATCCTGTGCGGCAGCTCCTCCGCGCGAACCCTGAAGGGAACGTAGCCATAGGCCGGGCCGTAGTGCATAAAGTCCGTGCTCGCGATGACCACGACGTCCCTGCCAAGCTCCTTCGATGCCTCGAAAATGGCCCTCCCCATTGCCCTGGAAACGTCCTCGTCCTGAATACCGAGGGTTATCGGGACGATCCGCACATCCTTTCCGGCGAGCTCAGAGAGGTACTGGATGAAGGGTACCTGGACCTCGATTGAATGCTCGTAGGCGTGCGCCACCTCGTCGAGATCCGCTATTTCCGAGAGCCTGGCCACGGCCCGCGACATCTCGGAATCAATCTCGATGCTCCCCAGGGGGGTAAGCCACTCGCCCTCCGGATAAACGGCTATCGGCGAGCCGAGGCCGGTGTGATTCGGCCCCAGTATGACGAAGGTCTCAGGTAAGCCGTCTTCGTAGATTGCCTTGTATGTCCTGCTCGCCGTGTAACCAGAAAATATGTAGCCCGCGTGGGGCGAAACGCCCGCCGTGATACTCCTCTCGCTCCCCTCCTCGCCGAGGTCCCTGAAGAACTCCTCCAGCATCTCCACCAACCTCTCGTCCGCCGGGTAGAAGCTTCCGGCCACGGCTGGATACCTGACTCCCACGATCTCACCTCCGCCGGATATTTGGTCGCAGGGGTTTAAATACCTTAGGTTAGTTTAAGGCCCGAACCCGTCAGGGGCAGGAGGACTTTCGAACCATCTGGAATCTCGCCGGTTTCCATCAACCGCCACAGGGCCGCGAGAACCACCGCCGAGGTGGACTCAACGAGAAAGCCCGCCCCCATCAGCCAGTCCCACGCCTCCTCCGTTTCCGGGGTTGTGACGCTCACGCAAAAGCCGTTCGTCTCCTCCAGCGCGCGCTTCATCTCCTCCAGGCGAGGAGGTTCCGGAATCGCTATGCCATCGGCAAGGTCATTTCTCTCATTGGAACGCTCGCAGAGGCTCTCGTAGCCGGAAGCCTGAACAGCAATCAATCTCGGAAGTTCGGGGATTTCACCCATCTTCTCCAGTTCCCGGAAACCCTTCCAGAGGCCGAGGAGAAGCGTACCGCTTCCGGTCGGAGCGAGAACGTAGTCGGGAATGTCAGCCTGCTCGTAGGCCTCGAAGGCTATTGTTTTTGTTCCCTCAATGAAGTATGGATTGAGCCAGTGGGAGGCGTAGGCCAGACCTTCCCTCTCCGCGAACTCCCTGGCCCTCCGGTGGGCCTCCATCCTATCGCCGTCAACGAAGTGAAGAACCGTGCCGAGCCTGATCAGAAGGGAGAGTTTCTGGGGCACTACCTCAGCCGGCAGAAAGACGTGGACTCTTATCCCTGCGGGAAGCGAATGGATGGCCATACTCAGGGCGGCGTTGCCTGAGCTGTCCAGGACGATCTCGTCGATCCCCTCCTCAATGAGCTTTGCCACCGTCACGAAGCTCCCCCTATCCTTGAAGGAGCCACCCGGCTGGAGGTAATCGAGCTTGAAGAGGCCGAAGATTGGCCCTAGCTGGAGGGAAACCGTGGGAGTGATGGCGGGTACAGGTGGGGGGAGGTAGGTTCCCCCTATAGGGAGGAAACCGAGGTACCGCCTCATGTCAAAATAGGGAAGCAGGTTACCGGAGAAGTCGTAGTGCTCCCTCTCCACCAGCAGGGTTCCGCCGCAGTCACACCTCAACCGGAAGGTTTCCGGATACGTTCTACCACACTTCGTGCACCGGAGCAAGACAATCACCCCGAAGGCTTTTTAGTCATGAGGTAGAATCTGGTGCGCGGAGCATAAAAAGGTGGTTGCCATGACAAGGTTCGTCTCGGCCGAGAGGCCTCAAACTGAGGAGGGCTACCAGTACCACATAGCCTGCAAGCCGGGAGATGTTTCAAGGTACGTTCTCCTTCCGGGAGATCCGGAGAGAGTTCCAAAGATAAGCTCGCTCTGGGACGAAGCTAAAGAGATAGCCTTCCACCGCGAGTACAGAACCCACACCGGCAAATACAAGGGGGTTCCAATAAGTGCCACATCAACGGGGATAGGTGGCCCCTCAACGGCCATAGCCATCGAGGAGCTCGCCGCCATAGGGGCAGACACCTTCATCCGGGTCGGTTCGACGGGTGCGATACAGCCGGGAATGAAGATAGGGGACCTCATCATAGCCAAAGCGGCCGTTAGACTGGAGGGGACTTCCAAGCAGTACGTAAGGGCGGAATACCCCGCATCGGCTGACATAGAGGTGACCCTGGCCCTCATCGAGGCCGCTGAAACGCTGGGAATCCCCTACCACCTCGGCATAACGGCCTCGACCGACAGCTTCTACCTCGGCCAGGGCAGGCCTGGTTTAAACGGCTACTTCCCGAGCTTCGCGAGGAACATCGTCGACGACCTCAGGCAGGCGAACGTCACGAACTTCGAGATGGAGGCCGCTACCCTCTACACTTTGGCCAACATCTACGGATTGAGGGCGGGTTGCGTCTGCGCGGTCTTCGCCAACAGGATTACCAACGAGTTCGGAAAAGCGGGAGAACGGGAAGCGGCTCTCGTGGCGAGCGAGGCGGTTAAGATACTCCACGAGTGGGATGGGGAGAAGGAACGGGCCGGGAAAAGGGTCTGGTTCCCGGGACTGAGGGGTTGATGTGTTATTATTTTTTATTTTCAATGCTCCGCTACAGAAACGTCCGAAAAGCTTCACTGAAAATTTGTGGTTCTTGAAAGAGTTTGATCTTTAAGGAATCCCGAGCCAGGAAATCCCAAATTAAGTTTGGAATTCAATTCACAAGGCATTCCGGAAAGAGTTCAAATTTTAACCGACGCTCGAAGGGCGCTTTAAGCAGTGAAACACTTCCCCATGAGCAAGCGAGTAAAACCCCTTCAGAATTAGAACATTGTAGAAAAGACACATAAAATCCGCCAGCGCTGTTGTGGTGCGGTGGCCGGGATTTGAACCCGGGCCAGCGGCGTGGCAGGCCGCTGTCCTAGACCAGGCTAGACTACCACCGCATCGAACCCGTTACATACTCATCAGGGGCCAATTTATAAATTTTTCGGTGAATCCGGACGGGGGAATGGTTAAATTTATAAAGACTTCTGGATAGGGGTTACCGGTCGTGCCCCGGTGGCCTAGTCTGGATAGGGCGCGAGGCTGCGGACCTCGAGGTCCGGGGTTCAAATCCCCGCCGGGGCGCCATTTCTAACGTCCCAAAACCCCGCAGGTTTTTTATAACCCTCTGCCCTACCCGTTCAAGGTGTCGCCATGGTCACGCTAATCATCGCAGAGAAGCCCAACGTCGCCAGAAAAATCGCCTACGCTCTGGCCGAGGGTAAACCCGTTAGGAAGACGATAGGAAAGGTAAGTTATTACGAATTCACCCGCGACGGCAAGAAGGTTATCGTTGCACCCGCCGTTGGCCACCTCTTTTCCCTTGCGCCAAAGACAAAAACCTACGGTTATCCAGTCTTCGACATTGAGTGGGTGCCAGTTTATGTCGCCGAGAAGGGGAAAAGCTACGCGAAAGACTACATAAAGGCCCTGGCGACCCTCTGCAAAAGAGCGGACGAGTTCGTGGTTGCCTGCGACTACGATACCGAGGGCGAGGTGATAGGCTATACCGCCCTCAAATACGCCTGTGGCGTTGACCCCTCGAAGGCAAAGCGCATGAAGTTCTCCGCCTTAACCAAGAAGGACCTCCTAAAGGCCTGGTACAACCTCGAGCCGACGATAAACTTCGGAATGGCAGATGCGGGAATAGCGCGCCACGTTTTGGACTGGTACTGGGGCGTAAACCTTTCGAGGGCACTCACCTCGGCCATAAAAAGGGCCAGCGGCAAGTGGATGGTTCTAAGCACGGGCCGCGTCCAGGGCCCAACGCTGAAGTTCCTCGTCGAAAGAGAAAAGGAGATAGAGAACTTCAAACCTACTCCCTACTGGGTCATCAAGATGCTCCTTGAGAAGAAAGGTGAGAAATACACGGCCAATTATGAAAAGGACAAAATCTGGGACGAGGAGGAAGCTAAAAAAATAGTTCAGGAGGCCAAGAAGGGGCCTGCCTTCGTTGAGAAAGTCGAGGTTAAACAGCAGCAGAGAAAACCCCCGGTTCCATTTGACCTCGGAACCCTTCAGAGGGAGGCATACTCAGCTTTCGGTTATAGCCCGAAGAAGACGCTGGAGCTTGCACAGCGCCTGTATGAGCGAGGATTATCGTCGTACCCGAGGACAAGCTCACAGAAGCTCCCCAAGAACCTGAACTTCCGCTCGATAATTCAAAACCTCGCCAAACTCCCCGAGTACAAGCCCCTCGCACATGCCCTCCTCGGAAAGGAGAGGCTCAAACCCGTCGAGGGCAGGAAAGAAGACCCGGCACACCCTGCAATATATCCTACAGGCGAACTTCCCAAGCCGGGGGAGCTTACCAAGGACGAGCAGAACCTATACGATTTGATAGTCAGGCGCTTTTTAGCTCTGTTCATGGAACCAGCCGTCAGAGAGACGATGAAGGTGACGATAAACTCCAACGACCACCGCTTCATCCTGAGCGGCGCGAGAACCGTCAAGGAAGGCTGGCTGAAAGCTTACGGCAAATACGTCAACTTCGACGAGGTTATCCTTCCGGCCTTCAAAGAGGGCGAGCCTGTGAAGGTCATCCAGATAAAGCGCGAGAAGAAGAAGACGAAGCCCCCGGCGCGCTACTCCCCGGCGGCAGTAATAAAGAAGATGGAAGACCTCGGCATAGGGACGAAGGCAACGCGCGCCCAGATACTCGAGACGCTCTACAGCAGGGGCTACATCGAGGGCAAGAAGAAGATAAAGGTGACTCCTCTCGGAATGAAGGTCGTAGAAGCCCTCGAGAAAAACGTGCCCGACATAGTGAGCGTGGAACTCACCAAAGCCTTCGAGGAGAAGATGGAGGAGATAATGGCGGGAAAAGCCAAGAAGGATGAGGTCATCGAGGAGAGCAAGGAGCAGCTGATAAAAATCCTTAAGGTCTTCAAGGAGAAGGAGCTCGACATAGGGAGGATGCTCCTTGAGACGACCGGAACCGGTGTCAGCACCTCCAAAACCGCAGCGAAGAAGGCAGGCGCCGTTAAAGAGCTGAGCGAGGAGGAAGAGCGCGATGTTCAGAGGACCGTTGACGGAAAAGAAGGCTCCACAGGAGACACGGGGACAGTAAAAACAGGGAAAAAGCCCCTCGTCATCGGAAAGTGTCCCAAGTGCGGCGGCGATCTGGTCGTCCGCTACAACAGGAAGACCGGCAAGCGCTTCGTGGGTTGCTCAAACTGGCCCAAGTGCGACGTCACCTATCCGCTCCTCCAGCGCGGCGAGATAATCCCGACGAACAAAACCTGCTGCGGTGCCCCCGTCGTCAAAATCCGCGAGAAGGGACGGGAGTATGAAGTTTGTGTTGACATGAAATGCAGGGACTGGAAGAAGGGAAAGAAGTGATCAGAGGAGCTCCTTAAGGAGGCTCAGCCGTCTCCTGCTCATGAGCACCTTCGGGTGCTTGAGAAGGGCCTTTATGACTTCGGCGTAGTCTCCAGAGGCTATCTTCTCGGCGTCTGCACCGCTGAGTATCTGGATGAACAGGTCGAGGTCTTCATCGGTGAGCTTTTCCGTAACGCGCCTGACCTTTAGAACCTTCTCAAGCCTCTTTCCGTCGGTCTCCCACCACTCCTTCGTGTAGTTCTGGAGGAGCGAGAGGTTTTCCTCTTCCAGGGCCTTTACAATCCACTTGCTCGCTATCGTTCCTGCCTCCATCGCTTCCGCCATTCCACCGCCGTGCATCGGGTTGACCTGTCTAGCTGCATCGCCGACAACCAAAACGTTGTCCTTGACGAGTTCCTTCACGAAGCCCCCAACCGGAACGACGCCGACGTTAATCTCCAGTATTTTCCTGGAGGGGATTCCATTTTCCCTCAACCACTTGTTGAGGTAGTACTTTGCCGTCTCCGGATGATCGGAGGCTATGCCTATTCCAACGTTGGCCCTGTCCTCGTCCTTCGGAAAGACCCAGACGTAGCCCCTCGGTGCAATCTCATTGCCGAACCAGAGGTGGATTAAATCCGGGTCAAAGCCCTCAATGAGCATCTCATACTCGTAGCTCGAGTCGAACTCGTGTGGCGGAGCGTATGTGTTTATACCGGCCTTTCTGGCTATCATGCTCTCGACTCCATCTGCTGCAACGATTATGTCCGCGTAAATTTCAACAGGCTCATCCTCGTGTTTGGCCCTGATTCCCGCTATCTTGCCGTCCTGCCTTATGACGTCCAGGGCCTCGGTTCTAGCTAAAACGTCCGCCCCGGCCCTTGCCGCGTAGTGGGCGAGCATCTTGTCGAAGACCTTCCTCTCGAGGATTACACCGCTGACCTCCTTATAGCGGAGCTCCAGCTCGTATCCTCCCGGAGAGTAGAGCTTAGCACCGTAGATCTCGCGGTTGATGAACCTCTTATCGTAGGGGATGTCGTATTTATCAAAGACCCTTATGCTTATTCCCTCGGCACACTGCTTCGGACTTCCTATGGCGGGTTTCTTGTCCAGGAGAAGAACAGAATAACCGGCTTTGGCAACGTTTCTGGCTATAATCGGCCCCGCGATGCCAGAACCGACGACGACAACATCGTATTTCCAGCTCATTCTTTCACCTCCAGGGGTTCGGCGCTGAGTGCCCCCACAGGGCAGGCGTTGATGCATATTCTACAGCTGATGCACTTGTCCTGGAAGAACTCCCAGCCGCTTGCGTGAACCTCTATAGCGAGCGTCGGGCAGACACCCGCGCAGCCACCGCAGAGGTAGCAGCGGTCTTCGTTAACGACAACCCTAATCCGTTCCGGCATCTCCTTCACCGCTCCTCTTTAATCGAATCCTGTCAATCTCGATTACCCCGTCTTTTATTTTTAACGGTACGAACCTGCCCAGTTCCTTTACCTTCGCCATGACCTCCCTCTCCTTCAGGTTGAACCGATCGCTGAGCTCGTCAACGGTTGCCCTTCCGTGGAGGAGAAGGTAATGGAGTACCGCCAGCTGGGTCATGTCTCCCGCCTCCTCGAGGTAGCGGGCCTTTATCCCCGCCATCAGTCCGTCCCGTCTGGCTTCAACGGAGCGGAGAGACCTGAGAATCTCCTCAAGCTCATCCGTCAGTTCGAGGAAGGAGTTTATCATCCCCAGAAGGTCGTCCCCTGCTTCGATCTCCGGGACCTCCAGGGGCTCGAGCTCCAGTCCCCGGTACCAGAAGAGGTTGGATGTTATGGTAACCACGTAGGTTCTGGCGATGTCTATGTCGTAGTACTTCCTGGCCGGTCCCAGGAAGGGGCCCTCCCTCTCATAAGACCGCAGGATGCCCTCGCGCTCCATTATCTTGAGGTGCTTTGCAACGGCCGTTGAGGAGACACTAACCTTGCTGCTCAAAAAACTGAAGTAGCACTCCGTGCAGGTGAGGTGACTCAGCAAGTCCCTCCTCACCCGGTTCCCCAGGATGTAGAAAATGTCGGGTTCAACCATGACCAGCACCCACCCAGATATGTTACGTAAAGCTTAAATACGGGACATTCAACCCTATTTCGAACCGATCTCTGGTTGAGAGTGGTTCGCGAGGATTATAAACCTTTAGCCGAGGAGGTGTGATGAATGGGACTGATTAGCGATGCCGACAAGAAGGTAATAAAGGAGGAGTTCTTTTCAAAGCTGACCAATCCGGTCAAGATCATAGGGTTCACGGGCAAGGAGCACTGCCAGTACTGTGACCAGCTGAAGCAACTCGTCCAGGAACTGAGCGAGCTCACCGACAAGCTCAGCTATGAGTTCCACGACTTTGACACGGAGGAGGGCAGGAAGGTTGCAGAGCAGTACAGAATCGACCGCGCCCCGGCAGTGACGATAACCCAGGACGGCAGGGACATGGGCGTCCGCTTCTTCGGTCTTCCGGCAGGTCACGAGTTCGGGGCGTTCCTGGAGGACATAGTGGATGTCAGCAACGGGACAACCGACCTCATGCCCGACACCAAGGAGGCCCTCAAAGGAATAGATAGGGACGTCAGGATACTCGTCTTCGTAACACCGACCTGTCCCTACTGTCCGCTCGCAGTTAGAATGGCCCACAAGTTCGCCATCGAGAACACCAACGCGGGCAAGGGCAAGATTCTTGGAGATATGGTCGAGGCCATCGAGTATCCTGAGTGGGCCGACCAGTACAGCGTCATGGCAGTGCCGAAGATCGTCATACAGGTCGACGGCGAGGACAGGGTCCAGTTCGAGGGTGCCTATCCAGAGAAGATGTTCCTCGAGAAGCTCCTCGCGGCTCTCGAGTGACTCCCAGTTCTCTTTATCCCTCTGTGTCAATGTTCCCCCATCAACTTCCCCGACTTTCCACGGAAAAGTTATAAATCCACGGCACCAGTCAACAACGGGGGAGTTCATGGGGATCACCATTGGCGGTGTCAGAATCGATTTTGCCGGAGAACTCGACGACGGTTTTGAGAAGGGTTTTAGAAGCCTGTTCGCGAGACGCTATCTCCCCGACGTCACGGTAACGGAAGGCGGAGAGCCGGGGGTCGTGATAGAGCGTTTCAAGGGGAATCGTTTCAGGGTTTTCGGTGCCGTTTACGATCACCTCGGAAGGGACGAGTACAAGGTGGAGTCGCCAGTCCCCTCTGCCTATGGCAACGAGGCGCCGATATTTTTTATTCTCCAGGCCGCGGCCAGGGCCGGTGCAAAAACGGGCAGGATCTTCATTACGGACTCGGTTGGCGTCGTCACGGAGGAGGAAAAGGCCGTCCTGTTCCTGGGCTACCCCCACACCGGGAAGAGCACGATCTCAGCTCTGGCCCTCTCGCGGGGACTTTCTGTTTTAAGCACCGAGAACACCGTGGTCGAGGCGAGGGAGGGAAGGCTCTATATAGTGGGCGGCACGGAGGTTCTAGTCTACGATCCGGGAGTTGAGAGGGTTTACGACCTCAGGATAACATACGACGAAAGAACGAGAAGCGGCTACCGGATAAAGGACCTTGTGGACGATGCCAGGAGAAGAGAACTCCTCAACAGGGGTGTGGAAATCGAGCGGATAATCGTCCTGCACGCGGCCTTCAACTGCGGCGAGGCCAGTTTCTCCGAGATAAGGGGCAGAAAAGTCAAAAAAACCCTCTGGTACTTTTCAACCGCGCTCATGAAGGGGCTAGACTACTACGAACCGATGCCACTCCACGTTCCGATGGGTGAGGAGATCACGCGGAACCTCCGCCTCTTTCTTGAAACAGCCTCCAGGGGTTACTCTGGCAGGATGTTCGAGGCCTTTGGCAACCATAGGGCGATCTTTGAGAAGGTTCTGTTTTAACCCGGAGTCTCGGTCCGCCTGAGTCCTATTGCTGGGGACGCTCCTTCCCCACTCCCCCTCAAAATAACTCCCCCTTCATCATAACTTCAC
>NZ_JALUYR010000037.1 GCF_027012695.1 Thermococcus sp.
TTTAGAGTCGCCCACAGGGTTTACGTCCTCGGGGGAAGGCCCGCGAAGGTTAAGAAAATCCTGCGGAGGGAAGAACTTGGTAAGGGAGCTTTTTAACAGCATAGCCGAGCGCTATGACTTAGTTAACAGGCTCACAACCCTTGGCCTCGATAAGAGGTGGCGGAGAAAGGCCTGCGAAACAGCCCTTACCTACCTGGACGTCAAAAAACCACGCATTCTGGACGTTGCCTGCGGAACAGGGGACATGATAAGGTGCATGATGAAAAGGCTTGAGAAGAGAGGCGTCCCGGCCAGATTCTATGGTTTAGACTGCAGTGAGCGAATGCTCGAAATAGCGAGGAAAAAGGTCCCCTTCGCGGAGCTTAGGGTGGGAAACGCCGAGGATATTCCCTTCCCGGATGGAAGCTTTGACCTGGTGAGCGTTGCCTTTGGCCTGAGAAACTTCTCCGAGAGGGAGAAAGCTATTAGCGAAATCCATCGTGTTCTAAAACAGGGCGGAATCCTTCTCCTCCTGGAGTTTTCCAGAAACGAGAGCCCTCTTGGAAAACTGGCGTGGTTCTATACGAGGAGCGTCGTTCCCATCATTGGAGGGATTTTAACGGGCAACAGAGAAGCTTATAACCACCTCTTGCGTTCCATAGAGGCCTTTCCTTCCCCGGAGGAGCTTTCGCGGGAGTTTGAGAAAAGAGGCTTTGAAGTGCTCACAATCCGGTGGTTCTTCCCGAGGATAGCCTTCGTCATGGTTCTCCGGAGGGTCTAGCGACTATAATCCTGACGGCACCGTTCACGAGGTTTTTCTCCTCAAGGATTTCAAAGCCGCTCTTCCTCAGGAGGTTTCCAACGTCCACCCTGAAGTCCGTCCCGGTCAGCCTGCTCGTCAGCGCGCTCAAACCACTCAAAAAAGCCCTGAAGACGGGGTTCTTCGGGGGAGAGCACTCCATCGCCAGGAGAAGGCCATCCGGTTTTAAAACGCGCCTTACCTCGCCCAAAACCTTCCCTTTCTCCGGGACGACGCAGAGGAAGAATGTGGAAACGGCGGTGTCGAAGCTCTCATCGGGAAACGGCAGGGAGCGGGCGTCGGCTTTGACGAGCTTCACTCTGGCCGGACTTTTCTTCCCCTTAGCTTTCTTCAGCATCCCCTCGCTGACGTCAACCCCAATAACTTCAACGCCTTCGCGGTAAAGGGGAAGGTTCAGGCCAGTCCCGACGCCGAGTTCTATAACCCTACCTCTGGCCTTTTCAATTAACTCCCTTCGGGCTTTTCTTATTCCCGTCGGCTTTTCGAGGAAGCTATTCACAGGCTCGTAGATGTAGCTGGCCAAATCGTACCTCATCTCAACCCCTCCGCGGCGAAGGCTATGGATTCCTTGAGAGGCCGTTCAAAGACGACGCTGTCTTTTTGGGGGCAGACGTTCTCGGTTAGGACCATCAAAAGGGAACTGTCGAGCTTTCCCGCGATCCTTATGAGAAATTCGGGCAAAGGAATATGGAGAACCCGCTTTCCGGCTTGTTTCATTACCATCTTCACGAGTTCGCCGAGCGGAACCACCTCAGGTCCGCAGACGTTGATTTCGCGCTTTCCATTCCCCTCGGCGAGGTCCACGAGGAGTCTGGCCAAGTCTCGAACGTCAACGGGCTGGACGGGCGTCTTAAGGTCCGGGAAAATTCTCCAGCGGAGGACGTCCCTGAAAAGCCTCTGCCCCGGCCCGAGGACGAGGGAGGGTCGGACTATCGCATAGTCGTCCAGCCTCAGGACTTCCCGCTCGCCGAGGGCCTTGCTCCTGAAGTACTCAACTGGAGAGCCTTCGTCGGCCCCGAGGGCGCTCACGTGGACGAGCCTCGTCCCTGTTCTTTCAGCTGCTCCCGAGAGTACCTTTGGGACTTCGTAGTGGACGGAATAGTCGCCCCTGAGAACCCCGATGAGGTTTATTACGGCGTCTGGGTTCAGGTTCTCCACGAGCCGGGCGTACTCCTCAGGCTTCCCAGAGACCCTGATTGTTTCCGCCCCATCGAGTTTCACATCCCTCCTCGTCGGGACAACGACCTCGTGCTGCCTATTTAGAAGCTCTCTGAGAACGTAATTGCCTATGAAACCCGTCCCACCGGGGAGAAGAACCCTCATGGAGAAACCCCCGGACCGCAAAAGAGAAAAGAGGAAATCAGGCCTTGGGGTTGAGGAGCGCTCTCAGCTGGGCCTTTCTGGTTCCCAGTTCCCTGTCGAGCATGAAGAGACCCTGCGGGCTGTCGCCGATGAGCCTCAGTTTGTCCACTATGGCCTTCGTCGTTGCCTCCTCCTCCACCTGCTCCTCCACGAACCACTGGAGGAAGTTGTAGGTCGCGTGGTCGTTCTCCTCCTTCGCCAGGTCGACCAGCTTGAAGATCGACTGGGTAACGCCGACCTCGTGGAGGTAAACCGCCTCGAAGGCCTTGAGCGGACTCTCGAATTCCCCCTTCGGCTTTTCTATCCTCTCAAGCTCGACCTTTCCACCCCTTTCGAAGATGTAGTCGTAGAACCTGAGTGCGTGGCCGAGTTCCTCCTCGGCCTGGGCCTCCATCCAGCTCGCGAAGCCGTCGAGGCTCTTGTCCCTGAAGTAGGCTGCTATGCCGAAGTAGAAGTACGCGGAGAAAAGCTCCTTGTTGAGCTGTTCGTTAAGGGCCTTGAGCATTCTTTCGCTCAGCATATCACCATCACCGGTTTCCTTTAGTTTTCCGAACGTTATAAGTTTATCCACAGAACCTGCTCTCCTTGGTGAATTCCCACCCATCACCACCGTGGGTGATTGGAATTATGGCAAGTTTACGCTTTTGTGTAATCAAAACGTCAAGAACTCCACCGAATTTCAGCATATCTTGTCATCATGACAACCGGATATTCATTCGGCCGACAGAAGTTCATTAGGGGAACCGAAAAAGTTATATCCCCTAACGTTATTGGTCATAAACGAGAACAAACCCACAAAGTTGGGTAACGGAGGTGATGTGAAATGGCGAAGACAACCTTTGAGGAGGAGATCTACCTTAGAGCCCTGACCGGAAGGCTCGTTGGAAAGGCTTTAGCGGATCTCGGACTCAATAAGGTCGCGGTAGTTGCCAGCAGGAACATAATCTGCTCCAGCATCGCCACTGCCACCGAGGCGACCTTCATAACCCTCAGCGGAGGAGTCACCTACCACTTCCTGGCCGAGAAGGGCAAGGAGGAGGACATAGCGGAGCGCGTCAAGGCCTTCGCTCCCCAGGTCACAGTTCTTCAGTTCGGCGGTGAGACGCCGATTGAGGAGACCAAGGAGATATTCGTCGAGACCCTCAGGGGGTTCGCCGAGAAGGACGTTCCCGGAGCGTTCGTCGTCCACGTCAGAATATTCGCCGCTGGTGGCCTTGCCAAGGCCCTTGAGGACGAGAAGATAAGGGAATACCTGAGCAAGAAGGACCTCTTCGTCTATACTGTGGGATTCGACGAGGGAAAAGTTTACCTCAACAAGATAATCCTCGACGGCAAGGAGATCAAGCTGGAGAAGATAGCGGAGTACCAGGTTACGCTGGAGCACGCCGACCTGCTCAACCGCTCCCTCAAGGACAGGAGCGTTACCTTTGCCTGACCTCTCTTCCCTTTTCTTACAATAGCAGAAGGGCTGACAGGATCAGCGCG
>NZ_JALUYR010000038.1 GCF_027012695.1 Thermococcus sp.
TTCTCCTCAAAGCCAAGTTCACCGGTAAGGTAGCCAGCCTTAGGGACGAGCTGGAGAAACTAAAGGCCACGGGCTTCTGGCTGAGCGATGGACTTTATGAAAAGGTGTTGAAGGAAGCAGGCGAGCTGTAACTTCAGTTCTCTTTTGCCTTCTTCATGCCGATTTCGACGCCTTTTGCAATGGCTTCTTGGAGGAGGAGCTCCTTGTATCTTTCCCTGTATGCACGCCATTTGTAGAGGCCGTACACAGTAAATCCAAATGTCAATAGGCCGAGAGCGGTTATGATCGTGGTGCTGTCTTCTTCAGCTTTTGTTATAAGTTCAAAGGAAAGCAACCAGAATGAAATAACTGAGAGGATTACTACCTGCAGTCCCTTGTCCATTCCATCTTTCGCGCAGCTCTTAGTTTTGCAGTCCTCAGGATTTATTGTATTGTATAAATCATCGAATCTCAACCAAGCTCCAAACAATGAAAAAACCCAACAAGACCTAAGATTAAATCCGCGTCTCCCATTTCCCTCCTCCCGGAGGGTATAATATTGGGGAAGGGTTAAATACGCTCGGGGCAAAATCCATTTGGGCGTTGGAGTGGAGGGTTGATTCGTGTTCGACGTTAGGGTTCATCCGAAGGTCGCCAAGCTGGCTCCCAAGGTTCTCAAACCCGCTCACCTCAAGCGGTTGATAAACTTCATTCAAGACGTGAAGAACGAGCCGATAGCCGAGGGCTATGACGTCAAACCTCTCACGGACCGTAAACTGCTCGGATTGGATGCCTACCGGCTTAGGCTCGGGAATTACCGGCTTCTCTACGCCGTTGACTGGAAGAATAAAATCGTGTACGTCGTCCGTTTGGAGCCAAGAAGCAGGGCATACAAAAGGCGTTAGTCGCCAGTTTCCTTTGAGAGGAGCTCTATGAACTCGTCTCCGCTAAGGGTTTTGACTCTGCCCTCCATCATATCCCTGAGGTCTTTCTCAAGGGCCTTTAGGGTTTCCTCATCCACCTCTTCCTCGGGGAGGTTTTCGGCCACCATTTTTAGAACCGTGATCTTGAGCTCCTCCAGTTCCTTCTCCATTTGCTCTATCCTCTGAAGGATAACATAGGGATCCATAACCTCGCTCATTCTCCCACCGATTTGGGGTAAGCCCCGGAGGTTAAATAGTTTTCTTGCTTGCCCCTTCTCCCATGATAACTGATGATAGGGAAGCCGGTAGGACAAGTCAGCTTTCCTTTGCCTTTTTCATTCCGATTTCGACGCCCTTGGCGATTGCTTCCTGGAGGAGGAGTTCTTTATATCAGTCGTTCAGCTTTTTCCAGAGGTACAGTTTATATATTAACCTAGCCCAGGCACCGAGGGTCATTACAATGAATAGCAACGGACCCCAGGTGCTCTTGGCGTAGTCCTCAGATAGAACGGGACCAAACGATACCCAAAACGATAATGATGGAAGGGTCACGAGTGATGTAAACAAAATCCCCTTGATTAGGGAATCCTTCTGAGACTGAATTTCTCTGAGGGTTTTGTAGTTCTCACTTTTGCCCATTGGCTCGAAATAGCCATACAGAACATCAAAGATTCCTATCATTGCTCCAATAGAAGCATACAATGCAAATGCGGTTAGGGCGTCCATTTCCCTTCTCCCTCCAGGTATTTATGGATTTCCCTCCTCCCCGAGGGTATAATACTGGGGAAGGGTTAAATACCCACAATCCAAACTTTATGTGGTTGCCATGTTCAAGTGGAGTGAATACAAAAGGTGGATGAAGCAGGCTGAAAAGACCCTTCGCTCTGCCCTCAGGGATCTGGAAGGGAAGGATTATGAGTGGGCGAGCTTTAAGGCCCAGCAGGCGGCAGAGCTGGCCGTTAAAGCCCTACTCCGTGGAATGGGTTTCGCTCCCATTGGACACTCCATAACGAAGCTTCTCAGAAACCTGCGTGATGAAGGCGTTGAAGTTCCAAGGGAGCTGTTCCACAGGGCTATGGAACTTGACAGGAATTACATAGCTCCGAGATATCCCGATGCCTATCCGGAGGGCTCTCCCTTCGAGTACTACTCCGAGGATATCGCTCTGGAGATGATTGATTATGCTGAAGAAGTCCTCAGCTTCGTCAAAAGAACGGCCGAAAATCTCACCCGAGATTGAGCGGTTCGTGAGAAGGATAGTTGACTACTTCAACGGAGACGCTACGGTTATTCTCTTCGGTTCTAGGGCTAGGGGTGACTACAACCGAGCGAGCGACTACGACCTGATAGTGATATCCAGAAAGCTTAGTGGGAACTTTTTAGCGAGGACAAAGCCTCTCTACAAACTCAACGAAGAGTTTTTACCCGTTGATGTGCTCGCTTACACTCCAGCGGAGTTTCTCAAGGCATTGGAAAACCTCTCTCCCTCAGCCCTCGATGCCATGAAGGAGGGAATAGTTCTCCATGACAACGGTTTTTACAATGTCGCTAAGAGGCACTTCGAGGAGCTGAAGCGGAGGGGAATGCGGAAGGAGAAATACTGGGTGATAAGGTCTTAGTCCTTCACTCCCTTCAGTCCCTTTGCCACCGACTCTCCGAGCTTTTCGGCGAGCTTTTCGAGCATCTCCTCCTGCTCAAAGCGCTTAAGACGGCGGTAGCTAATAATAGCAGATGTTCCCAAGGCAAAATATGCGACTGGGGCTAATAAGAATATCCACGAATTGTTTGTGACCTCCTCTGGGGGAGCAAGATACATCAAAATATTTCCAAGAAGTAGAGCGAACAATAAGCCTACACTCCCCTTAAAATCCCCCTCAGCTAATCTCTTGCTTTCTGGAGTTCTAATCAGGACAAACGGTAACGATAGAATTCCAATCATTTCTGCAAATACCGATCTAAGACCTCCTAATCCTCCAAGGCTCATTTCCCTCCTCCCGGAGGGTATAATACTGAGCGAAGGCGTTAAATACGCGGAAGTCAAAAACTGCTTCAGGTGTGGGCATGGCCATTCCAGAAGAAGTTTCCAGACACATTGAACTCGCAGAGGAGGAGCTGTCTTCAGCCAAAATCCTTCTCCAGAACAGCAAGCTCAGGGACGCGATTAGTCGCGCCTATTACTCCATGTTCCACGCGGCGAAGGCTCTGCTCCTGATGAAGGGTTTAAATCCCCGCAAACATTCCGGCGTGATCAGGATGTTTGGCCTACATTTTGTTGATGAAGGGTTCCTTGAGAGGGTTTATGCCAAGTACTTGACCTCTGCTTTCTCCCTCCGTTCCAAGGCGGATTATGATGTCTATTATGAACCGACTGAAGAGGAAGCAGAGGCTGTTGTTGAGAACGCTGAAAGGTTCCTTGAGAGAATTAAGACCGCTCTGGAGGAGCTTGAACATGGAAAAGAAAGCTCAAGCTCTTGATGAGTTTCTGAGAGTCCTACGAAAGCGCTTTGGTGACTCAATAGAGGAGGTTATCCTCTTTGGCTCGTACGCGAGAGGCGACTACGACGAGGAGAGCGACATAGACCTTCTCATAATCGGTAAGGTGGATTTCAACGAGCTTATGGACGTTGTAACGGATATTCTCCTCAAATACGGCGAACTGATAAGTCCCATAGTCATCAAGCCGGAAGAGTTCAAAAGGAGGAAGGACAGCTTTATTAAAACGGT
>NZ_JALUYR010000039.1 GCF_027012695.1 Thermococcus sp.
GAACCCCAGGACCACCACAAGATTTATGAGCATTTGATTCGTACCCCACCATGGAGATGACCTCCAATTATTATGGATCCCTTGAGATCCGGAGGAGGTTTACGCCCTTTTTCTACCATAATCATTGCAGGAAGAGAATAAAAATCTTCCGGAGGATAAGGACTAAAACCAGTCAAAAAAGTTGATCTGATTTTAAGAGGAGCCTAATAGGTGTATTAAATACACTTGAGAGAGATTTAACTAAAAAAAGTTTAGTCCAAGCATTTCAAAAGCAATAATGAAAGAGGGAAAGAGAACTAGAATAAGAGAGAAGAAAGGGCAGAAACTCAGGAGAAGGATTCTAAGGAGGAAAGATAGAAGAGAAAGACAAAGAGCACAAGAACCAGCCAAGGGGGAACCTTAACATAGAGCTCCAAGGAAGAGGAAGGATACCTGGAGACCAATAGGGCCAAGCTCAATAAAGTGAGTAAGGAGGACCTTCTCAGTTTCCTCATTGATGTCACCAATATTACATAAAGAGAATTTGGTTTAAACCAAGGAAAATTCCAGGGTGGCAACTCAACATTGAACCACCAACATAGGGGGAATTTCTTCCCAGGATCCAAACTCAGAGAGTTAATAGGATTGTTAAAGTTAGACCCAGGAAGAAGAGAGAAGAGAAGAAAACAAGGAGAAAACAGGAAGGAGAAAGGACATAATAGCATATTAATAAGGCTCCCCAGGGAACACCACAAAAACAAAAGCCACCTTAAAGCCTTCTAATACAGATTGCGGAGAGTCCCAGGGATCACCGCAAAAAGAAGAGCTCAAAGGGAGGAATCCAAGAGCTCATCCCACCCAAGGGCCTTGACTCCCTGAGTGATAAGATACTGAACAGCGGAAGATTCCGTAATAAGGTGCTTTGGAACACCCAGAGAGCGGGAAAGCTCCTCTTTTGCCCTCTCAATAGCCTTAAGATGGAGAGGAGAGAGGGTAACGGTAGTTCGGTAAAAAGAGGATTTAGCTATCTTGGTCGCCATTCCCACCACCGGAGGACTCCGGTTCAATGTAAATGATGTGGGACTTGTTCACCACCAACTTACGCCCATCATCGGTGTAGATCTTCACCCAAAAAGGATCCTTAGTCCCCAAAGTCCCCGAGACCTTCTCCCCAGTGATCAAAACCAGAGTAGCCCTCTGATTATGAAGAGTGGCCACGTAATTAGCGGTTTGGAAGAAGTTCCACCCACGACTCTCACGAACTTCGACAACCTCAGGCTTACGGACCTTAATGAGGGTCTTCCCGATACGGAAGGACGCCCAGGACTCCTTAGGCTTACTCTTACCCTTCTTGGAACCCTTAGACTTGGAAGGGGTCTCCGAGGACTCAGAGGAAGATCCAGAGGAAGCAAGAGGGAGAAGAGTATTCATAGCCCTATGCTCCCTGGAGATATGAGCTTCTACCACCTTCCGAGTCATAGCAGTAAAACCACAAACAGGACACTTCCAGACTCCACCCTCCTTGACAGGTTCAAGACTCTCCACCACTCTGATCACCTCCAACAGTAATGAACTCAGGATCGGGAGGATCTTCCCAATAGGGATCCATAAAGAGGAGGAAGTCAATAGTCTTATGCCTATCCGAGAGAAGAACCAGAGAGGGATTAGACTCCAAGAACTTCCAGAGCGGAATATCTTCCTCAACAGTAACGAACTTGTAGCCAATGATACGCTTCCCATAGAGACCTTCCAAGATGTGAATTATCCTCTCCTCAGTTATCCGCTCCCTAGATAACATCCCATCAGCCTTCCGCTGAGCTTCTTCAAAGAGAATATCAAAGGCTCTATCAGGATCCTCAAGGAGAGACCTAAGGCGATCCCTCTCAGCCCTAAGGGCCTCAGCCTTTTCCTCCAGAGACCGACGAAGAGCGGAGAACTCCTCAGAATCCAAAACGAGGAGTTCATCCTCAACGAGACGTAACATCTCCTCAACCTCCTCCAACTTTTTCTGAATAGCCGAAACAGAAATAGAGGTAAGATAACGCCTAAGATTCGTCAAAAAGCCATACCTCTCCGTTCTATTCTCATAACCAAACACAAAACGGACAAAATCAAGATCCACATCCTCACGGAAGGGATTCCGCTCATAGAAGTTAGCATAGTTCACGAACATTTTACGGGCATTGTAACGGAGCTCAAAGAGAACCTCCACATAATCATGAGGAAGGGAGTAGTAGCGGTCCCCAGCATAGATGTTAAACTCCTTAGTAAGGGTCTCACCGGAGAGAACCTCACCAAAAGCCTCAATGAGACGAGACTTCCAAAGGTCCTTAAGCTTTTGGAGATCTTCCTCGGAGAGGAGAGGATTAAGACGATACCAAGACTTGGAAGCCTTATCATAAACCACAAAGGGAACAGCCACGTGAGAATGAACGTGAGGCTCAAAGGGGTTAGAATCACCCGTTATGTGAACGTTCAAAGTGAACCCAGGGACAAAATCACCCTTCCGAATAGAGAGACCCTCCTTCTCAGAGAGATACATGAGGAAGGACCTAATAGTCTCAGCACTCACCTTTTTGAAGGTCTTAAGAGCGGAATAATCGTCAAAGAACTTTATCCGATACCAGATAAAGAGACTAACCTCCTTTGGAGGAGTTAGAACGAAAAAGCGGAGAGGAAGGAGACTATTAGCGGTTACATATTTACCCTTATGAGAGGAGAGGAGGAACCCATCAAGGAGCTCCTGAAGGATGAGGAGATCCCGAGTAATACGTCTCCCTTCCTGGGACCCTTTGGAGATACCCTTAACGGGGTGATACTTGGAAGCCATAACCTTGGAAACGTAGGAGAGCTTAAGGGAGGAGCGAGAAGAATCATCAAACTCCAAATCCACAACAGAGGAGTTCACCCAAACCGAGATACCAACATCAGAGGGATCAATACCGAGAAGACGGCAAAGACGGACGTAACCAGCGGGAACGTCCATAATGAAGCGATCCCCATAGAGAGCGGAACGAGAGTGAACGAACTCCAAGAGCTTACGAGCAGTCCTAAGAAGCTTCTCCCGTTCCTCCAACAATATGGAACGCTCCTCCTCAGAAAGACGCCACCGCTGAAGCCTCCTCTCAATGTAAAAGAGACGCCTCTTAAGCTTGTAGAGATCCACCCGAACTTTTCCCTGAGACTCAAACTTAAGACGCTCAAGCCTACCAGTCACGGACCGATAGAAAGAGTAGACCTCCAAAGTGGGGGTTACCGTGAGACCACGCCCACCCTTTGAATGCTCACCCTCATTGGTTGTGGATATATGAACATAAACGCCGAGCGACCTTTGAGTTGAGCCAGGTTCCTGGAGAGGGGAGGGTGAGCAACTCGGTGAGCTAACCATAGAAGGAGAAGGAACCCCAGGACCACCACAAGATTTATGAGCATTTGATTCGTACCCCACCATGGAGATGACCTCCAATTATTATGGATCCCTTGAGATCCGGAGGAGGTTTACGCCCTTTTTCTACCATAATCATTG
>NZ_JALUYR010000040.1 GCF_027012695.1 Thermococcus sp.
ATAGACCTTCTCCGGATTTTCCACGTGAATCCTGTAGACGTCCTCCTCGGTGAAGATGCCGTTCTGAAGGAAGGCCTTGGTTCTCCGCGGAACGGTTTTCGGCCCCAAAACGGCTCCGGGACGGCGTTTGTCATCTATGTAGTCCGTCTCCATCATGAACCTGTTGCCCTGCTTTATCGCCTCCTCGATGTTCTTCCTGCTGGCTATTATGCTCGGGAAGACGCCGACCTCTTGGGCCACCTTCACCAGTGGCGGTGAGAAGTGCTTAACCACCCTGTAGGGCTTTATGCCAACCTCCCTGACGTATTCTCCCAGCTCCCTGAATTTAGCTTCGTCGAAGCTCTCCGTGTGGAGCTGAACCGCGCAGTCGGCTTCTTTTGCCAGGCTCATACCGTACTTCATCAGCTCGATGCTGGCATTCCATATTTCCTCGCTAACCTCAAAATGAGGCCTCCCGATTTCCCCTATCGCTACCGCTTTTCCCTCAAAGCAGAGCTTCTGGGCGTATTCCAGAGCTTTCATAACTTCGTCCTTGGCATACTGGAGACCCTTTTTCTCGGCCAGATGGACAAACTCCGCCGGGTGGACACCCACCACCGCAAAAGCTTTCACCGGCGTTTCGCGGTTTATCCTCTCGACAAGCTCAATGTGAAAGTCCATCGCCTTCATGAAGTCCTCCGCTTTCAATCCCGGAAAGCCGTAGTCGTGGGCGGTCTTGTAGACAACGACGAGATGAGTTCCGCCAGCTCTGTGAAACTGCTTGACAGCCTCAAGGAAGAGGCCTTTGAAGGGGTCAACGTGGAAGTGGTCGTCGAGGATTATCATATCATCACCTCACGAGCGGTAGACTTCTATTACCTCTCCCTCCCCGACCTCGAGCCGTCCTTCGAGAACCAGCGCCACCCGATCGCCCTCCACCGCGAAGTCCACCTTCCTGTTCTGGATGTGGATCTCCCGTATCAGGGCCACCCCTCCGCCCCTAAGCTTGTAGCCCGGGTACAGGATACCATCCAGGACTATCCCCCCGAGTATCTGCTTTCCAAGAAGATGTGTCACGCCAACAACCTGAAACCTGCCCGAGGGCTTCCTCGAGACCAAATTCTCCTTTCCGGTCCTTCCGAGGAGTCTCTTCAGCGGGTTCACCCATACCACCGCATTATTTCTCTGGCCGAGAGGAGGATCCGGGTCCTGTTGTGAAGGAGCGTGAAGACGGACTTCCTCAGGTTCATTCTGAGCAGCTCATCCTCGTCAGTGAGCTCGACCACGGACGTGGCCACGTCCTCCAGCATTGGAAGGGGATTGAACCTCAGGCCTTCCACAACGGGTTCCTCCACTAGGTAAACCGTCGTGCTGATCTCGTCGCCGACCTTCTGCCTTATGAGGTTGAAGAGCGAGTAGGCGTTGTGAGTCCCCTCCTGGAGGGCCAGCAACCGCTCAAGACCGAGCACAAGATGAACGTAGGGGCCGCTGGGTTTTGCCCTCTCCAGCTGTTCCTCGAGCTTCTTCTGGTAAACGTAGGGGTTGTTCTCGAACCTTATCCTCCCCACGACGTTGCCAACCTCCCTGCTGCCACCGACCTTGATAACCCTCACCTCTGACCAGTCAACCCCAACCCCCATGAGGTCCAGGTGGGCGGTGTAGAGGGGGAGGGTATCAAAGATGTCCTCGATGATGAGGACCTTTCCGGAGTTCCTTGACAGGTGGACGAAGGAACTCAGGATGAATTCCGCCCCCAGGGTGGAGCGGTTTTCAATTAGGACAACTCCCCCTGGCCACAGCCTGCTGAATAAATCCTCAACATCTTCCGGTGTCGTGAGCACGGGTCGATACAGCTTCATCATCCCGACCACCTTCCCGCGTCTACCTTGGTCTTCATCCCGTTCAGGACGGGGTTGACTGCCTTTTTGATAGACAGATCAGCCCCGGTATGGTAGGGCTTGAGCACCATCAGGGTGGTGGCTATCCGCTCCAGTTCCGGGAGCGGGTTGTGGGGCAGGTTCTCCATGACGGCCCTGTTGATGAGGTAGAAAGCCTTCCTCTTCCTGTTGCCCACGAACCTCTGGATGGACAGGAGAATGTGGTAGAGCTCCAGCGGGCTTCTAACCGGGAAGAATATGGTCTCCAGCCCCAGAACTAGGTTTATGAAGGGGGCCGGAATCCTTTCAAGGGCCTTAATGCTCGCCTCCTCGTAGTTCCGGAGGTAGACCCTTGGATCCGGATGGAAGGGGACCCTGGCGACTATGTTTCCGAGTTCGATCCTTCCCCCCGTTTTCAGGACGTATACATCGTCCAGGTCTATCTCAAGCTCGAGAAACTTCGCGTGCGCCAGGATGGTGTGAAGGGAGTCGAAGTCATCGTCTATAAGGAGGGGGATCCTTCTCTCCCTTGAGTACTCCACGAAGAACTTGAGGAAGAATTCCGGGAGGTAGGAGGTCGTGTACTCGACCAGAACCGTCTCGCCGGGCAGGATTGCATCGGCTATTTCAAAGGCCCGTTTCCACTCCATATTTCTCACCGTTTTAATGTCCGTCTAACACGATATAAGCGTTTTGTAATTCCCGAACTGTTTTGTTTTTTGTACAACAAAACCTGACTTTGGAAGTACAAATGAAAAGGGGTTTCCCAATCCGGTTCTGGATCCGTGAGGGCCAATCAGTTCAAAGGAGATGGGGGATCTTGTTAGATAACTGCCGGGATTCCGGGTATCCTGGGGAATGGCTGCACTTCCGCTACATGCTTGGCCCCCACTATATAGCGGACCAAGCGTTCGATTCCAATTCCCGCTCCCGCGCTTGGCTTCAGTAAACCTGCCTTTGCAACCTCCAAATAGGGTCTGAATGCCTCAAGACTTATCCCTGCCTTCCTCATCTTTCTGACTATCACCTCGTACTCCCACTCCCTCTCGCCACCGCTGGAAACTTCACCGTAGCCTTCCGGGAGATAGAGGTCGTAGTTCCTGAAGTGGCCGGGTCTCTCCGGATCCTCCCTGTCGTAGAACTCCCTCTCGATGTCAGTTATCCAGAAGGGTTCCTCCATTAGTCTGCTGGCCTCTTCCTCGCTTCCAAACTCTTCTTCTATCTCCCAAAGGGTGAAGCGCTTGAAGGGCGGTCTTACCCTGGGCACCTCCCTTTCGAGTCCCCAGCTCCTCGCCTCCCTGAAGAGGCCGCTTATCATGCCTTCGATGAGGCCCATAACGTCGTCCATGCTTGCGCCGGCGATCTCGAAGTCGAGCTGGGTAAACTCGTAGGCGTGTCTTCCGTCATCGGCGCTCCTCCCCTCAAGTCTGATGTTAGGTGAGAGGATGAAGATCCTGTCCAGCCCCATCGCGATTGCCATCTGCTTGTGGAGTATCATACTGTGGGTCAGCCGCAGTTTGGAGCCGTAGACCTCGACCTCCGGCGGCCTCAGGGCCTCCTCAGCGGCAGGATCCGGCCACAGAGGATCGGTTATTGAGCTGAGCATCACTGGAAGGAGCCACTTGAAGCCCCTCTCCACCATGTATCTCGTCATATAGTCAATAACCTTCGTCTGGACTTCGATTGTCGGTTCAATTTTCCTGGTTACAATTTGGAGAGCGTTCATATCAACCACCCGATTCTTGTCACTGGGCTTTCCCTTTATGGCTCTTATGCAAAAAAGTTTGGATTTTAGTCAAAATATGACATTTATTTTGTGACTTTCCCGAATAAATGACCGAGTTGGAGCTTTGAATTGACACACTCTGGATGGTGACATAGATATCGTTATAACGATCGCCGAGAATTCTCCCCGGTGATTGGAAATGGGAGTCTATATATTCACGCCAGAAGACCTCGTTCGCTACGGGGCGGCGACGGAAGAGCAGCTTGGGACTCTTAGGGAGGCTATACTGTCCAAGAAGGATATCCTCATCGTCGGTTCAAGCCGTTCCGGAAAGACGAAGCTCGTTGAGGCGCTGATGAACTTCATTCCCGACGACAGGAAGGTTGTCGTGGTAACCGCCTACGGCGAGTTCAAGCCCTTCAAGCCGAACATCGTCGTCATTGACACTCAGTTCGATGGCAGACCCCTCGATGTGAGAACGTCTGAGGTTATCTCGAGAATAAAGGCCATAAACCCGGATTACGTAGTCATAGACACCATTCACACCATAGATGTCGCGAGGCTTCTGAGGGAGCTCATAGACGACTACGCCTTCATAGTGACATCACTCGCACTTACCGATGACATAAAGGGTGAGGTTAAGCACTGGCTCCGTATTGACGATGAGACCTTCAACCGCTTCGACGTGGTAGTCGAACTCGGCAGGGACTGGAGGACGGGAACGAGGAAGATAAGGGGAATCTACGCGGTGAAGGATGGGAAACTGGTCCCCCTGCGGTAGTTATTCCTTATTTTTCCGCCCGAGGCTCTTCCTGAGTTCATCCATGACCCTTTTCTGGCCCTCCCGCGTGAGATACCCCCTCCGCCACGCCCAGTAGAATACCCCGTTGAATGCAATTGTCGAGAGCACCGCGAGGGTGAGGGAGTTGAAGGTTATCCCCGCCATGCTGTACTGCGTCCTCCTGAACATTCCCAGGGCAACGTAGTCATCGGGGGTCATGTGTCTGATCTTCAGCCGGGCCCTGACCGTTCCATCCTCTGGAAGCAGGGAGAGCATGTGGTTCCACGTCACAACGTAGACCCTGATGTGAGTCTCATTCTCCGTGCAGTTGGGTATCACCAGGTTCTTCTCCAGCCAGAGGCAACTTCCATCGGGCAGGATTTTGCCATGCACGTCAGTGTGGCCATGGGTCTGGAAGTAGAACGTACCCTCGCTGGGGTTAACCTTGACAACCTCTATGTCCTGCGTCGCTCCGCCGTAGACGAGTCCCCTGAAGAAGCGGTAGAGTTTGTCTATGAGCGAGTTGGAGAAGTACTCGTCCTCCCAGACGATGTAGTAGTGTATAGTTCCGTCGTAATCGACCATGTAGAGGATCCCCATGGGCATGTCGTCGGGTCTGGCGTAGACGATCGGTATGTACCTCTCGACCTTCTCGCTCTGACCGGGGAGGTAGCCTTCCATCGAATAGCCACTTGATGTTAATCCGACGAACCAGAAGATGAGAAAGTTCAGAACCAGCCATGTGGCCATCCACTTTCTTGAAACCATGCTCTCACTAAAGGGAAAGAAGGGTATCAGCCCTTAAGCTTTTCCACTACCTCCCGCAGGTTGGAGAGCATCTCCTCGATGTCTTCGAAGGTCATGTATCCCATGTTCCCGATCCTGAAGGTTTTCTCTGCGACACTCCCGTAGCCCTTAGCCAATTCGAAACCGCGCTCGCGCATGGCGTTGTAAACGTCTATTCCCCTCATTCCCTCCGGGACGACGACGGCAGTAATCGTTGGACTCTCGTAACCTGGCTCTGCCAGAATTCCGAGGCCCATCTCCTTAACTCCGTTCCTGATGGTCTCGCTCCTCTTCCTGTACATATCGAGCCACTTTTTCTTTCCACCCATCTTCTCGATTATTCTGAGGACGACGTTGAGCCCCATGATCTGGGGCAGCGGGGGGGTTGATGGAGTTCCCTTCTTCTTTTCGTTGAACTTCCGGTAAAGCGGTAGGTCGAAGTACCAGCCGCGTTCCGGCATCTTCCCGGCTATCTCAAAAACGCGCCCGCTGACAGCGGCCATCGCCAGTCCCGGGGGAACACCGAAGGCCTTCTGACTGCTCGCAAAGACGAGGTCAATGTCCCACTCGTCGAACCTTATGTCGGCACCGCCCATAGCAGATACAGCATCGACGAAGAGGAGCTTGTCGTGTTCTTTGACCACTTTGGCCAGTTCGGGGAGCGGGTTGAGGACGCCGGTGGAGGTTTCGTTGTAGGTTATTGTGACGGCATGAACGTCGGGATTCTTTTTCAGGGTGTCGTCAAGTTCCTCCGGCTTGATGGCCTGACCCGGTTCCTTCTCGAGTATTACCGCCCTTCTGCCGTTGGCCTCAACAACATCGGCGAAGCGCTTTCCGAAGGCTCCTATGACCGTGACCAGGACCTTTTCACCCCTCGGTACCGTATTCCTGACGGCGGCCTCCATAAAGCCGGTTCCCGAGCTCGGAAAGAGGATTATTTCTCCCCTCCCGGCCTCGAGGAACCTTCCGAGTCTCGTGAGCGTGTCGGTGTGGAGGGCCTTGGCCTCGGCCGAGCGGTGGCTGAACATCTGGGTGGACATTATTGCCAGAACCTCGGGAAAGCAGGCGACAGGGCCGGCCGTGAAGAGCTTGTACCTCGGCTTCACCATCTCGTAGACTTCCCGATAAGCGTCCTCGTAATCCATGTCGAACCTGAGCTCCATTGGATCACCCGGCCCTATTTCTCCGGGCCTCTATAAAAGGGTTCTCCCCGACCGCAGGTTTTTCTCCACATGGGGCAGTTAGATGAAGGACCTTCGACCTCCCAACGCTTTTAAAGTGATCCGCGGAGGTCTGGGGGGTGATCCGATGGAAAGGAGGTTCATTGGCGTAATCCTGCTAGTGGTCTCGGCGTTCACAGGAACCCTCGCCTTCAGGCTCGCCACTCCCGCCATAGCGTTCTACACGCGCGACGTTTTGGGGGCGAGCATGCTGGCTGTTTCGATCGTCTCAATGTCCTTCGTCCTGGCGAGGGCCTTTTCATCCGTTTTCGGTGGTCTCCTCCTTGAGAAGAACAGGACCCTGGTTTATCTCGGGGCCCTGGCCATGGCCGGTAATGCAATCGCCGTGCAGCTTTATCCCCTGGCCTCCACATGGGTTCATGTTGCAGGAATAAAGCTCCTCAACGGCTTTCTAAACGGACTGGCCTGGCCGATAGCCCAGTTCGTGATAGCTGTCACCACCCCAAGGGCGATAAGGGCGAGGGTCACTGCGATATACTTCTTTTCAGGCAGCATCGCCGCCCTGCTCGGGAACTACGCCTACGCTTATACCGTTCACCTCGGGCTCCCGACACAGATGCGAATCTCCTCTGTCTTTTTCATAGTCACGGGGCTTCTGATGGCCCTGGCTTACTCGTTCCTCCGGGGATTGATAACCCCGCGCAGAAAGGAAACGTCCGGCGGTGAAAAGCCGTCACTCGATCCCAGGCGGATCCTCCTCATCGCTGCCCTCATGTCGGTAATAGTTGCATTCACCTCCGGCGAGATAACCTACGTCTACGTCGCGGAGGCGCTCGGACTGGACAGGGCAACGACTTCCACACTCATCGGTTGGGCCAGCTTCCTGGCGGCGATGCTGAGCTACGTCGTCTCATGGATGGCCGATGTGGGGAGTGAGAGGAGAACGGTGGCAATGACCTCGGTGCTGGCAGCAGTCTCGCCGCTTCTTGCGGCAGTGAAAACTGCCCCGACGGTTTTTCTGGGTATATTCCTGGCCCTGTTCTCCTTCCAGAGTTTCCGGCCGATTTCGAGGAAAATCCTCGCTTCTCACCAACGCTCGTCACTCGCGATAGGCGGCGTCAACGGCGTCCAGAACCTCTCAACCTTCCTGGGGGGAATGCTCTTCGGCCTTGCCTACTCCCTCGGGGAGCTCCAGGGTACTGTGACGCTAAACCTTGCGCTCCTGAGCTTCCTGCCCTTCTCCCTCGCCCTCCTCTGGGCGGGAATCCATCCGGGGGAGATGGAATGAGGGCTCCAAAACTTTTATAAAAGCGATGGCAAGCTAAAGTTAGGCCCGACTTACGCTCATTTGGAGGTGAGAGTATGGGACTCAGACCGGCTAAGATTGATAGGGACGTTGACAAGCCCGCTTACACGAGAAGGGAGTACATACGCGGTGCTCCGGGACCCAAGATAACGATCTTCGACATGGGCAACCTCTCCGCCCAGTTCCAGTACGAAGTCAGCCTTCAGGCGGAACAGGCGATGCAGATAAGGCAGAACGCCCTCGAGGCCATTCGTATTCAGGTCAACAGGTACCTGCAGAAGAACGTCGGAAGGAGCAACTATCACTTCAAGATAAGGGTCTTCCCCTTCCAGGTGCTTAGAGAGAACCCGATGGCCACCGGAAGGAAGGCCGACCGTTACGGAAACGGTATGAGGAGACCCTTCGGAAAGCCGATTGGATTAGCGGCTAGGGTTAAGAAGGACCAGAAGATCCTCACCGTCTGGGTCAACGAGAACCACCTAAAGTTCGCCCTCGAGGCCATGAGAAGGGCCAAGATGAAGCTCCCCTACCCGGCCTACTACAGGATCTACGACGGCGAGGGCAACGACGTTACCACGAAGGTTCTCTCGACCATGAAGCGCTGAGCCTCTTCCCTTCCCCTTTTCCGGCGCTTCATCTTTTCTCAATTCACAACCGTTATTAACGATGACGCCCTACCCTTTACCGGTGGTTGAATGGTCGGCTCCCACTTCAGAGACCTGCTCATCAGGCTCGGCCTACCCCGGGAGAGGCTCGAGGTCCTCGAGGGGAAAGGGGGAATCGAGGAGAACGAGTTTGAGGGAATACGGTACGTGAGATTCCGGGATTCGGCAGGAGGTTTCAGACGGGGAACCGTGGTTTTCGGGGACGGAACCGTGGTCCCTGGCTTTCCCCACATAAAGAGAATCGTCCAGCTTGGGAATGGAGTGAAGAGGATATTCAAGAACAAACCGTTCTACGTGGAGGAAAAGGTTGACGGCTACAATGTGCGTGTCGTTAAGGTCGAAGACAAAATTCTGGCCCTCACGAGGGGTGGTTTCGTCTGCCCCTTCACAACCGAGAGGATCACCGACTTCATAGACGAGGACTTCTTTGAGGATCACCCAGGGCTAATTCTCGTGGGTGAGATGGCCGGACCCGAAAGTCCGTACCTCGTCGAGGGGCCGCCCTACGTAAAGGAGGACATTCAGTTCTTCCTTTTCGATGTCTGGGAGAGGGAAAGAGGAAAAAGTCTGCCCGTTGAGGAGCGCTATAAACTGGCTGAAGAGTACGAAATCCCACAGGTTGAGCGCTTCGGCCTCTTTGATAGAACAAGAACCGACGAACTCATGGAGCTCATCGAAAAGCTGAGCGAAGAGGGTAGGGAAGGCGTTGTAATGAAAACCCCCGACATGAAGAGGATAGCCAAGTACGTAACTCCCCACGCCAACATCAACGACATAAAGATAGGCTCGCGCATATTCTTCGACCTTCCCCACGGCTACTTCATGGGAAGGATAAGCAGGGTGGCCTTCTACCTGGCCGAGAGGCACGTTAAAGGCGAGGAGTTTGAGGAATACGCGAAATCCCTGGGGGAGGCACTGCTTAAACCCCTTGTGGAAAGCATCGTTGAGGTGTCCCAGGGCCATGAAATCGAGGAGACCTTCACAGTCCGCGTCAGGAACATAAGCACCGCCCATAAAATGGTCGCCCACTTCGAGAGGATGGGCCTGAGAATCCGCATAGAGGACATCGAGGATTTAAAGAATGGCTACTGGAGGATAACATTCAAGAGGGTCTATCCCGACGCGACGAGGGAGATAAAGGAGCTGTGGAACGGTTTAGCTTTCGTGGACTGAAGTTTCTCCGTTTTGTTTTTGGAGGCATGTGCTTTTTTAAATTGCCAATAAGATACTCACGAGTAAGTTCGTTGACAGGAAGGCGGAGCTGAACTTCCTCGGGGAGAGATATCGCTCGGGAAAAGCCGAGATGATAATTCTCTATGGGAGGAGGGAACGAGACTAACCTAGAGGACTTCTCGTTGAGGTTAGTTAACCACTTCAACGACCCTTTCCCGGGAAAGCCCGGTGCGGAGCGGGGGGCTTTCTTCACGTACCCCGCCGGAAATAGCGAGAAAAGGCTCGTGGTCGTGATTGACGAGACCCAGTATCCGGCCAAAGCCGACGGGGGTTTTCAGAACACGATCCAGAGGCTCCACCCTTCAACAGGTACCACCCCGACACGCCCCTCGAGCGCTTTGATCCTGAATTGAGCGCCGAGTTTCTAAGGAGGGGCTTTGAAGAAGGACAAGTGTGGGGTAAGCGAGGGCGAGATTGAAAGGGCCGTTGATGAGCCGGACGGAATAGTGGTGGCCTACGGTTGAGAATAATGAAAAGGGGTTTATAATGGTGGGGGAAATTATTTAGAAGAGACCAGCCAGTCATCCCACCATGATCCCTCCACCTCTTTGGAAACCCCGTAGTTCCAAAGAAGCAGGCGCGTCTTGGCGTCGATTACAAGTTTGAGAGTGGCATCTTCAGTTTCCGCTTTCACTATAATGCACTCCCTCCCGTTGATGATCCTCACGTCCTCCACGGTGAGGTTGGCACAGCATAACTTGAGAGTGTAACCCTTTTCAGCCTTTAGCCGCTCGAATACAGGGGAGTACGGATATCCAATCCTGAAGAGTTCGACTTCAGCCCGTTCCCCCTCAACGAAGATGGAACCGTCCGGCTGATATATTATTGGTGTCGAATTGATTATTTCGGCACGGTTGGTCCCCTCCTGAAGCGAGTGATCGGGCCGCCACCACTCGATCCGGAACCTCTCAACCATAACAAGGTCTCTCCCCTTCATGGACACTGTGAAGATCCTCGTTGAGTTCTCGACCAGCCCCCTGTTCCCGAACAGACCCCCATCGGAATATTCGCGCGACTTATACACAAGTGTAAGGTTTGAAGTGAGGGGCTTAAGGTTGGTGGCGTTGAACTTTATCTCGGGTTCCACCGTATTGCCAGGACTCCGACCGTAGAGGTAATATGTCCCACCGGCTACCAACAGAAAAAAGATAAGAATGGCAGAGTACAGAGTCTTAGAGCGCTTCACGCGAATCACCTCAGCAGTTATCGTGCCAGCGCTTCACAAGTGTCGGCCAGAAATTGTGCAGAAAACCGTACCAGTTCTTTTCAGGATTGGGCTCAGGACCCTCCACGTAGCCCATGCGAGTTTTTGGACTGTATCTCGCCTCGTAGCGGTATCCGTATCCAATTTCTCTTGTGAAGTCCCGCCCGTATATGCCATAGGCAGCATACCGATCGGTTTTGTGGTAACCCCTGCTTGTTACCTCCTTAACAAAGCTGTCCAGGTCAGGGAAATATTTATAGTTGCCTGACCATCCGAGTTTTGGATCAACGTTCGTGCAGCCCCAGAGACACGCTACCCCCTTTTCTCTACTGCACGATGAGGGGGATCCTGACTTTCTCCATGAACAGTAAGAAACTCCCAGCTTTTCTTTCGTTGGTATCCCCCAAGCGTATACTGTCCCATCCCTGCATGAATAGGTGCCCCCTGAAGAAGCGGTTATTACAGGTTTCATTTCCCTTTGCTTAAGGGCCGAGCAACGAGCGTTGGATAGGTACACACTGAGCAGGAGTCTGTTTCTGATGATTTTCAACTTTGCCTCATCGGGCAGTCTGCAGAACGCCCTGGCTTTTTTGATATC
>NZ_JALUYR010000041.1 GCF_027012695.1 Thermococcus sp.
TGAAGTCTTTGATGAGATGCTCTTAAGCGAGGCCTACGGCGTCGAGCTCAGGCTTGTTGACTGCTCCGGTGAAACCGTTTTAAGGCCGAAGTTAGAGGTGTGAGCGATGAAGGACATGCGGGATTACCTTGAATGGCTCGAAAGGAGAGGCGAGCTGATTAGAGTTAAGGAGGAACTTTCGCCGGAGCTCGAGATTCCGGCATTTCTGAGAAAGGCCATGTACGGGAAGAAGGGGGCCCTTCTCTTTGAGAGGGTTAAAGGCTATCCCGAGTGGAAAGCCGTTGGAAACCTCTTCGCGAGCGTTGAAACCCTTGAAAAAGCCCTCGGCGTTGCTAAACTTGAGGAAATAGGTGAGAGACCGCTCAAGCTCCTGGAGAGCCTTCCGCTCGGCCTTTCCGGTAAGCTTTCCTCCCTCGGAAAACTGAAGGAGATGAGCAACTACCTCCCAAAAATCGTGAGGAAGGCCGAATTTACGAGGAACGTAATCGAAGAAGAGCCATTGGACTTCATTCCAGCCTTTAAGACGTGGCCGAAGGATGCCTCCCGCTATTTAACCTACCCGCTCGTCTGCTTCTCGGACCCAAGGGGAGTGAACTCAATCAGCGTTTACCGCGTTATGCTCCTCGACGGCTTTACGGGAGTGGTTCACTGGCAGGTTCACAAGCGCGGAAGCCAAGCCTGGCAGGATTATCTTGAGAGGAACGACGGGAAAATGCCGGTGGCGATAGCTATAGGCTCTGACATAGGGACCCTTCTAACGGCAGTCTCCCCGGTTCCGTATCCGATGGACAAGTTGCTCTTCGCGGGCGTTGTCAGGGGGAGGGGGCTCGAACTCTACCGCCTGCCCAACGGCGTCCTCGTTCCGGCCAATGCTGAGGCAGTCATAGAGGGTTATGTCAATGTGAACGAGCTGAGCGAGGAGGGACCGTTTGGAGACCACTTCGGCTTCTATGACAGACCGAGCGAGAGAAACGAGCTCTATCCAGTCTTCCACGCCCAACGTTTGTACTACCGCGACGACCCGATTTACTATGGTTCAGTCGTCGGGAAGCCGCCGCTTGAAGACGCTGTGATAGGAAAGGCCATCGAGAGGATTTTCCTCCCTCTAATGAGAATGGTTCTGCCCGAAGTGGTGGACGTAAACTTCCCGGAGTACGGCGTCTTTCAGGGTGTCGCTATAGTCTCGATAAAGAAGCGCTATCCGGGTCAGGGCAAGAAGGTCCTCAACGCCCTCTGGGGAACGGGCCAGATGGCGCTGACCAAGGTGATAATAGTCGTCAGCGAGGACATCAATCCCCACAACATAAACCAGGTAATCTGGGCGGTCGCTTCCTTCGTCAATCCTGAGAGGGACGTTTTAATAATCCCCAACGCCCACACCGACGCCCTTGACCCAGCGGTTCCGAACCCACCGCTCGGAAGCAAGCTGGGAATAGATGCAACGAGAAAGCTTCCGCTGGAGATGAACGGAAGAACCGTTGAGGAAGTTGAGGAGGACCCCGAAGTGGTTGAGAGGCTCGAAGAGCTTTTCAGGAAGTATCTGGGTGGTTGAGATGACCTTTGACCCCGGTGAGGTCAGCAAAGCCAGCAGATTCCACGCCCTCATGAGGCTCGTCAGGATAGAGCACACCCTCTTTAGTTTACCCTACGCCTATACCGGAGCACTCCTCAGCGGTTTCCACGTTACTTGGAAGGAGATAATCCTCATGAGCCTCGCCCTCCTCGGCTTGAGAACCGCTGCCTTGGCTTACAACAACATAGCGGACATAGACATAGACAGCCTTAACCCAAGGACGTGGAACAGACCACTAATTAAGGGTGCTATAAAAATCAGTGACGCTTGGTGGCTCGTCGTTGTTGGTTCCGTTCTTTACTTCGTCTCGGCCGTTTTGCTGAACATCTGGACGGCTTTACTCAGCCCGATTCCCTGGCTTCTGGCCCTCGCCTATCCGCAGAGCAAGAGGAAACACAGCTTTCCCCATCTGCACCTCGGCTTAACCCTGGCAATGGCGGTAGCTGGTGGAACGATCGCTGCTGGAGGCGACGAGGCTAATCTCATCGTCCTCCTTGAGAGAATTCCCTGGGCCTTCTTCTTCGGAGTTCTCTTCTGGGTTGCCGGATTTGATACTATCTATGCCCTCATGGACTACGAGTTTGATGTAAAGCACGGTGTTGGAAGCATTCCCGCGCGCTTCGGGATTAAAAAGGCCCTTGACATTGCTTTAGCATTCCACCTGATTGCTATAGCCCTCTTTGGCCTTGCCGGCCCTCTTTACGGCCTCGGGAGGGTTTACCTTGCAGGCTGGTTCATCGCGAGCGTTCTAATCCTCTACGAGAACTATCTTGCCAGAAAAAGCCTTGAAAACGTTCCGAAGGCCTTCAACCTCAACATTCCGATAGGGTTAATCCTCACGCTCTCCGCGATAGCGGACAAACTGCTCGGGGGGATTTGAATGAGGAAATTGGAAGTGGCAGTTGCGGTTGGAATAGCCCTCCTCATCATCGGCTCCCTGTGGTATCTAGGTTCATCAGGGGAATCCGGGGGACAGCCCGAAGTCAGGGCAGCTACTCTGCTCGGTGGCATCAGCACACTGGACGTAATGGGGGCTAAAGGCTTCGACGAGGAGAACGGCTTCCACGTTAAGGTTCTCCGTCTGGCCAAAACTCCGGACATTATAGCGGCCCTCGAGAAGGGCGAGACCGACTTCGCCGTTATTCCGGCCGAGATGGCGGCGAAGTTGGCCCAGAGCGGCGTTGATATCAAGATAATATCCGTCGACATGCTCCAGAACCAGGCGATAATCGGGAAGGAGAAGATGAGGCCTGAAGAGCTTAAAGGCAGGAAAATAGGTGCTGTTGTAGCCTCGGGAACCTTCAAGCTCTTTCAGGCTTATATGAAGGTGCTCTACAACATAACGCCCGGGGATTACAGTGTCGTGAACGTCCCGCCCGGCTCGATTGAAGACTCACTCAAGGAGGTCGACGCGGTCGTCATCTGGGAACCGATTGTGAGCCAGCTCATTGTCAAGAACTACACCGTGATAGCGACCTTCTCAAAGCTGTGGGATGAAGCGGACGACGAGGACATAGTTGAGGGTCCACCGGTCATGCTCGTCTGGGTCGTTCGCGGGGACTTTCTTGAAAAGCACAGGAACCTCGTTGATGCCTTCATTAGGGCACAGGAGGAGAGCGCTCGCTACTGGAAGGAGCACCCCGAGGGGACAAAGGAAATCCTCGGAAACCTCTACCACCTCGACGAAAAAACCCTCGACGTGCTCTACTCCCGGACTGAGGTCAACGACGATGAACTCGACGAGGACCTCATCAAGGGGATAAA
>NZ_JALUYR010000042.1 GCF_027012695.1 Thermococcus sp.
TCCGATTACGTTATAGTCAACGAAGGAACACTTGAGGAGCTTAAAGAGAGGGTCGAGGAAATAATAAAGGACATCGCGGAGAAGGTTTAAAGGGAGTTTTACCAATTAAGCTCTGGTGGAAGCATGGAGACCGTGGAGGCCATTTATGAAGATGGCGTTTTGAAACCTCTAAAAAAGCTTAACCTCAGAGAACATTCACGGGTGAGGATAAAGATAATTCCGGAAGATATAGATGACATTCTGGATTCCCTCCTAATCAAGAAAGTGGAAAACATAGACTACAAGCGTCTGAAGGAGGCTTATTATGAGTCACTCTGAGGCCTTTGTTGACTCATCAGTTTTTGTCGGCCTACACTTGGGGGACCCAAGAGCCAAAGAGCTCGTCAAAAAGGCCATAGCCAGAGGATATACTCTTGTCACAAATCCAGTGGTGTTTTCCGAGACAGTTTACAAGGTTATGTTCACACTCGCCATCCAAGATGGACTTAAAGGAACCTATGACCTCAAGAAACACCTGGAAGAATACACCTTCGTATATGAAAGAGTCAAGTCAGCGTTTGAAGAACTTGGTGAGGCCGGCTTTTTGAAAATTGCCCCCATCACTGAAAACACAATAGAGCTCGCATCTCAAATTGGGAAAAACTTCAACCTTCTACCAAACGATTCCCTTATCGTTGCAACGTGCAAAGAGCTGGAAATCGGACTAATCCTAACGTTCGACTCGGACTTTAAGAGGGTTCCTTTCTTAAAAATCTTTGAGGGATGAGCCATGAACCTCCTGATAATAGCCCCCTGCCTCCTGAGCCCCTTCTACGTTTACCGGGGAGCGAAGGAGAAGGAATACGAGACAGCTAGAAGGTTGAGAAAGCTTCTTGGAGAACTCGGCGAGGAGTGGCAGATTCTGGCCTATCCCTGCCCGGAGTTCGAGCTAATCGGCTGGCCGCGCGCCCCCGCGAGCAGGGAGGTCTACGAGAGGTTAGGAATGCGCGAGAGAGCTAAGGTGATAGCGGACTTCATCGGAAGGGTTCTATCTGAGGAAAAGCCGGAGAAAGTTGTTTTCCTGGGTGTTAAGGGTTCGCCCACCTGTGGCGTCTTCCACACGAGCTCAAGCGATCCCGACGGATATCCCTACGGGGCGATGGGGGAGTTCTTTTACTTAGGCAAGGAGGAGAGGCTGAAGCGCGCGAAGGAGCTTGTGAGAGAGCAGGAGTTCAGGCTCGTGAAGATGCCCGGAATACTCTTTGAGATACTCATGGCGAGGTTTCCAGAAGGGACTTACATCGAGTTCGACAAGGATGACGTGGAAGAAAGCATAAGAATGTTAAAGAAAATCCTCAGAGTTTAAGCCCTTTTTATAGCCTCCTTCACCAGTCTCTCCGCCTTCTCCATCAGCTCCTTAGCTTTTTCCTCCGTGTGTGCCTCGAGGGTTATGCGCATTATCGGCTCGGTCCCGCTGGGCCTGAAGAGAATCCACCAGTCGTCGTTCTCTATCCTAATCCCATCTATGTCTATCAACCTCTTGTATTCGAAGGTCTTCAGGGCCTCCTTGGCTATTATCTCCATAGCTTTAGCCTTCTTCTCGTTGGGGCAGGGTATCTTGGCGCGAAGAGTCACGTAGCGCGGGACCTCTTTGGCGAGCTCGCTTATCGGGCCAAGTCTGTCAATCATCTCCAGAACCAGTGCACCGGCGAAGATTCCATCCGGGGTGAAGTTCCACTGCGGGATTATCCAGGTTCCAGATGGCTCGCCACCGAAAACGCCACCGTGCCTGACGAGCTCGTCGGCAACTGCCACATCGCCAACGCGCGTCCTGATGACTTCTCCTCCAAGGGGCCTGACGTAGTCATCGAGTGCAAAGCCCGCATCAACCGTTGTAACTATCTTACCCTTCCCGAACTTCCTGAGCATGTAGCCCGCTATAAGCGAGAGCATGACCTCGTACTCGACGAAGTTGCCCTCATCGTCAATGACGCCGATTCTGTCCGCGTCTCCGTCGTGCGCTATGCCTACATCGGCTTTCATCACCCTAACGGTCTTCGCCAAGGCTGAGAGGCTCTTCGCGTTCGGCTCAAGTTCTCTCACAAAGAAGCCACTCGGATGGGCGTTAAGGCTGATGACCTTATTCCCAAGCTCGCGCTGGAGGTAGGGGCTTAAAATGCTCCCGGCGCCGTTGCCTGAATCTAAAACGACCGTGTAAGAACCATCGAGGTGAACCATCCTGAGGGCTTCCCTGATGTAATCCTCCCGTGGATCGGCCTTTCTGACGGTCCTTATCTCGTTCCAGGGGGCCCTTTTGAAGTTCCCGGAGTCTATTATGGCCTCAAGTTCCGCCTCCATATCGGGTGTGTAGGCCATGCCGTTACTCTGCCAGACCTTTATTCCGTTGTATTCCGGCGGATTGTGGGAAGCGGTTATTGTAACGCCCGCATCGGCACCGTAGAGCTTTATGGCGAAGCCCGTGAGGGGTGTTGGGGCCAGGCCGATGTCAATAACGTCAACGCCAGTGCTGAGAAGACCGCTGATAAGGGCATTTTTGAGCATCTCGCCACTCGTCCTCGTGTCCCTTCCAACGACAACGGTTCCACCATTGAGGTGGGTACCCAGGGCCATTCCCACCTTCAAAGCCAGCTCAGGCGTCAGCTTTTCGTTGACGACCTCCCTGATTCCGCTGGTTCCAAAGTACTTCCCCATTCCAACCACCGCCGGATTGTTTGGGGAAAGTAAAGTGGAAGGGATATAACGCTTTCGTCACTTCTTTTCGAGCCTGTATATGCCCACGCTGACCCTGTAGGAGTCCGCGTTGAGCGGAGCCTTGTAGTCGACCCTGACCTGGAAGGGCCTGCTGGAGCCGTAGAAGAGGCTGTTTCCCTCAGACTCTGTGAGGACGTTGCCATCCTCGTCGAGTATGACTATTTTCTCCACCCTTCCCTCACTGCTCGCGTTGATGTAGTATTTTCCAGCGGGAAGAAGATGTGAGAGGTAGAATACGTCACCGCTTACCGTTTCGGTCTTCACCTCTACTGGAACCTTGTCGTAGGTGGTGTTGTAGTAGTACTGCATCCCGAAGATGCCCGCGATTCCCAGAACAACAAGCAGGAGGAAAGCGGCGGCCAGTTTTTTAATCAAACCCATTTTTTCACCCCCTATCACCGCTGAGCTCGATAACGTCAATCTCCCCCGCGAACTCCTCAGGCGAGAGCTCTCCGGAGAGGGCTTTAAGGAGGGCATCGCTGGGAACTGAAACGCTCACGTTTCTCTCGCCGAGGTAGACTATCTCCACCTTCTCAACCCACGGTGCATCTTCGAGGATTGCCAGGCTCATCTTGGCGTAGTCCCTCCAGAATGAATCCCCGTCTGCAAGATACTCGAGGGAAACGCTCGCGGTGTCGTTCGTAACGGTTACGCTGTGGACGAGAACGTCGAAGAGGCCCAGGTCAGTCTCAATCCTGAACTCAGGCCTTCTAATGTCCTCGAAGGTGGCGTTGTTGAGGTTGCCATCCTTGACGGTCAGCGCGATTACAGGCTCGTCGTCAAAGTAGGCCTCTACCCTGATGTTCTCGGAGCCGTTTTTATGAGCTCTCTCCGCGAGGGTATAGGCCCTGCCGAGGAGGTCCCCGTCAATGACGCCTGTCTCGAAGCGTATTACCGTCCAGTTGCCGGAGTTAATCACACTCACGTTCCCTGCTAAGTCCATGCCCGTTCCATCCGAGGGGGTTTCCGTTGCGGTGGAGGTCTCCCCGAGGTTATCCGTCACGTTCTTGGCGGTATCTATAACCCGCTCAGGACTGATATCGTCGGGAACGTGAAAGTCCCCGTTGAAGTAGATGTAGCCGCCTATTAGGATGAGAAGGAGGAGCAGGAGCTTACCCTTCATATTACCCCCTCCTCGTAGAGCTTGTTGAGGTAGAACCTCACCCTCGCCTCCTGGTTCCTGAAATCACCCTGGGAGTTTCTGTTCATCATGTTGACGCGGTGCATTCCCGTTGTGGTGTCGCCTATCTCCTCGACCGTGTTCCTGATGATGTCCCTGTACTTCAGCCCGGCCCTCTTGTAGCGGAGGGCTATTTCAGCTGTCTTCTCGAACTCCCAGCGGTAGTCCTGGGCGAGCGTCTTCTTTATGGCGACACCCATCGAGTTGAGGATAAGCTCTATCGGCTTCGTTTCGACGCTGGAAGGGACGGCGTTTCTGTAGGGCGAGAGGGCCTTCTCGCGGTTCTCTATGTCCGACATGCCGTTGTAGAGCGACGCGCTTTTCTCGTCCACGTGGAGGTCCTTGGCGGTCTTTCTCACCAGTTCGTCGTCCGAGAAGACGTTGATGTCCTTGTCGGCCTTGAAGTAGTCCTTGAAGAGGCCCAGCGGTTTTGGCAAGTAGTCCGCCACCCTGTCTATGAAGGAATCAAGGACCCTGTTGCCGTAATATTTGGCCTTCCAGCCGAGGGCCGTGCCATCGTCGGTGTGGTCGGCCTTTGAGTTGACGAGCCTGATGACCTCTCTCCCGGAGGTTTCGATGACTAGGAAACCACCCCAACTCCGGCCGAGTTCTCTGAGCTTCTCTTGAGTGGTTTTCATCCTCTCCGCCGCGTCGGGGTTCAGTTCAGGGGGCTCAAAGTGAGACTCCCCATTCCCCGGTACCTCCACGGAGGAGTTCACCGGAACCCTCACCGTACTGTTTGGGATTCGCTCAAGGTAAATGTTGAGCAGAATCGGGGCGAGACCTTCGAGGTTGCAGGCGGTGGTTCCCTCGACGTAAACAGCCTTTGCCATGACCCAGTAGTGGCCGTTAACCAAAGCTTCGTATGTGTGTTCAATGGACACGAACCTGTACCCATCCAGGTACTCCCTGCCGTGAACGGTTCTCAAGTCGGCGTAGTTTGAACCCGTGGTGAGCTCGTAGTGGACGTACTCCCTTCCTATTTCCTCCCCCACGGAGTTCGTCAGGACGTATTCCCTGTCCGTGTAGTTCTTGGCGATTTTGATGAACCCTTCGAACTGCTCAACGGCGCCGCTGTCGTTGTAGTAATTGACCAAAACCTCCACGTAGTTGGAGCTGTCCTTGGTATGGTTTGCGCACATGAAGTCTTGATAAAAGAGGACGTAGTTGAAGTTGGTGCTTCCCCCGCTGTAGGTGAGAACCAGCCCCAGGGACCTCGCCTCCTCCCTGGTTATTGAGGGTAGTTCCTCCGGAAACTGGGAAGCGGAAACTGGAAGGGCCAACAACACGATAATCCCCACGAGGGGGGCGAGTTTTTTCAACATCCTACCGACCTCCCAACAAATCCAGAAAACGCCTCGCGGACCTGAGGGATGGTAAAGCTAACCCAAAGGTGAGGGCAAATTTAATAACCGAGTCAAGACCTCAAAGCCCGTTGGGTGTTTTCCGGACATTCAATCACATCCCGGCAAAACCATCTCGCGGAAGAGAAAAGCGGGACAGGTCTTGCGTTTTTACGGCAGCTAATTACGCATTAATGGGTAATAAGCCTTTCGGAAAAGAAAATTCGAGCGAAAAGAAAGTCAAGTTAAAGATTTTCGAGAGCGAAGATTTTTCGCGAGCTCAACGAGTTTCCTTGCCCTCTCCGGAGAAACCTCGTTCTCGACAATTCCGTCCCGCTTTATCCAGGTCCCCACGATAAAGCCATCCGCATGATTCCAGAGTTGGGGCAGATTCTCGTAGGTTGTCCCCGAGCCAACTACCACCGGAACGGGAGAGATTTTCTTCGCGAGGGCCAGCTTTTTCAGGTCAACGGGTTTTCCGGTTGCCTTCCCGCTCACGACGATGGCATCGGCTAAACCGCGCTCAACGGTATCGCGTATAGCATCCTCAAAGTCGAAGAAGTGAACCGCGTGCTTGACGTGCACATCCGCGAAGACCCTGATCCCGCTTGGGAGGAGTTTCCTCAGCCTTGCAAGTTCATGGGCGATGCCCTCGATGATTCCCTGGTCCGTGTAAACCACACCGCTCAGCACGTTCACCCGTATGAAATCCGCTTTTATCGCGTAGGCTATGGAGTAAGCCGCTATCCCGTCGTTTCTCAGAACGTTTATTCCAACCGGAACCGAAACCTCGTCACGGATTGCCTTGGCCACAGCCGTAAAGGATGCAACGGTCGTCTTATCCACGTATTTTGGAAACGGCACGTCGCCGAAGTTTTCAACCATAATCGCATCGAAACCCGCTTTTTCAAGCGTTCTGGCGTCCCTGAGAGCTGACTCAATCACCGTCCCCAGATCGTCGCCGTAGAGGTAGGAGCCGGGGAGCGGCTTCAGATGGACCATCCCTATGAGGGGCTTTCTACCAAAGTCCATACCAATCACCGGATTAAGAACGCACATCCCCAGTTAAGGGTTTTGGCGGGTGAAGATTTACAGTCATGAAAAGCTTTATATAACACACCGATGAAGGGTTTCTGTCATGAGGGTTCGTAAGTACGTAACCTTCTCGTTGATGATCCTGATCTCGCTGCTCATGGCCTCCGCCCTTCTGAGATCGGTTCCCGAGTTCGCCCCCTCTCCCGTCCCGATCGAGGATCTGCTCGCCAGGAATTCCGGAAACGGTACTGAACCGACAGGATCTTCCCCCGCACCCAATGGAGAGCCGGAACTCAGCGTCACCGGGGCGGCCCACATCCATTACCTCCGCACCGCGGTTTACTCCATTTACGTGAACGGGAAGTGGCGGGAGGGAAACGCCACCAGGATCCCCTCGGGGATAATCGCGAGGCCCGAAATAACAGTTCCCCACCACGAGGAAACAGACACCGTGACCGTTGTCTCATCAGTTCCGCTCAAAACCCTTCCAACGGCCCTCCACACGGTCCGGGTCGAGGCTCCAGGGGTTAGTGCCCTCCCGGAGTACGATCTCTTCCAGACGGCCACGAATGTTACATTCTACCGGTTCAGGGCGATTACTTATACCTTCGATCCCCCCTATCTCCTCAACCTCACGGCCGGGAACCTCACCGATTACCTCAACGCCCCGAACGACCGGGACCTCGCGACCCTTGCCATGAGGATCACACTGGGGGCGAAGTCCGACTACGAAAAGGCAGAAAGGATAATGTACTACCTTACGGGAAACTACGCGCTCAACGAAAGTGTCGCACCTCCCAACAACACCGACCGGCTTCGTTGGTTCCTCTTCCACTCGAAGACGGGAAGCTCCTACGACTTCGCCACGGCCTTCGTCCTGCTGGCCAGGCTGAACGGCCTTCCCTCGAGGCTCGTGGAGGGATTCGGGATAAACGCCACTCCTGAACCGCAGAGAATCACCGGAAAGAACCGCCTCTACTGGGCGGAGGTATACTTCAGGGGCGCGGGCTGGCTGACTTTCGACCCCATCAACGACTACACGAACGTTTTCCGGCCCTTTGAAATCAAGCTGGAGGAGAACGAGTTCACGGTACCCATTAACGGGAGCGTCCTTCTGAGGGTGCACTTCCTGGACGTTGCAAGCGGACTTAACGCCACCCTCCGGATCACCGACTGGACCGGACGGGAGCTCTTCACCACCACCCGTCCCGGGACCTTCGAAATCCCCGTGGGGCCATTCAAAAGACCCGGGAGTTACGCGCTCTTTGTCAACGCCTCCGCCCGCGATGGTTCGACGGTTGTTCTTCCGGTAAGGGTGAACGTTATCGGCAGGGCGGCCGTCTACCCCGAAGGGGACTGGATTATCATGAGGTACGGTGAGACCACCAGGGCTCTGATTCGTGTGAGGGGACTGGAATCGGTTGCGGTGTCCTCGGACTCCCCCCTCGTTGCCGGCACGCTATACCTCTCCTCGGATCCAAAGGACACGGGGGTCCTCGTTGTCTTTTTGACCGGGAACAGAACCCCTCCCGGATGGCAGAGGGTCGTGCTTGAGCTCAGGGGCAAAGAAGAGAACCAAACCGTCGTCCTTCCGGTCCTCATCGTTGACCCGCCCGAAGTTGACCCGGTTCTTCCCGTGAGGCTGATGGGTGGAACAGGTTTCGAGATCTCAGGAACCGTCAGGGGACGAGAGTCCGGCCACCCCCTGGAGAGCGGCCTGGTCTACGCTACCATAGAGAGCGACAGGCTCCACCTCCTGGGAGTCGGAAAGGTCAGCGGCGGGAGGTTCTCTTTCAACGCCACCGTTCCGACGGAGTTGCCCGGGGGACGGTTCATCCTCGGGGTGACATATCTTCCCCCCGCCGGCGTCCCGGGGGATGGTTCATCCTCGGGACAGGTCATCGTGATCGGGCTTACAGAGATAACCGTCCCCGAAGAGGTGATCGCCCCTCCAGGAAACGTGACGGTGACCGGGATTCTCCGCGGACGGGATGGGCACGGGATAGCGAACGCGACGATAGGGTTCCTCCTCGATGGAGCTCCTGCCGGGGAGCTGAGAACATCCCCAGGAGGAACGTTCCGCGTCACTGTGCCGGTGGCGGGCGTGGAAGTTCATAGATTGGGGTTCCTCTTCAACGGGACCGACTTCTACGCCGGGAGCTCGGCCCTGACTGTGGTGAGGACGGTGAAGCTCAAACTCCCGAAAGAGATCAACGTCACCCTGGGAAGTCCCCTTAACCTTAGGGGTGCCCTCGTCGGTGTGGAAAACGCAACGCTGAAGGCCTACATCTTCCCCGACAGGGAGTACAGGGTGAGGGTTGAGAACGGGAGCTTCTCAGTTGTCATCGAACCCTTCCCGACTGTCGGGGAGAGAACGCTCGAGTTCCGCTCCGGGGCCCACATCCTGGGGAGGATCGTTCTGAGGGTGGTCTCTCCTGTGGAGATAAGGCTCCTCGGGACCGAGAGGGAGGACGATTCCGCCACGTTAAGGCTGGGGGTATTCAACCGCCTAGGAGAACCTGTCCCGGGGATGAGGCTGGTGGTGAGGACAGAAAACCTCACTGAAGTCTCGACCACGAACTCCTCTGGGATTGCGATCGCCAGGATCCCCGTGGGGGAAGACGCGGAGGTGCTCAACGTGACCGTGATTTTTGAGGGGAGCGGCTACTACCTCCCCGCGAGGGCATCCTTCAGGGTACCGCTCCACGGGGAAGGCGGACCCTGGGGTATCGCCGCGGTAATCGGTCTTCTCCTGGCAGTTTACGTCGCCACCCGCAGGAAGAACCCGGGGGTGGGGAATTCCCCGACGGTGGCGTTTCCGGATGGCGTTCCCGTCTACCGGGAGGGGGAAAGGATTGAAGTAACGGCCGGTTGCGACGGAGCCGAGCTGCTCGTCGACGGGCATTCCCTCGGGGTGGGAAGGAAATTCACACTGGTTCTTCCGGCGGGTGAGCACTGGGTGGAGGTCCGGTGCAGAGGGAAAAGCGAACGGGTCAGGGTGGTGGTCGTGAGGGACTACGCAGACGCCGTCGGGATGTTCTACGAGAGATGCCTCCTCCCGTGGGCGGGAAACCTCGGGCTGGATGTGGAGAAGATGACCCCGAGGGAGATAGCCGGGGCCCTCGCGGAGAAACTCTATCCCCCAAAACCCCTGGACATAATTACAGGGACGTTTGAGAGGGCCAGGTACGGGACGGGGGGACTCTCAAGGGGAGACTTCATCAGGTTTTACAGGGCCCTCCTCGAGCTGGTGGGGGGTGAGTGCGTTGTTTAAGCCAGGAACGGGTAGGATGATCCTTTACGCGGGAATCGCTATGGCTGCCTACGTCCTATCCCTGGAGCTCGGGACGTTTCCTGTCTTCGCCTCCGCCCTTGTCCTGGTGGCATTCCTGATAGTGGCAGACCTGGTTGGAAAGACCCCCGGAAGGTTCCTGAGGGTGTTCGGTATTTCCCTTGCATCTGCCCTCATTCTCCCGGAAAACTGGAGCTCCCTGTGGGAGGCGTTCCTGGGAACCGGACTCGTTCTCCTGGCACCTTCCCTCAAGAACCGTGCAAAACTCGTCCGTGGACTTGGCCTCCTAATGCTCCTCCACGGTGTTTCGGGGCTCCCCCCTGTGGGGGGCTATTCCAGGGTTTTTCTCTACACAGGGATCTCCCTCTTCGTGGCCTACGCTCTCTCCGAGCTGGGAATCCGGTTCTTTGAAGAAAACGCTCTGGGGTTCGGGATTCTCGGCGGACTGTTCGGACTCTACGCCTCGATGGGGGGCACGCTCCTGGAAACCCACCCTGAACTGGTCTTCTACGCCGAGTGGCTGATTCTCTTCCTTGGCGTTCTCATCGCGGGTAACATCGTGTACTCCCTCGTATCAAGAACGGATCCCGAGGAGTACCTCCTCCGGCTCTGGGAGGAGGGACGACCCTTCGACCCCGAGCTGAAGGCCATCGAGAGGGCCGTGCAGGAGTTCGTGATTCGGGGCAGGAGGGGACCGCTTGTGGCCTTCCTCGCCTACTACGGCGGAAGGCTCTTCGGGACGAGGGCGGAGTTCGAGGAACTGGTATCGAGAGTGGCGGACTACGAACCCGAAAAAACCTCCCCTCTGACGCCGGCCTGGATACGGCGAAGGCGCGAGCGGGCGGAGTTAGCAAGAAGGATGAGAATCGTCGAAGAAGTTCTCCACGAGCTCGAAAAACTCCTTGGAAGGGGTGGGGAGAGATGAAAAAGAGGCTCGTTGGCTACCTCATCTGGGCGATCCTCGTCGGGGTGGCCCTCCTCTCCCCGGGAATGATCGTGCTGGCGGCGGTTCCCCTCACGATACTCGCGGTCGGCACTCTAATGGACCCACCGGGGGACATAAGGGTTGAGAGGAGCCTCTCAAGGGAGAAAGTGCGTCAGGGGGAGGAGGTCGAAGTGAGGGTGAGGATCAGGGCCGGGAGGGGAATTGGAACCCTCGTCGTCAGGGATCGTCTTCCCGGAAGCGTTGAGGTTGTGGAGGGGAGCCCGGTGGGAACCTTCTTCAAGGGCAGAAAATCCCTCCAGGTGGAGTACTCCTATCGGCTGCGGCCCCTCAGGGGCGGTGCCCATACGCTTCCGGGGAGCGAGGTTATTGCCGAGAATCCTCTGGGAACCAGACACTTCTGGGGGATTCCCGGGGAGAAGCTCAGGATAAGGGTGATCCCGGGTGAAAGGGCCGGGGTGGAGATGCAAAGACCCCTCCCCAGGAGGGTCCTCAACCGGTGGACGCGATCAATGGAGTTCCGCGAGATAAGGCCCTACCTCCCCGGGGATCCCATGAAGCTGATAAACTGGAAGGCCACGGCCAGGCTGGGTGAACCCCTGGTCAACGAACTGGAGGGCGAGGTGAGGGAGGCCGTTCTGTTCATCCTTGACTCGAGAACCCTTATGATACCCGGGGAAGGGGTCAGCCCCTACGACGTCGGAGCGGCGCTGGTCATCGCCCTGGCAAGGTACCTCCTCGGCAACGACCACCATGTAGGGCTCTACATTCTCGGTGCCGGTAGATTCCTGCCACCGGCAACGGGTCGGGAGAGACTTCGGGGCATCGTGGAGGCAATGGCCGGGGCTGGCCGGGAGGTTGACGAGACCCTTCCCGATGTGATCGAGAAACTGAGGGGAACGCTCACGCGCCGCACTCCACTCGTGATCTACGTCTCCAACATCCTCGAAGGAACGAAGGTGGAAACCAGAAAGGGACTCGTGACCGCGAGAGTGCTCACAGGAAGACGACCGATTCTGGTGGACGTTTCACCGGACCACGGGGACCCAATGATCGAGCTCGAAAAGAGGGCCATCCTGGGTGAACTCATGGAAACGGCCCGCGTCATCCGCCTGGGATCCAAAGGAAAGGAGGGATCTTCGTGAAGTTGGCCCGGGTGAAATCACTCACCGTTGCCTCGGCGGTCGCGCTGGTGGGCCTTGCGTACTCCAGCATCTTCGGGCCATGGATGGCCCTCGCCTCGGCCCTTCTCATCGCTGGCCTTTTCCTCTCCAGCGGTTCAGCGGGGGGGAGCGTTCTGCTTGCGACCCTTCTCTACACGGTTCCCTACACCCTTGGAACCTCAACCCTTCTGGCGGCGGCCTTCCCCCGGGTACACGAGTCCCTGGCCGAACCCGTGCTTTCGAGCCCATACTTTTCCTCCATCATCCCGGTACTGGTGCTGATTACCCTTAGCGTGACTGTGGACTATGTGGAGAGGCTCGAGAAACTGGAAGGGCACTTTGGGAGAGCCTTCAGCCGGAACCTGTTTCCAGGACTGGCGGCGATACTAACATCCCCCATCGTAGCAGTCGCCATCGTGTTCTTCGGCCTGAGAATCGCCCTCCCCGGTGGCGTCATCCTGCTTCCAATAGCACTCCTTCTCCTAGGGATAGTGCTCTCCACTCCATGGGAGTGGCGCCCCAAGAAGATACTCGTGGCTGTGGACGTTTCGGAGGAGGGAAGGGTTTTGGTTGAGACGCACAACGGCAGGAAAGCGATCCCGGTGAGCGGTTTCTTCCTGGCGGAGTGGGGGACGGCGAGGGTCGAGCTTGAGCTCGATGAGAGGCCGGTGAGGGTTATCTTCGCAGGAGCGGGGGATGAGAAAATTCTCGAACCGGTGGCCCGGGGTGTTGACGGGGAGACCCTCTACCTCCTCTACCGGGCTGGAGGGAGGGGAGAGACAAGCTTTTAAGCAGACAACTCAAACCCGCCCCATGTTCACCGTAATAACCCGGGCCAGAAAAGATGCCAAGGCCCTCCAGTACCTCAACGAGAGGAGCTACGGCGGTTTTTTGAGTGTGGAGAGCCTCGGCGGGGGAAGGCGGAAGGAGGAGGTCATCGAGAACCTTGAAGAAGTTCTCCGGAAGCCGTACATCCCGATCCTGCTCCTCGGCGAGAGCGAGAGAGACCTCATGAAGGAACTCCTCCCGATCCTGAGGGAGAGCGGAAAGCCCTTCTACGCGAGGCTCTTGAGGACGAAACGGGTAAGGAACATGCGGACGGACGAGCTCCACGCCAACCTGGAGGAGATAAAGGCCCGCTTTCGCCTCGGAATCGAATGGGACGGTGCTTACAAGCTCAACCCCGAGAATCCCTTCGGAATCGAAATCCATCCCGATTACGACGTCTACCTGGCACTCGGCGAGGGTTTCAGAAGGGCCATGAGGTCAATTCTCAAAGTTGAACTCGGCGAAAACTCCCTCGTTCTGAGGAAGTTGATGAACCAAGAGGTCTATTTCTCAGGACCGAACAGGGTCGCCGAGGTCAGCAAGAAGCTCGGCTTTCCTACGGAGGTCCTCTGGAGGTGCCCGTGCACGGAGGACGTCCCCCTCGAATCCATCCTGAAAGCCAACGAGGGATACATAGAGACCTTCGCCGGGGCGAGCAGGGCTTTCCTGGAGAGGTTTAAGGACTACGACGTGGTCGTCCCCTGGAGCGGCGGCAAGGACTCCACCGCTGCTTTAATCCTCGCGAGGGAGGTCTTCGGCAGGGTACGGGCGGTCTACGTCAGGATGGAGTATGAGATGCCGGGGACGGACGAATACGTGGAGGAACTGGCGAAAAGGCTCGGCGTCGAGCTGATAAAGGTCGAGGTTCCGATGCCCATCGAAAGGTTCGGCATGCCGACCCACTCCAACAGATGGTGCACGAGGATGAAGGTCGAAGCCCTATACAAGGCCGTCGAAGACCTCGAGAGGCCCTTACTGGTGGTCGGTGACAGGGACGGGGAGAGCGCGAGGAGGAGGCTCAAGCCACCGGTCGTGGTGAGGAGAAACGACATCCTGGGCGAGTTCATCGAGGTCATGCCCGTGAAGTTCTGGAGCGGGCTCATGGTCCAGCTCTTCATCCTCTTGAGGGGCTTTGACCTCCATCCCCTCTACTACGCGGGCTTCTACCGGCTGGGATGCACTGTTTGTCCGAGCCTGGCGGAGTGGGAGGTCGAGCTGCTCGATAACCTTGGGATGCTTCCGGATGTGATGAAGAGGAGGTCTAACCCCTCCTCCTGAACACTACCGTCGCCACGATCAGCAGGAGAACAGCAGGGGCGATGTAGGGGACCGGGTTCGTCCCGATCGGGCTGTGGACGACCGTAGTCGTGGGGCATACCGGCGGTTCCAGTGTGAGTACCACGGTCCTGCCACCGATCCCGTAGAGGGTGACGTTGAGAGGTTCCAGCTTTTCCCAGGGCAGGCCGCGGTAGAGTCTGACCGAGAAAACAGTTCCGTTCGGAAGGGGAACAACGGTGAAGTAGTAGCCCCTCGATGACCTCAGGAGCGGCCTAGGTTCGGCAAGCTCGGAGATGTTGCCCCGTATCCAGAGCTGGCCCCTCAGGTTCGTCCCGTTGATCACGACCAGCGCGGGAACGTCGTTTCCGGAGTAGTAGCGGAGCTTAGCCGGGTTGCTTCTCTTTCCATTACTCTCGACAGTGACGTTCACCCACGCGGAGGAGGTTTCGACCTTTGGAACGCGGACGAGTATAGCTGTGGAGTTCCAGGAGAGCACCTCCGCTTCTCTGCCACCAACGATAACCCTCCCACTCTCCCCGAAGCCGGCGCCACCGATGAGGATTTCCTGGCCAGGCCGGGCCGTGGAGGGGGTTAGAGAACCGATGAGCGGCCTCTCCTGCGGGCGCTCGATGTGGAAGACGTAGAAGCCGTCCTTCTGGAGAGTCAGCGTAGCCGTCCCGTCCTTTACAGCCATCTCGGCATTGTAGAGGGCATCGCGATAAACCCCGTCCGGCCAATCGAGGTTTAATGTGAGGTCCCTCGGGGAGCCTTTGTTCATGGTGACGAGGAGTTTATGCGCCCCAAAGGTCCTCTCAAAGGCCCAGGTGGAGTAGTTGGCATAGAGAGTTCTGAAGTTGCCAAACGCTAAAGCGTCGTTGATCTTCCTAAGCTCCGCAAGGGTTCTAATGATGCGCGCCGCCTCGGTGGTGTTATTGAAGACCATCATCGGCCTGTTGTAGGGATCGCCCTTCCCGTCCCTGCTCACGAGGTAGCTCTCGTCGCCGTAGTAGATAACCGGGATTCCGGGGAGCGTCATCGTCAAGGCGAGGGCCATGTGGAAGCGCTCCATTTTGTCCCTCCTGTCTGCCATGTTGAGGAAGCGGACCAGATCGTGGCTGTCGAGGAAGTTCACCTGCTTGTTCGGGTAGACGAAGAGGGAGTAGTAGGAGGAAAGCTCCTCCGAGAGGTCCTTCAGACTGCCGAGGAAGGCGAAGGTTCGCGCCATATCACCCCTGATGGGAATCGCGAGGAGGGGTGAGACGTTGGAGTAGCGGTAGAAGTCGTAGAGATCCGCGGTTCTGTCAGTGGAGAGGGCATAGTACTCGCCGTAGATGAAAAGCGGCCTCTCCGAGTAGAGGCGGAGGTAGAAGCTCTCAAGCCAGCCGAGGTCCATGTGCTTGGCTGCATCTATCCTGAAGCCGCAGGCGCCGTTCTCGACGAAGAGCCTGGCCCCATCCGTTAAGTAGGAATCCACCCAGGGGTTGAGCTGGTTGAAGTCGGCTAAACCGTAGAGGTTCGCGTACTTGAGCTGGAAGCCGCGCCACTCCTTTATGTCCCCGTTGTGGTGGTATACCGCCTCCCTGCTTCCGGTGTATGGGTTGAGCCTTGCCTTCTTGGCGTCCTTGTAATAGTCGGTGACCTTCGTCCCATTGTCATAGAGGGAGCCGAACTCTCCGTCGGTAGCCGGGCCGGCGTGGTTGGGCACGTAGTCAACTATCACGCAGATTCCCCTCTTTCTCGCTTCCTCAGTTAAACGCTTGAAGTCGCTCCAGTCCCCGAAGTGCTCCTCTATTCCCTTGTAGTCCCGCGTCCAGTAGCCGTGGTACGGGGCGCTTCCGGAGGCCATCCTGTTGATGTTGTCGTCCAGCGGGGAGACCCATATCATAGAAACGCCGAGGCTTTTGATGTAGTCGAGCTTATCGATGAGACCCTCAAGGTCGCCGCCCCAGTAGAGGCGGTAGTTCCTGTGGTTCGAATCGTAGAATGGATCGTCGTTGCTCTGATTGCCGTCGTAAAAGCGGTCGATCATGACCTGGTAGATTACGCCCCTCTCTGGGACCATGTAAGTATGGGCAGACGCCAGCGGGGATAGAATGAGTAAAGCAAACAGTAGGGCTACTGGACCCAAGCGCCTTCCCAAACCATATCACCGAAGGTGATAAAGAAGGGGACTTATAAACCTCACGGCACCGGGATTTTGGCGCCTATGATCCCCTCGTCCGCGGCCTTCGGAACCCTGGCAACGTAGCCATCACCGGAGTGTTCGATGGAAACGATGGTCGTGGACACCTCCCTGAAGACGTGATAGCCCCCACAGGAGGGATCGCTTTTAACGACGTCCGCGTTGATGAAGTAAACCGCAATACGATCCCTTCTCCCGACGAAGGTCGAGATGTTCCGTAAGAGACGGAGAAGCTCCCTGCCCTGAAGACCCAGAAAGAACTTGTAGAATCCCAAAACTGGATTGAGGACGAACTTACCCCCGGAGACCTTAGCGTAGACCCTTTCGTAGTACTCGGTGTCGAGGAAGTGCTTGTCAACGTCAACGCTCCCGACCACGTTTCCGGCCTTCCAGCGGCCGCCTATCTTTATGACCGGAACCGAGGAGATTTTTCCAACGTCCTGGGACCTGACTTCAAGCCGCGAGAGATACTGGGGAAAGGTATCGAGGACATCATCCACGACAACCGGGATACTCCTCTTCTCCGCCCACGCAAGGAGCTTCGAGAAGAGGATCTCAACCGGAAACTCTGAAGGGTACTCAACCAGAACCGTCTCACCGGGAACGAGGTGCGAGAACAGGTCGAAGACGTCTTTTACAACCATCCGCCATCACCATGGACAGTTAAGTCCCCGGATATATAAAACTAGCGAGGGTTACACAACCCTGGCCACGACCAGAACGCGGGGAGAAACGAAGTCCCCCAGGCGGACGGGGTTCCTCCCAACGGCGGTTATGGACTTCAGAAGCTCGAAGACGTTTCCGGTGAGCATGTTATCGCGGAAGGGCTTAACATCACCTTTCTCCACGACGTAGCCGAGTCCTATGGTGAGAGAGAAGTCCCCGCTTACCGGGTTGGCCGTATGCTCGCCGAATACCTCTTTGATGACGACCCCCTCGAAGTCCTCCAGTGATTCCTTTCCCTGTTCAACGACGAGGTTGCTCGTCCCTATGCGCGGCTTAGTCCTGAAGTCCCTGACCGCGTTGCCGGTGCTCTCCATTCCGAGGAAGGAGGCGTAGGTGTGGTCGAGGAGGAAGGATTTGAGAACGCCGTTTTCAATGAGAACCGTCCTCTGACCGGGAACGCCCTCGCCGTCGAAGGGATAGCTCCCGGAACCGGCCGGAAGGGTGGCGTCGTCGAGGATGGTCAGGCACTCGCTTCCCACCTCTTCACCAGGCGATGAGAATCTGCTCCTCCCGAAGTAGACGCTGTCGCCAAAGACGTTCTCGAGGAATATCGAGAGAACAGAATGAAAAGCCCCCGGCTCGAGTAGGACCTCCCCGGAGTGGCCATCAATCGGCTTCGCCCTCGCGCTAAGCTCCGCATCGTGGAGGGCCTCGCGGATGCCTTTTTCGAGTTCCCCGAGGGGTGGGAGCAAGCGGTAGGACTGGTAGTGGGAGCCCGTCCCTGTGCCGAGGACCGCGTAGACGGAAACACTCATTCCCGTCGAGCGATCCTCCAGCTCAACACCGTTGGAGTTCAAGAGACCGCGGGCATTCACACCGAAGGCGAGGGAACCTGAGAGGGTAGCATCGCCTTTGAGTTCAACCATCAGTCCCGCGAAGTCGGAGGCCAATGAATGGGCCTCCTCAAAGGACATCTCCTCTATCCTGCGGTCGTAGAGGTTCTCAACCTTAGCAGGTTTTCCGGGTTCGGGAAAACCAACAAAGGGGACCTCACTCACCCTCGCCAGCTTAATGGTTCTCTCCACGAAGTCCTCAAGGGTTTTCCTGTCGTGGTTCAGGCCGGTGATGTAGGAGAAGCCGAGTTTATCCCCGTAGCCAATCCTGAGACCTATCCCGGAGTAGAACTTCCTCTGGGAGCGCTCAAGGCTCTCGCGCTCTATCCTGAAGGAGCTCACAGTACCCCTCTCCCAGTAGATCTCCCATTCAACGTTCTTTCCATCGAGTATCGCGACCAGCCCGTCCATCATCGGCATCCCGCATAACTTCCGGCCGGAGCTTAAAAGGTATTCGAGCCGTTGGATGCTCCCCTTCCCATGACTTCAGAGGAGATTGAAGCGATGGGAAGTGTTAAGTGTCCCCTTGGGAACTAAGAAAGGTGGAACGATGATACGAAAGGTTTATCCTGTCGCGATGATTACCCTAATGCTCCTGGCGGGCGGGTGCATCAGCGGGCCCCGTGGGGACACCACTGAATCGCAGGTTATCCCTCCAGGCTACGGCGAGTTCAATGCCGGCAACATTCTCATCGGGGATGGCGAGGTCATGATAGACCACTACGGCCTGGCGGTTCCCGTAAACAGAACTGTCACCCTAAAGGGACTCGTCTTCGCCAGGGAGTATAGGGTCTCGTCCTCCAGCGGGGAAAGCACCACCGGTTACCACCGCGGAAAAGTGGAGCTCAAAGCCTACCTCGCCGATACGTTTGTCCGATACGCCTGGAACGGTCTGGAGTCGAGGCTTGAGCCGGTTTCCGAGCCGAAGGTCGAGATAAGGCCGGAAACTGTTGAGGTGGAACCCGGGAAGAACGGAACCTTCGAGGTGAGGATAGGCACATTAGGAGCAACTCCGGGAAAGACCTACTACCTCTACATCGTCGCCTTCGGTGAGGACGGCTGGAAGGGCTGGGCGGTCGTTGAAGTAAAGATAGAAGGAAATGAAACGTTAACCTCTCCCTAGCGCATGCCCCCAACCAGAGCCCTCGTGAGGACGTGCGGCCCCCCATCATCAACGGGAACGACCTGTCCCTTGCCGCAGTAGCCGGGGAACTCGATTCTTGTATCGTCTCCAATCGCCCTGATGTTCTTGAGCACGTCCAATATCTTCCCCGAGAGGGCAACATCCCTCACCTGCGCCTTTATCTCGCCCTTCTCTATGATGTAGCCCTCCTTGGCTCCAAAGGTGAAGGTTCCCCCTGCCGTATCAACCTGGCCGCCCTTGTCTCCAATCATGTAGAGGCCGTTCTCGACCTCCTCGAGCATCTCGTCAAAGCTCCAGTCGCCTGGCTCGACGTAGGTGTTACCCATCCTCACGAGCGGCTGGTATGCATAACCCTGGGCCCTTCCGTGGCCGTTGGGCTCGAGGCCAAGCAAAGCGCTCGTCTCGCGGTCGTTGAGGTAGTTCGCTAAAATTCCGTCCCTTACCAGCTCGACGCGCTTTGCCTTAATCCCCTCGTCGTCGTATATGTAAGAACCGAACTTGCCCGGCAGGGTTGGATCGTCCACGACGTTCAGGCCTTCAACAGCTATCTTCTCCCCGAGCTTTCCGGCTAAGATGCTGTCGCCGTTCTTAACTGAATCGGCCTCGACTGCATGACCGAGGGCCTCGTGGATGAAGACGCCGGTGAGTTCCGGATCCATCACAACGTCGAACGTCCCTGAGGGCGGTGCCTGAGCGTGGAGGAGCGAGAGTGCCTTTTCCTTCACGAAATCCGTCCAGTGGGGGAGGTCTGTTTCCTCGACCAGCTCCCAGCCGGCGGTTCCACCGAAGCTCTTCCAGTAGGTCTGCATCCCGCCGTTCTCTCTGGCCGTGACCGAGAAGCCGAAGCGTATCCTCGGCACAACCGTCTCTATCTCGCTCCCGAGGGAGTTGAAGTAGAGCTGTTTCCTGACGCTGTCACCGTAGTAAACGGACCTGTTCGCGATTTTCTCGCCTTTGAGGAGCGAGTCGGTTTCCTTCACGAGGGCCAGCTTTTTCTCGACGTCGATTTCCGTGAATGGCTTTTTTGCTTTGATCTCGACGCTGTCAACGACGGGGTCTCCAGTGTAAATCCTGGAGTTTCCCTCCGAGAGCTTCGCTATCTTCATGGCCGTTTCTATGGCCTCCCCCGCCCTGCTCACATCGTTGGCGCTCGAAAAGCCCCACGCACCGTTGAAAGTCCTTACTCCTATCCCCACTTCCTCGTTGAGGGAGAATTCGTCAAGCTGGCCGTTAGAGGTCACGATGGCCGATTCAATCACCCTCTCGATGCGCATTTCGTAGTAGGATACGCCGTAGTGCCTCGCAAGTTCATCAGCCTTCCTCAGGAGGTTCTCCATTCCACCACCGGTGGACATAAAAGGGGTTCGCTTATATGAGTTCCGCGGAAACATGACCGGAGAGAGGAGAAGGGAAATACTCGCGACGATTCAGCGGAAGCCCGGAATAACCTTCAGGGCCCTGGCAAGGGAGCTGGGGCTCGGGATAGGTGACCTGCAGTATCACCTGGCGAGGCTCGAGAAGGAAGGCAGGGTGTTTTCAAGGAAAGTGGGAAGGAGACGCTACATCTTTCCGGGGAGAATGGAGGAAGATGCCCAGAGATTGCTCATAGCGATCTCCACAGAAACCCGGAGGAACATCCTGCTCCTTCTGATGAACCGCCCAATGATGCAGAAAGAACTCGCGGAGGCCCTCGGCATCAGCCAGCCAACGATCAACTATCATATGAGCGAACTCCTCAAGCTGGGGGTTGTGAGGGCGGAGAAGAAGGGGAGAAACGTGATCTACACGCTTGCATATGATCCTGAAACGGTGCTAAGGCTCGTGAATGAATACCGGCCCGGTCTGTGGGACAAACTTGCCGATGGTCTGATAGACCTGCTGGCTGGGGGTGGCTGGGAATGATGGAGCTGCTCCTCGCGATTGTGACGATGGTCCTTTCACTTCTGCTGGCCTGGGTGTCCTTCGTTGCCTATCGGAAGAGTCATCTGAGGCCCGCACTCTACCTTCTGATGGCCTTCATTCTCCTCGCCCTGAAGAAGGTGATAGAGGGCCTCAGTCTCGCCTCATGGATAGAGAGGGACGTTGGCGTTGTAACCGCCATCCTGGAGGTTATGGTGCTGGGTCTACTCCTCGTCTCGATGTGGAGGCGCTAGCGGACGATCATCACCGGCGGTTCGATGAGACCAACCACGTCCTCGAGGAGCGATCCTATCCTGGTCTTTCCGCTCCTCCCGTAGGCGCCCATCACGACGAGGGAGTACTGTCCGGAGTTGGCCTCCTCCAGGATTTTTTCCCTCGTTGGTCCTTCAACCACTCTGAAGGAGCAGTTGACGTTCTGTTTCTGGCAGAACTCGAGCAGGTTGACCATTATGTTTCTGATGCTCTTCTTCATGTCCCGCCAGATGGTCTCCTCGAACTTCTGGACATCCTTAAGATTTTCACTGACGAGACCAAGGTTGAAGGCCATCGCCTTGGCCTCTCTGCGGTCCAGTACCGAAAAGAGTATCACCTTTCCCCCCTTTCGCTTGACTATGGCTATGGCGTGAAGCGCCGCCTTCTGGCTCCACTTTGACCCGTCTATAAGCACGAGTACCTTCATGCCTCACACCCCTATGTACCTGACCCAGAGGATAGCCATTCCCGCGGCCACGGTGACGATCATCACGACTAAACCAACCTTCAGGAACTCCACAAAGCTGATCCTGATCCCCTCGCGCGCCGCTATTCCGATTACCACAACGTTCGCGCTCGCCCCTATGGCAGTACCGTTACCGCCGAGACACGCCCCAAGGGAGAGGGCCCACCATAGGGGGTAGATGTTCATCGAACTGCCCATCGCCTTTATCAGCGGGATCATCGCGGCAGTGAGGGGAATGTTATCGACTATTGCAGAGGCTATGGCCGAGAACCAGGTGATTATCACCAGGGCCTCCCCGGTGCTGTGTATATGCCCGGTCACCCAGCTCGCTATCCCGTTTATGACCCCCGTCTCAACCAGCGCCCCGACGAGGATAAATAGACCGACGAAGAAGAATATCGCCGTCCACTCCACCTTCTCCAGTATCTCGTCTGGCTCCATACCGCTCCATATCAGGAGAACCGAAGCTCCAAAGAGCGCAACGACTGCCGGCTCCAGACCGAGTTTGTCGTGAACGAAGAAGAGACCGATAACGGCCAGGATGACGATGACCGATTTCCTGAAGAGTGAATGGTCCCGTATGGCCTCCTCCTCGCGGAGGCTCTCTATAATGGACGTTATGCTGCGCTTCTTCTTCTCATCAACCCTCATCGCCCCGCGGTAGATCAGGTATATCAGGCCAAGTGAGAGGACCAGGTCAACGGCCGCTATGGGCCCCATGTTAACGAGGAACTCGTTGAAGCTCAGTCCCGCGGCGGAGCCTATCATTATGTTGGGGGGATCACCGATGAGGGTGGCGGTTCCACCGATGTTCGAGGCAAAGACCTCAGCCAGGAGGAACGGGACGGGGTTAACATCCATGAGCCGGGTTATGTAGAGCAACATCGGCGTAAGGAGCAGGACGGTGGTGACGTTGTCGAGAACAGAGCTAACAAGTGCCGTGACTAGTGAGAACAGAAGGAGAACTTTCATGGGGCTCCCCCTGGCGAGCTTTGCCGTTTTTATGGCTATAAACTCAAACAGACCGCTTTCCCTGGCGGTGTTGACTATGATCATCATTCCTATGAGGAGGAATAGGGTGTCCAGATCCAGGTACTCGGGGAGTTTATCCCAGGGGACGATTCGAATGAAGAGTATCAGCGCGGCACCGAAAAGCGCCGCAACAGTCCTGTGGACCTTTTCGCTTATGATGAGGGCGTATACTCCCAGGAACACAACAACGGCCACGAGCGTCGTAATACCCTGCTCCATGATCTCACCTCAGTAAACCATCGCCGGCTTCACGACGTGCTGGACTATCTTCATGACCACCGGACTCACCGGAGACGTCCTGGAGACCTCGGAGCCGTAGCTCCTGGAAACCACGAGGAGATCAAAGTCCCCCTCCTCCATCATGGTTATGACGTCGTCACTCTTGCTCCCTATGAAATACTTCCTCTCCACGCGGAGACCGAGCTTCTCAAGACGGGAGGCTATCTCCTCAGAGAGTTTCTTCGCAAACTCCAGCTTTGCCTTCCTGAGCTTTTCTGCCTCCTCCCGTCCAAGGGTCTGCTCTATTATCTCGAGGGTCTTCCTCTCGGAGATGTAAACGACCGTGACCGAGGCCCCCGGATAGGCGCTCAGGGTCTCGTAAACTCCCTCCGGAATCTCCCCCGAGAACCGATCAATGGGCATCAGAACGGAGCTGATCTCCGGGAGTACAAACTCCTCCGGAAGCAGGAGAAACTCGCGGTATCGCCTGAGTACCTCCTCGTACCTCTCACCCGCAATTCCGCGGAACTTCTTCTGGATGAGTCTGGTGAAGATGTCCATATCCCTCCCCACCCGGGGGAAACGGGGGAGTTTTTAAGGGTTTTGTTACACCTATCTAAAACATTAGAATTTACCGACGTTTAATTCGTGCGACCTCAATTTCAGGGATGAACCAAAAACGCTTTATTAATGCCCCCCAACCTGAAACCAGGTGAGAAAATGAAAAAACTGGCGGTACTGACGTTGGTTCTGATGCTGCTGGCACCCATTTCCGGTTTCACCGCAGCACAGTGCCCGGATGAGGGACACACGGTCGTTCTCAAGGCACCTGCCGTTTCGAAGACCTCCAGCGGCGAACTCATAGGCGTTGCGACCGACTTCGTCATAACCGTTGCCCCCGGAAGCGGCCACGTCTACGTTGAAACCTGGCCCCTGGCACAGGTGGACATGCAGGCCAGCGCGAGACTCGCCGCACAGGTCGCGGGCAAGGTTCTGGGAGTTGACATGGGAAAGTACGACGTTTTTATACAGGTGAAGGCGGACTCCCCGATCATTGGGGGTCCCTCTGCCGGAGGAACGATGACAGTGGGAATAATAGCGGCGCTCAAGGGCTGGCCCGTCAATCCAAAGGTTATGATGACGGGCATGATAAACCCGGATGGAACCATAGGGCCGGTTGGGGGCATACTGGAGAAAGCGGCCGCGGCCCACAGCGCCGGCGCGGAGCTGTTTCTAATCCCCGAGGGTCAGAGGATCCAGTACGTCCAGGAGACCCAGAAGAAGGAGATAGGCGGGGTCGTTGAGATACACACTCAAACCAGGAGAGTCGACGTGGTCGAGTACGCCAGGGAGCGGTGGGGCCTTCGGGTAATAGAGGTTAGGGATATTTACGAGGCAGTCTACTACTTCACAGGCCACAGGATACCGAGGCCCCGGGCACCCGCCTACATCAGGATAGATACCTCCTTCCTCAGGGAGGATGCGCTGAAGGACTACGAGAACACGAGCGTATACTACAATGAAACCCTTAGAAAGCTGAAGGACAGTGACGTCGGCTACGGCACCTACGCTACCCTCATGGAGGCCCTCAACGAGGCCAGAGCCATACTCAACGAGTCGCGGGAGGCCCTGTCCCGGGGAAGGTACTACACGGCCCTCAGCAGGGATTTTCAGGCGAGGATAATCATAAGGCACGTTGACTGGTACCTCGACGTTAAGGATCCGGGGGATGTACAGAGACTGCTCAGGATGACCCAGAAGGAGATAAACGCCTCCGAAAGGATCGTGGAGAGCGTTAAGATCAGGGGGATCACCATGCTACAGGCCGTCGCGGCCGCGGAGGAGAGGGTGGAACAGGCAAAGGAACTCCTCGAAGAAGCCTGGAAGTACTACTACTCCAACGACTACTGGAACGCCATAGGCGATGCCGCATACTCCTACGAGAGGGCAAAGACATCCGTCTTCTGGACCCGGCTCGGCGAGAGGTTCGCGGGCGGACGGGAGATAAGCAGGGAGACCGTGAAGGCAACCGCCCGTGAGTACATAGACGAGTCCAGCCTGATCGTAACTTACATAGAGTCAATGTACGGCAGCGTGGGCGGGGATCTGAGCGACAGCATCGTCAGGGCGGAGCAGTACTATGAGGACGGAAAGTACTCGGCGGCGCTGTTTACGGCAATGGAGGCACGGGTCAGGGCCCAGGTGTTCCTCGATACCCTCGGAATAGACAACTGGACCGTTCTGATGGACAAGCTGAGAACCATGAAGGAGGACGCGAGGGCCGCCATAGGGATGGCCCAGAGCAACGGGGTAACGCCGATACTGGCGATGGCCTACTACGAGTTCGCGGAGAGCTACGAGAAAAGGGCCGAGAAGACCCGCAGTCTCGATGATCTCCAGACGGCGATGACATTCTATCAGTACGCCAGAGAAACGGCGGGACTCTTCATAGGCGGCTCTTCAAAGCCCCCTGCGAGCGTTCCGCAGGAGAACTCCAGTGAGGTTCCCCCAATAGTGATCCCCTCCGGTTCCGGCAACACCCCCGCTGAAACTCCCTCTGCCGGGCAGTCCCCCTGGCCCATCGTCGCGGTCGTCGCCCTGGGGGCCTTCCTAGTGGGGGCGATAGTAGGGAAGAGACTCTGACACCTTTTCTTTTCAAATCATTGCCCGCAGGTAACTCAAGTAGAACTTTTTAACTCTCTTCACCGAGGAGACGCTCACCCACTCGTCGGCGGAATGCCAGTTGCCCCCAATCGGGCCGTAGACAAGGGTTGGCCTGCCAAGGTAGGTTCCGAAGTAGTTGAAGTCTCCGACGCTCCTCCCGTAGGTTATCTCAGGATCCCCTCCAAAAAGCGCTCTGTGGACGGAGCGGAAGAGGTTGACGAAGTGACTGTTTCGTCTCACAGTATAGGGAAGCATCTCAGGAGTGGGCCGCTCGAACCGGCTTATCTCAACGTTCCCCCTGAGTCCAAGCTTCTCCCACAGAGCCAGCAGTTCTCCCCTCACCTTCTCCCAGTCCTCGCCGGGAACGATGTGACGGTCGATTATCGCCATTGCCTCATCGGGAACGCTCAGACCGTCGGCGGAACCCCCTATGTGGAGCGTGCAGTAGGATCCCCTACCCAGTTGTCCGTGTTTCCTGAGCCGGATCCTTCCAAGGCTTCCCACGAAGGCTCCGAGTTCCTCTATCGCGTTTACCCCGAGGTAAGGTCTGGCGGCGTGCGCCCTCTTACCGATTGCCCTGACCATCACGACGAGCCTTCCCCTCGCGCCCAGCATCAGGCTCTCGCCGGTCGGCTCCGCAACGAGAACCAGATCGGTCCCCTCAAGCTTCCCGCTCTGTATGAGCTCCCAGGCCCCCCGCGAGTAGCCCTCTTCATCGCTCACAGCTGTAAAGATAACGTTTGGCCTCTTCTCCAGGGGAAACCTCGACAGTTCAATGAACGCGCCAAGAATGGCCGCCAGACCGCCCTTCATGTCCGCGCTGCCCAGTCCGTAGAATCTGTCACCCTCAAACTCTCCGAGGGGATCCCTGTTCCAGCCCTCGGATGCCCTGACAGTGTCCATGTGGCCGTTCAGAACCACCGTCGGTCCCCTACCGGGAAGACGTGCTATGATGTCATCGCCGAAGCCCTCAACAGGAAGCGTCTCAACGGGGATTCCCTCACCGACGAGAAGATCCTGTATAAAGGCCGATATCTCACCCTCACTCCCCGTTGGGGATTCTATTGAGACGAGCTCTTTCAGGAGTTTTACCTCCACCCCAACCACCGGGAATAGAACTCAACGAAGTCTTAAGGGGTTTCCGGAGAAGTGTGGTGGACCGGGCGGGATTTGAACCCGCGGCCTCCGCCTTGCGAGGGCGGCGCTCATACCAGGCTGAGCTACCGGCCCATCCAGTAGTAGAAAAGCGGGGAGGTTTTAAAAAGTTTTGGTCCCGGATCGGTTCCGACGGCGGGCTAAAACCTTTATATGCTCGGAGAGAATACCCCATGAGGTGATTGGGATGGAGAACCCCTTCGAGATTACTGGAGTGATTGCCAGGGAGATACTCGACAGCAGGGGAAACCCGACAGTTGAGGTGGAGGTATACACGCCGGTCAGCATGGGAAGGGCAGCGGTTCCGAGCGGAGCTTCAACTGGAACCCACGAGGCGGTTGAGCTACGCGACGGCGGGAAGAGATACCTTGGGAAGGGAGTTAGGAGAGCTGTGGAGAACGTCAACAAGATAATCGCGCCCGAAATAATGGGCATGGACGTCACCTGGCAGAGGGACATAGATACTCTCATGATAGAGCTTGACGGAACGGAGAACAAGAGCAACCTCGGCGCTAATGCAATCCTCGGCGTTTCTCTGGCGGTTGCAAAGGCCGCAGCGAACGCTCTGGGTTTACCGCTCTACCAGTACATTGGAGGAACCAACGCCTACGTTATGCCGGTTCCGATGAGCAACGTCATCAACGGTGGAGTACACGCGGGCAACGACCTCGACTTCCAAGAGTTCATGATAATGCCTATCGGAGCAGACAGCTTCCGCGAGGCCATAAGGTGGGTTAGCGAGACCTATCACGTCCTCAAGGGTGTCATAGCCCAGAAGTACGGAAGAATAGCCATCAACGTTGGAGACGAGGGTGGATTCGCCCCGCCGATGAAGGAGGTAACCGAACCCTTCGAAGTCCTTATCCAGGCCATCGAGGAGGCAGGTTACAAACCAGGTGACGAGATAGCCTTCGCCATTGATGCGGCCTCGAGCGAGTTCTTCCACCCTGACATCGGGAAATACGTGGTTGCCGGAAAGGAGTACGACAGGGGAGAGCTCCTCGAGCTTTACAGGGAGCTCGTCTCAACTTATCCGATAGTTTCCATCGAGGACCCGTTCCACGAGGAGGACTGGGAGGGCTTCGCCCTTATAACGAGGGAGCTCGGAGACAAGATACAGATCGTCGGCGACGACCTCTTCGTCACCAACCCCAAGAGGATAAGAAAGGGCATCGAGATGGGAGCGGCAAATGCGCTCCTCCTCAAGGTCAATCAGATAGGAACGCTCAGCGAGGCCATAGATGCCGCCTACACCGCCTTCAGGGCCGGCTACGGTGTCGTTGTCTCCCACCGCTCTGGGGAGACGGAGGACTCAACCATAGCGGACATAGCGGTTGCCCTCAACTCCGGCCAGATAAAGACCGGTGCTCCAGCGAGGAGCGACAGAAACGCGAAGTACAACCAGCTGATAAGAATCGAGGAGGAACTTGAGGGAATCGCCTACTATCCCGGAAGGAAGTTCAGGAACCCCTTCCTCTGAGCCCCTTTTTAATTTTGGTGGATCCGATGAGGGTTGAGGTCATCCTAAAGCCCCGGCCGCTGCTCATTCTGGCGGAGGTATTCATCCTTCTCGCGTTCATCCTCTCGACGAGGTCATACAACGGCTCAATAGCCTGCCTCGGTGCCTCAACGATCCTGTACTACGTCGGAATGACCGAGTTCGTGAGAAGAAAGCTCGGCCGGTGGGCGGTTAAGAGATTCACGGTGGCTTACCTGCTTAGGGCCCTCTCCTGGGTTCTAATGATCGCCTCCGCCTTCTACACCTATTCCGCGGTGGTGAAGAACATCTTTCCCTTCGGGCCGAGGGAGTTCGTGGTCACATCGGTGGTTGCGCTGATCGGCGCGGCGATCAACTACGTGGCGGTCGGTATACGGAACAGCGTCCTCTGGAAGATAGAGGGACTCAGGACGAGTCTCTGGTTCTCCAGGCTTAACTCGATGGTGCTCTTCATCATGGCCGCACTGCCCTTTCTTCCGGCCCTCGCGGAGGCTGGAGAGATCCGATGGGTGCTGGCTATTCTTTCAGCGCCGGTGCTGGGTTCCTTCACCGTTCTGGCGATTCTCGGGAAGATCTTCTACTGGAGGTTTCTCCTGGTGATGGAGAACGGGCTAGGATCTCCCTGAGTCTGTCCCTCTTCGCCTCCAGGAGCGTTATCACCTCGTCCAGTATCCTCAGGTACTCCTCAACGGCCTCCCTCGCGAGTTCCTTCCCGTAACCCCTCTCCCGGAGCCTCTCCCTCATGAGCTCGTGATACTGAATGGCCGTGTAGAGGGACTTCAGGGCAAGCTCGTTGGCCTCTCTCAGATAGTTCCAGCCTTTCTCGGTCAGTCTGTATCTGACCAGTCTCCTCTTTCCCCGGTACTCCTCCCTGGGTTCTATCAGCCCCTCCTCGACCATCTTGTTGAGCATCGTGTAGAGGTTGCCGTGGCTCGGTTTCCATATCCCTGCCGCTATCTTCTCTATCTCCTTCATTATCTCGTAACCGTGAGTTTCCCCTTTGAGGCCGATAATGAGGAGTATGAGGTTCTTGAGGGGGACCGTGAAGATGCTCCTAACGATCTTGGCCTCGGCGTCCATGATACCACTTCCGAAATGTTTATAAGCGACATATCAAAGCCCGATATGTTTGGTATGAACACATTAACCATAGACAGTTTCCTGCAAACTCCTTAAAAAAGTTGGGGTGATCGCAGTGTCCTGGAACGAGTGGATAGCCAGGCATTCTAAAATTGTGGTAATGATCTGGCTGGTCATGATAGTGATAATGACACCTATGGCGATCAGAATAAACAGCATCACGAGTTACAGCATAGACCAGATGCTCCCGAGCGGCATAGAATCCGTGGAAGTTCAGAAGATAATGGAGAAAGACTTCGCGGGGGCCGTGAACGAGAACCAGACCTTCCTCATAATCACAAACGTGAGCGTCAACGATCCCCGGGCAGAGATGGCCTACCACCGCTTCAGGGAGAGGGTCGAGGGCAGGTACGCCCGCAACGTAACCTCCTACTACGACGCCCTGGAAAACCTCGAGGTGAGGAGCCGGACCCTGGCGCTGAACCTCACCAGGACAACGGCCAACGTCACGGGGCTGCTCTACACAACGGCGCTTGAGACCAACAGGAGCTTCGGACAGTTCCTGGAAAGGGTCTATCTCCTCGCCAACACGACCGAGAACACGAGAGAGCTCCTGCTCCAGACCGCCAGGGCGTACCTGAGTCTCAGGGAGAACCTCACGGATCTCTACAGCAGGATGAACTCCCTTTCAAAGCTCCTGAAGGATACCGACGCCGCCTATCTAAAGCTGGTATCGGAGAACCCAAACCTCACCCTTGAAGAGAGGAAGCGGGCCCTCGAAAATCTACTCTACGAACGGGTCAACGGGAGTCTCAAACCGCTCGTCCCAGCGGTGGTGGAAACCGTCGTGGCCTACGACCCGGTTCCGAGCGGAACCCTCCTCAAGAACCCCGGGCTCCTGGAGAACGCAACGGTGGACCTCACATACCGCGTGATGGGCGATCCCAGTCTTCCGAGGGAGGTGCTCCACGCCCTTTACAGGAGCCATGGCGATGAAAGGATCATCGGAAAGATAGCGGCGGATCTGCTCCGGGAGAAACTCGTCGGAGAGCTCAGGGGGAAGGTCCCAGACCCCGAAAAGACGGCGGAGATAATCGTGGCGGCCGTTGTTGAGAACCCCGAGGGGATAGTCAGCGGCAAGACCCTGGAAGATGCCACGGTGTCGACGGTTTTGAAGCTTCTGCCGGAAGAAAGGGCAGGGGCGGAGCTCGAAGAACTCGTAAGGGCTCTTTACAGGGGTGCCGATCCGGAGAAGCTTGCCAGGGAAACCTTCCTCAGGGAGTTCGAGAAAAGACTCTCCGAAACAGTTCCCCCCGGAACGCCGGAGAACGTTAGGAAAGCCCTTCTCTCACTGGCCAGGGAGGTCGTGGAGAGATATCCCCTCAGCGGGAGGGAACTGGAGGCCATGGTGAAGAAAAAGGTGGCGGAGATACTAGGCTCGTACCTGGCCGGTGGAATCGGGGGAGTTGAGCTCGATATAAACCTTACCAAGCTCGTGGACCTCGCGTACAGGTTCAGGGACGATCCGAGTGCGATAACCGAAAAAGACGTTGAGCCAGTGGCGGAGGACGTTTACAGGAGCCTCTACTCCATTATGGGGCCCTACATCGAGCACCTCAAAAGCGAGGACAACACGAGCCTGATGATAATCTTCATTCCAGCCGGGAAGCCCGCGAGGGGGCAGGATGAGTACAGGTACCTCTTCGAGAACGCAACCATCGTCAAGAGAACAGCCCTCGAGGAGTTCGGAAGGTACTTCCCGAAGGTTGACGGTGCCCTCGGCGGAAACCCGGTGCAGCTGCACGAGATGTTCGTCCTGGGGAAGGAGGACAACGAGAAGACGACGAAGTTCAGCGTCGTGGGGGCGCTGATAATCCTGTTCATCCTCATGGGGGCGGCGGTTCTGGCGACGATACTGCCATTCACGGGCGTTGGAACCGCGATCCTGACGAGCTTCGGTTTGATATACCTCCTGGCCAAGGGGGACGTGATGAGCGTCGGCAACTGGGCGGTTATGCTGACTGTGACTACAGCCCTCGGCCTTGGAATAGACTACGCCACCTATTACCTGCACAGGTTTAGAGAGTATCTGGCGGAAGGCTATGACCACGAGGGGGCCGTTGCCGAGGCACTGAAGCGCTCAAAGGACGCGGTCTTAGCGAGTGCAGCAACGGACATAATAGCCTTCGCGAGCTTCGTTCTGGCATGGGAGTTCCCGATGTTCAGGCAGATGGGAATCATCGCACCGCTCGCGGTCGTTGCGGTCCTCCTGGCCAGCCTGACGTTCATCCCCGCCATGACGTCCCTCGTGGGGGACAAGCCGATCTTCTGGTGGCCGAGGAAACTCGAGAAACACCTGAAGGACATAAACGTCCACGAGAGGAGCAAACTCGCCGGGTGGGCGGTAAGACATGCGAGGCTCGTCCTCCTGATCGCACTGCTCTTAGCCGCCCCGGCGACCTACGCCTTCTTCACCTTCGATGGCAGCCACGACATGACCCTCTTCCTCCCCGAGAACAGCGAAACCTACCACTTCATCCAGCTGAGCCAGGAGAAGTTCGGGGCAGCGGTGGCCTCGCCCTACTACGTGATCCTGGAGTTCAAGGGACCCCTGAGCGACCGGGATTTAAGGACAATCGAGAGGATAAGCGAGCACCTCCTGGAGATGGAAGGTGTGACCTCCGTCTACTCCCCGACGATGCCCTATGGAAAGCCCCTGAAGAACCTCACGCTTGAGGAGATAAAGGCCCTGGGAGGGGACCGCTACATATCGAGGGACGGCAGGATGGTACTCATCCAGGTGAGCGCGAGGTACGGGGAGAACAGCGAGGAGGCAAAGAGGCTCATAAGGGAGATGCGGGCCTATCTGAGGGAAGAAGTTGAGAGGAATCCAAGGCTCCAGAGCGCCCTCGTCGGTGGGAACGCGGCCCTAAGCCTTGACCTCAGCGAGAGGATCAACGACGTCTTCTGGCACAGAATCCTGCCGGTAGCTCTTATCCTGATGTTCCTCTCGCTGATACCGACCCTCAGGGGACTGCCAGCGGTGACGACCACCGTCGGCACCATATTCCTGGGCGTCATGACGAGCATCTGGGTATCAACGTGGCTCTTCGAGAGGGTCTTTGGACAGGAGGTCATGTGGTTCCTGCCGCTCATGGTCTTCGTCGTTCTCATGGGGGTGGGCATAGACTACAACAGCTTCTACCTGGTGAAGGCCAGGGACGAGTTCGAGAGAAGAGAGCCGGAGGATGCTTTAGTGGTCGCGGCAGGAACCATGGACAAACTCGTGCTCGGGCTGGCGGGGGTTCTCGCGACCACCTATGGGGCACTGATCCTCAGCGGCACCTGGGGAATGCGGGAGATAGGCTTCACCCTGGCAACAGGGGTGCTCCTGACCGCAACGCTCGCCGTCTACTTCATAGGACCGGCCTTCATGAGCCTCTTCGGAAAGAAGGCCTGGTGGCCGTTGTTCAAGGAGAAGTGACCCTCTTCCCCATTTTTGCCCCAAAACCGTTATATTTTTCCCAACTTTTCTCCAGATGGCCAAAAGAGAACTCGATCGGTGTTCCAGATGACGGAACGAAAAAAGCTCAAAATCTACATCCCCTGCATCAAGTTCCCCTCGCAGGACCGGGGGGTTTCACCTCCCACGTCCTTGCCAACCCCCTCCCCCCGAGAGTGGGGCTTCGCCCCCTACAACCCCTTTCTGAGGTGAGTTAAATGAAAAAGCTCAAAATCTACATTCCCGGCATAAAATTTCCATCAATCTCGCTCACGGGCAACGCCTGCGCTTTAAACTGCGCCCACTGCGGGAGGCACTATCTGGAGGGCATGAAGAAGCCCGA
>NZ_JALUYR010000043.1 GCF_027012695.1 Thermococcus sp.
CCTCTCTCTAATTATTTCCACCTCAGCCCTTGGCTGGACAATGGTCTCAATAGCATTGAGGGAAATGGAAAAGGGAGGGACTTCCGAGTTAGCCAGTATCTTAACGAACCTCTACGTGGACATTCTAATTCCCGCTGGGGTGTTCCTGTACTTTGGGTACTTCCTCGGGAAATCCCTGGGAAAAGGAAACCTTGAGAGTGTCGGAATACCCTCCCTCATTGGCTCATTCGTATTGTTCTTACTACTCACCACTCCACTAGACAGCATTTTAACACCCTGGGAGGTCTCCCCCGAAGGGGTATGTCAGAAGGCACCTTACATGCCTGAGGAATACCTCCTGACAATGGCGTTTATGGCGAGTGTATCCTCGCTTTTTATAGTGGGCTGGGCTTTTGCAACTGCCAGAGACAACAAACCAAAGAGTGAACCTAACTCTAGATGAACTCCATACACTTTTCCCTAATATGTCAATTCTCTCCCCGAGGGCGGGTTCCAAAAAGTTTACCATGATTCCATTGTGGCTCCCAGAGATACGATAATCTCCTGGTCATAGAGAATGAAGAAACCTTAATAAGCGCCCATCGTTTCTACTCCATAGGGGTGAGAGAAGATGGCAAAGAAGAAGGAGTTTAGGCAGGCGGAAGTCAATATCGGAATGGTGGGTCACGTTGATCACGGTAAAACCACACTCACGAAGGCCTTAACCGGGATCTGGACTGATACTCACAGCGAGGAGCTGAGGAGGGGTATCACGATAAAGATAGGTTTTGCCGACGCTGAGATCAGGAAGTGTCCTCACTGCGGCAGGTACTCAACCTCTCCGGTGTGTCCCTACTGCGGCCACGAGACCGAGTTCGAGAGGCGCGTTTCGTTCATAGACGCACCGGGCCACGAGGCCCTCATGACCACCATGCTGGCTGGAGCTTCCCTCATGGATGGAGCCGTTCTCGTCATAGCGGCCAACGAGGGTATAATGCCCCAGACCAGGGAGCACCTCATGGCGCTCCAGATAGTGGGCAACAGGAACATCGTCATAGCCCTCAACAAGATCGAGCTCGTTGACAGGGAGACCGTTATCAAACGCTACCACGAGATAAAGGAGTTTATAAAAGGAACCGTTGCCGAGAACGCTCCCATAATCCCGATCTCGGCCCTACACGGTGCAAACGTGGACGTTCTGCTCGCCGCCATAGAGGAGTTCATCCCAACTCCCGAGCGCGATCTCAACAAGCCGCCCAAGATGCTGGTTTTAAGGAGCTTCGATGTCAACAAGCCCGGAACAAAGCCGGAGAATCTCGTGGGTGGAGTTATCGGTGGTTCGATAATCCAGGGCAAGCTCAGGGTTGGTGACGAGATAGAGATAAGACCCGGCGTTCCCTACGAGGAGCACGGAAGGATAAAATACGAGCCCATAACGACGGAGATAGTTTCCCTCCAGGCCGGTGGACGGTTCGTTGAGGAGGCCTATCCCGGAGGTCTCGTAGGCGTTGGAACCAAACTCGATCCGTTCCTGACCAAGGGCGACCTCATGGCCGGAAACGTCGTCGGAAAACCCGGCCAGCTTCCGCCGGTGTGGGAGGATCTCACGCTCGAGGTGCACCTCCTCGACCGCGTCGTTGGAACCGAAAAAGAACTCAAGGTTGAGCCGATAAAGAGGAAGGAAGTGCTCCTCCTCAACGTCGGAACAGCCAGAACGATGGGTCTCGTTACCGGCCTCGGGAAGGACACCGTTGAGCTGAAGCTCCAGATTCCGATATGCGCGGAAGTCGGCGATCGCGTCGCCATAAGCCGGCAGGTCGGCAGCAGATGGAGACTCATAGGCTACGGCTTCATCAGGGAGTGAACCACCTTTTCTCCATTTTGGGTGGTCGTAATGGGGAAGAAGGAGTGGGTGGTTATCCCCGACACGAACTTTCTCCTCGTGCCCGGACAGTTTGGCGTTGACATAATAGGCGAGCTCAACCGGATTCTCGACGTTAAGTTCAACATACTTATTCCCAACGTGGTTCTCCAGGAACTGGACGTGATCGAAGGGAAATCCCGTGGAAAGGACCTGATGGCGGTAAGGATGGCGAAGAGGCTTGCGGAGAGGTTCGAGAGGGTTGAAATAGGGGAATTCGGAAAAAGGCCGATAGACGACCAGATTTTTGACTTTGCCACGGGAAATGAGCGCGTTATAGTCTGCACCAACGACAGGGAACTGAAGAAGAGATTGAGGGAAAGGGGCGTCCCGGTTGTTTACCTCCGCTCGAAGAAGATCCTCGAGCTTGAGGGTATGCTGGAGTGATCACACCAGGTTTTGGCAGCTTATGGGGTTTTGTTGTGAGTCATAACCCTTAAAACCCCATCTCCTCCACTCCTTCGGGTGAGAGAATGTACATGGAGGAAGGCTTGCTCGATGAGATACGGAGACTAATGGAGGACGAAGAACTTTACGAAATGTATGAGAAGACCTTCCGCCGGTACCATTACTACTTCGAGACCACCAACACGATAGTTCTCAACGTCTATGGCTTTAACGATCACGGGCCGGTTCACGTTCTCCTGACAACGAGAAGGGCCCTGGAGCTTTTAAAAATAATCAAATCCTTCGATATCAAGACCACCGCCGAAACGCTGGGAAAACCCCTCCGCTGGAGCAAGTTCATCGTTGCCTTCGGAGCGCTCTTCCACGACATCGGGAACATGATCCACAGAATAAACCACTACGCCTTCAGCGTCCAGCTGGCCGAACCGATAATCGGAAAGCTGGTAAGTGAGTTCGAAGAACGAGATCCCCTCCTGCTCAAGGCCCTCACCCTCAACGCCATCTACACCCACGACGAGGCGGTTCCGTGCACTACCATCGAGGGCTCTCTCGTAACTATAGCTGACGGATGTGACATGGAAGCCGGGAGGAGCAGGTTGGTCCACGGAAAGGATAGGGTGGACATCCACGCGGTGTCGGCCCTCGCCATAGAACGGGTGGAGATAAAGGCCGGCGACGAGGAGCATCCGATACTCATCGAAATATGGATGAAACATCCCGCGGGGATCTTCCAGGTTGATGAGATTCTGACGAAGAAGGTCAAGAGTTCCCTCCTCAGTGGAAGGGTGAAATTGAGGATTCACACTGGAACGGATGGGGAGGTTATGGAGAAGGTTATTTAACCCCTCACCCTTTCTTCTCCTATGCTGACCGAAGCGTACTTGGACCTCAAGTACCTCCTGAACAGGGGTTACAGGAAAAAGTACGCCCTCGACTTCGTCGCCAACCACTATCGTCTGACCCTTAAGGAGAGACACCTGCTGGCGAGATGTGTTTTTTCCGACTTATGGATGGCGGAAGTCAGGAAGAAACTCCTAAGTCCTGAGGAACTCCGCGAAAAAACGATGGCGATTGACGGTTTCAACGTCCTTATAACCCTCGAATCGCTCGTTGAGGGAAGGGCGATACTCTGTGAAGACGGCCTCGTGAGGGACCTGAAGTATCAGGGGAAGTACAGACTCAGCGGACGAACCGGAGTGCTCCTCCGGGAACTCGGAGAGGACCTGAGGGAACTCGGCCTTGGGGAGGTCGTCTTCATCTACGGAAAGAACGTTCCAAAGAGCGGGGTCGTTGGGAAGCTTACGGAGGAGGCCATAGGTGAGGCCGGCATATCCGGGGAGGTGTGGCTTGTGAAGAACCCTGACTTCGAGCTGAAGGGCTTTGAGACGGTAGCTACCGCGGACGTTGGGGTTATATCGAGAGTTTCCCACGTTTTTGACCTGGCCCGGCACGTGGGGGAGAACCTTGGCGGGAGGCCCATCCCCCTCGAGAACCTCCTCGGGCGGTTCGCTGCAGGCCGGTTTGAAGTGTTGGAAAATCTTTAATATCTTGAACGCATACTATTAAGCGGTTGACCGCTTTCGTTTCTTGCGGTTCGGGAGGAACGCCCATGAGACCGAAGATTCCCCGTTCCACCAGAAAGCGGGGGGCTGTCCCTCCCCTCGGGAGGAGTGAGATGGCGGATGCGGGAAAACAGTGGCTCTACTGTGACGAAAGGATAACACTGATCTCGGACCACCGGGAGAGTTCCCGGTTCTACACTTCCGGTCGAGGCGCTTAAACCAGACTTCGAATCCGCACCTTCCAGCGATTTGGGGCTGGTGGTAGCATGGGAAAGCGGAAAGTGGGAGTTTTGATTGTGGTGCTCCTCCTCTTCGGAGTCGTGGCCAGCGGATGTCTCGGGGGAGGGGGAGGAACGGGTACGCCGGAAACTTCCGAAGACGGATCCGGGGAGGTTGAGACCACCGGAAGCTCTGCCAGAGCATCATGGGAAACCCCCTGGGACGCCTACCACCCGATAAAGCTCGACGGGAAGTCCTACTACGTCACTTACATCAGGTACACCTTCACCGTTAAAACCCCTGACGGGGAGAAAACCTACGATGTCGAGAAGAGGAGGGGATACATAAGGGCGCACATCTACGCCGACGAGAACGGGAGAAAGGACCTTGGGGAGTTCAACCTCTTCGCCTACTACGGGAAGATAACCCCCAAAGAGGATTCTAACGCCACCTTTGAGTACCTGGTTGCCGTGAAGGAGCGGACTGAGGACACCGACCGGTACTTCCTCCAGCCGCTTCCAAACCTCGGAGCGCTGGCGACTGGAACGGGAGTTTTAATCGAGGCAAAGAGCAACACGGGATACTTCTTCTGGAGCAACCCGGCGGCCATCGGCCAGTATTCGGAACTGCCCTACACCGAGGGCGACCTGGGCGAACTCCTGGAGGGACTGGGAGACTACATCGTCCAGGGATGGGTGGCAATGATGGGTTCCGGGGCATGGAGCGGCTTGGAGGGCCACGACCTCATGAAAAAGGACGAATACAGCTTCTCGTTCATGGGGATGGCATACAGCTACAGGATAGAACCCGACGGAAGCGTTACCCTGGACGGGAAGAGGTTCAGGGTGAGCAAGGTGGAGTGGACCTACTCCCTGGGCGGAACTAACATGCAGGGCAAGGCCACCATCTCACCGGCCCTCCCTGTCCCCATCGAGACGGAGGGAACCTTTGTGAGCATGAGTCAGGGTGCCAAGATGTACTCCAGGCTTAAGATAGAGGACATAAAGCTCGAGGAGAAGATCGGGGGAATGAACGTCGCGATAGAAAAGCCCACCTCCAGCGGAACTGAAACGGAAACAGAAACCGAGACGAGCACCGAAACCCAGACGGAGACACCCTCATCAAGCTCCTCCGAGAACTGGAAGCTCGCCTGGGACGCATCGAAGCCGCTGAAGATAAACGGGGGGAGCTACGTGCTTACAGGCATTACATACAACATTACGTATAAGATGGCCGGCCAGGAAGTCCACTACACGATGGAGCGCGGCTACGAGAAAACGGACGACGGTTACAAGGCCTACGCCGTAGTGGAGATGGACGACGGCTCCACCTACAGGTTCGAGGTCTACTTTACCCCGGACAAGCTTGAGGAGTACACGGGCTGGGTTCTGTGGATGCCATCAACCCTCCAGCTAACCGAGAGCAACTCCCCCGAGAAGGTGGTCATAGAAGGGCCTTCGTGCAGCTACACCCTCGACGAGGAGAGCGGGGAGATGAACGGAGACATAAGCTGCGGCGCCGAGATAAGGGAGAGTCCCTTCGATCAGATGTGGGACCTCTTCAACGGCTTCGCGGGCGGGATCTATGGGGACGTTGTCGAGGTCACCTCGCTTAGCGGGAGTGGTGAGGGCTACACGGTGCAGCCCGCGGGAAGCGTGGAGCTCGCCGGCATGGACTTTCCGGTGTACAGGGTGGAGTGGAGCGGGTCCCTCTTGGGAATGTCCGCGAACGGAGAAACGATGGTATCTCCAGAGCTGCCGATTCCGGTGGAGATAACAGCGTCCATAGCCTACCCGGGGCAGGGGCTCTACGTTCACGTTAAGGTAACCGACCTGAAGCTTGAAAGGTCGAGCTAAACTTTAAATCTTCCTCCCCCAATTTTTCTCCATGTTCGGCGAGTACCCCCTCAGGACGCAGTTCATCAGAGTTGGCGACGTCAAGATCCACATCATCGAGGAAACCGAGGACCTCGTTAGGTACCGGAGGGGGGACGTGGGGGTTCTGCTCAAAAAGGCCGCGGGAAGGTTCGAGATTGTTCCCGCTCCGGCCGAGGGCTACGGTGTGAAGCTTCTTCTCGTGGACTTCGAAGACAGGCTTCTGATCCCTCCCAGGGAGACCATGGACATCTATCTGACGGCACCCTGCGAGGCCGAGGCGAGGCTTGGAGGAACGGTCATTGACCGGTTCCAGATCTCAAGGGAGAAGTACGCCCTCTACGGAACGCCCGAGGTGGGGGCGATAGCAAGGTACTGGAGGTCGGGGGTACACACCACCGAACCCGGGGCCAATTGCATCCTGAAGGTGTCCATACTCAACGACTCGAGGGACTGGCGGAAGATGGACCACGTCGTCGTCTACATCAGGGAAAGCGTGATGTTTTACTCAGGAGACAGGGCGTACTACCCTCTGGTTATCGTTGAGTTCAAATCGGATGTTCCCGAGGTTAACAACACCGGGAATCCACCGATGGAGGGGCTGACACCCACCAGGGAACCCCTGCCCCTGCCGAACTTTCTGATGAGGTGGTGAGGGTGAACCGCGGAATCCTCAACGCGACCCTGGTCTCGGGGGAGATGGGAACGGGACCCTTCGAGATAACCCTGCTCTCCCTGATAAAGGCGGGCCTGATAATCGCCCTGGGAATAATCGCGGGAAGGCTGGTCAGGAGGCAGATCATACGGGCCTCCCGGAGCACGAAGTACGTCTGGATCATCAACGAGGAAACCGCGTCTGCCCTCCACAATCTCATAGTGTTTATTTCGATAATCTATTCCCTCGACGCGATAGGGATACTCTCCTACGAGCTCTGGGGGATGTCGCTTAGCAACCTTCTCACGGCGGTGCTCATCTTTTACTTTTCCTACCTCCTAGCGAAGAAGTCCAAGGACTACATGATGGCCAAAACACCACAGAGCAAACTGCCGGAGGTTCAGGTGAAGGCAAAGCTTTTCTACTACACCCTCATAACGATAGCCTTCTTCCTCGCCCTCAACATAGCGGGCATCACGGGTGAGTTGAGCACCCTGCTGGCGGCGGCTGGAATAACGGGTATCGTCCTCGGTTTCGCTTCACAGACGGTTGTTTCAAACTTTGTCTCGGGTGTTTTCATGTATTTTGACAGGCCCCTCAGGATTGGGGACGCAGTGAGACTCCTCCCCACCTCGGGGACCACCATCGAAGGGATCGTCGAGGACATAAGGATACTCTCGACGAGAATAAGGCAGTGGGATGGAACCCTTGTCAGGATTCCAAACGAGAAGCTCTTCAACAGCGAGATCATCAACCTCCAGAGGTATCCCGCGAGGAGAACGACGCTGCAGATCGGGATAGCCTACAGCGCCGACGCTGAGAAGGCTATACGGGTTATAGAGGGAGTTCTCGATGAGGAGCCTTACGTTCTGGCCAAGCCCGAACCCAGGGTATTCGTTGAGAACATGGGGAACAGCGCGGTAAACATAACCATCTGGGCCTGGGTCCCGAGTTCACTCTGGATCGGGGAAAACCTCCTGCGCTCGAAGTACCGCCTCATGAAGAAGATAAAGGAGGCGTTAGAGCGGGAGGGCATAGAGATACCGTTCCCGCAGAGGGTAAACTGGTTCGCCAACGAACTGAGGGTGAAGATAGAGGAACATTAACGTCCTTAATTTTTTGTTAGATTTTATCGAACGTTAAGATGGTAATCTTAAGAAAAACGTAAATATTCCCTTTTCTAACCCCCCTTGGCTGGGGGTGAATCTTGTGGAATTACCGGCAGTCAAACCGCTAGTGGAGAATTATTTGTGCAGAAATAAGGAAGAATTTGGGAACCTCATCCTTAAAACTCTCCAGAAGGGAAAGGGGGCGTTCTTCAAGATCTTCGGTAAAACACAAGGTAACCCCTATTACATTACGGTCCTTTTAGACCATGAGAAGTTATTAGCAGCCGAATCTGAAAACGTAAGTGCTGGAAGTTCCCTTGTTGGGAAGCCAGCGGTAGAGATCCTTAAGGATATTCTCGAGGAGGGCCCTGTTATCGTTGATGCGTTTCCATTGACGGATGTAGAACTGAAGATGTCAATAGTTGAGAACCTTGAGGTATATAACTCCACACCTAAGCTCAAGTTGAGGGAGATATGCCCAAGTATTGGGGGGGTATCTACGGAACCATCAGAGACAGAGAGGGGGAGTAGAACGGCACGACCTATGGTTTCGACTGAAACACTCAGTACAGCAGGGTCTAACCCCAAGGAAACGGCAATTGAAAAAGAGCTTCCGTCTGAGGGACCACGGTTGAAAAAACGGAGGACAGAAGTAACTATAAGAGCTCCAGTGGAGATTGATCCCTACTTCCGTGGTATGGTTAGCCGCCTCAAGGGCATCTTGAGAAACTTTGGGATCCAACCTAACGCCATTGAGATTGAGGCTAAAGAGGTTCGTTACGCGCTGGGGGCTGGCTATGGAATACACGCCATTATAAAAATCACCTCAGAGGAGAAGTTACCCCAAAATGTGAGGGAAGAAGTTGAACGTTTTATCTATAAAGAAGCCGGCGAGATCTCGCAGGAGATAGGAAAGAGGGTAGTCATAAGTCGGATCGAGTTTTATTAAACTTCAACCTTTCTTTCTGTTACTTTTCTTCTCACTCAGCGCGTAGAAAAAGCCTATGGTCCTATGCCTGTGGGGCCAGGCCCTCATCGTTCCAGGGAGAAAACCGGGACTGTAAGGCCCGCTCAGGGGAATGAGCTTAGCGTCAGCGTGCCTCTCAAGGAACCACTTCACGACCTCCTCGTTCTCCTCCGGCAGCATCGAGCAGGTTGAGTAGAGCAGTCTTCCGCCGGGCTTTAAAAGTCTCCAGGCGCTCTCAATTAGCTCCCTCTGAAGGGCAACGACCCTGGCTATGTTCTTCTCCCGGAGACGCCATCTAAGTTCGGGGTTCTTCGCTATCGTCCCGTCGCTCGTGCACGGTGCGTCGAGCATCACCCTGTCGGCCGTTCCCTCGCCGAGTATCTCCGGGGCTTTCCTGCCGTCGGCTTTTATTGTTTCCGCTATCTCGACGCCCGCCCTCCTCAGCACCTCGGTCATCCTCTTTATCCTGGCTTTATCGATGTCGAAGGCGTATATTTTGCCCTCGTTGTTCATAAGCTCGGCCATGTGGGCGGTCTTTCCACCGGGAGCGGCTGCTAAATCAACGACAGTTTCGCCGGGCTTCGGCGATAGGACGAGGGAAGCCAGAGCGGGAGCCTCCTCCTGGGCCATGGCCCAGCCTTTGTTGAGGAGCCATTCGGGGTTGAACGGATCGAGGATTCTGATGACGGTATCAACCCTCTCGCTCCTCTCGAAGCGGACGTTCTTTTTCCTTAAGTATTCCTCAACCTCCTCAACGCTCGCCTTCAGCCGGTTCACCCTTATGCTCGTCGGCAGGGTCTCGTTGAGCGCTTTGAGGAGTTCCTCAGCCTCATCGCCGAGGAGGGCTCTCATCCGCCTTATGAACCACTCCGGGAAGAGGTAGTCCCACTTCAGCCTCTTCTCCTCGGAGTCGATAACGGGCATGTATTCGAGAACCCTAGGAAGGAGGTCGTAGTAGTAATAGCCAACGTAGGGGTGGGTTCGCTTTGACAGAAACTGGGCGAGGCCCTTTAGGTGTTGCCGCGTTTTCTCGCCCGGGTCGCGAAAGACGGCAACCTCAACTGCGACCCTCAGCGTCGCTCTCAGCCAGGGGTCGAGGATGAGCGGAGAGACACCGACGAGCTCCCCAATAATCTCATCGATGAGGCCGAGCCTCCTCTGAATCGAGTAGAAAATCCCGGTAAGCTTGGAGTTCTCCCAGCCTTCGATTCTATACCTCGCAAAGGCCTTTCTTTTAGCGGCCTGACTGGGCTTGACCTCCTCACCGAGCTTGACCGCCTCAACGAGAGCGTAGAGCTGTCTGTCCGATAGTTTGAGCCTTCCCATACTAACACCTCTGGAACCTGTAGATGTCAACGGGTATCCTCTCAAGTCTCTTTCGGTGGAAGTGGAACTGGGCCGGGATCTCAAAGGGGAGGGTTACTCGGTGTGTTATTGAGAACCCATGATCGCGTGTAAAGGACTCTATAAAGCGCCTTACCTCTGGCTTGGCGAGATGAATTGAGTAAATTATATCGCTCACCTCAAAGGCCTTACTCAGAAAGGGCCTGTCGGCGTGCTTAACCTGGCTTCCAAAGGGGGGGTTCATGATGACGGTGTCTGTCTTTTCCGAGAACTCCGAGACGTCGGCGTTGATGAAATCGATGCAGTCGATGTTAAGGGAAGCGGCGTTTTCACGAGCTGTTTCGAGGGCTTTTCCGTCTATTTCAACCGCGTAAACTCTCTCCGCTCCAAGGAGGCAGACCCCTACCGAGAGAACCCCCGTCCCGGCGCCGAGGTCGGCTATGATTTTTCCCTCGACGTCGCCCAAAGAATGGGCCAGCCAAAGGAGCTCCGCCGCAACGTTCCCCGGCGTCCTGTACTGTTCGAGTTCGGGCCTTGGCTCAGGAAAGCCCTTCAACTGAGAAAGGAGCATCGCCAGGTGCTTCTTTTTCACATCAACCACCGTGGAGTGCTATTCCAAGCGGCTCGTCCGTCTTCCGCTCAACTCCAAGTATCTCGTCGAACTCGTAGTCCTCGCGAAGGCCCAGCAGTATCTCGACCTCCTGCGGTGTGAGAACCGGCTTCCTCCAGTTTTCGTGGTCGTCTATTGGCACGCGGGGACAGGCAACGACGACGTAGGCATCGAAATCGAAGCCTTCCAAAGCGGGATAGCTTATGTGATTCATTGCCATCAGTTTGGCATACCTCCCGTGCTCCTTGAGGAGCTCAACGATTCTCTTTGCCTCGGCAAGCCTTAGCTGGCCCTTCTTGGTGCTTGTGATGACCCCAAAGCGCTCGGCATCCATCGCCTTCGCTATCTGCGCCCAGCGCTTCCTGATGAGTCTCTCCGCTTCTCTCTCCATCCAGAAGGCGTCGCCCGAGTAGGGGTTGACAGCCAAGGTGGGCTTCTTCACGGCCATCGCAACTCCTATCGGGTGGAAGTAGCCCGCTCCGATGAAGAGAACCCCGTCGGCATCGGTTTTTGCAGCCGAGAAGTTGCATCCCAAAACCTGTCCCGGCCAGGAAACGCGGGAGTCGCCTTTTCCAATGAGAACCTCGAAGCCCTTCCCTTCCAGAAAAGCCTTCGCCCCCTCGAGCTGGTGGATGTGCTGGGCCGTCGTGACGAGGGCAATTCTTCTTCCCAGTTTCTTGATTTCGTTGATGTTCCCCTCGAGGGCCGGAACCACATCAACTTTTGCAAAGGCCGGCACGAATATCGTCGGAACCTCGAGGTGGAGTGTCATGTAGCTGTGGCCGAGGTGGATGAGAGCGTCGCAGCCGAGCCTCCTGGCCTCGGTGTCGGCTGGATCGCAGGCACCGTAGTTGATGTCGCCGCTTATTATCGCCTCTATCCCATTCTCTTCAAGGAAATCCGCCAGCGCCTGGGCCTCACCTTTGAGTCCCTCCGGTGTCTGGATGAGAACCCTCTCAGCGTTAAGATCGCGGAGCTTTTTTAGTATCTCCTCCATGGAAACCTCGTGCATCTCACCACCGCCGGAAGTTGGTGCAACCCTTTAAATCCCCATCGCCGGAAGGTATTTATACTTCCTTTTCCAATACATCGAAGTCCGAGGTATGGGGGTGTGAGGATGATAGTCGTGACGACCGAGAGAATCCCCGGATACCGCGTCGTCGAGGTCAGGGGGATAGCGAGGGGTGGGGTTGTCATGGCAACCCACCTGGGGAGGGACATTATAGCGGCCTTCCGGAACCTGGTCGGAGGGGAGGTTAAGGAATACACCGAGATGATGGCCGAGGCCAGGGAAATTGCCCTTCAGAGGATGGTGCAGAACGCGGAGGAGCTGGGCGCCAACGCGGTTATTGGAATGCGCTTCATGACCTCCAACGTCGGCCAGAGGATGGCCGAGGTTTATGCCTTTGGAACCGCCGTCATAATAGAACCGGAGTGATCCCGATGAGGCGCCTTCCCGTGTTTCTTTTCCTTCTCCTTCTCTCTGGTTTCACCCTCTCCCTCACCCCGCAGGATGCCATGATGGAGGCCCTCAAAACGGGAAACTATTCCGTGGTCGAGCCCTATCTCGGCGACGGGATGAGGGGAGTTTTCACCGAGAGGGTTTTCAGCGCGGTTAGAGGCGAGCTGGTGGATAAATTCGGGCAGATAAGGGGCTACACCCTGGAAAAGGTGGTGAATAAGAACAACTACAGGGTTTACTACTACCGGGTTACAGCGGAGAGGGGTTCGTACAGGGTGAGTGTCACCGTTAGAAACGGCAGGGTGGAGGGTTTCCACCTCGTCCCGGATTTCAATCCGGCCGGGGCAATATATCCCCTCACCGGAGGACTCCTCGGTCTGCTGCTCCTCTGGGCATACCTGAGAAAGTTTCACGCGGGTGAGCTGGTTCTCGGCACGGTCCTGCTGATCCCCGTTCTCCTGGTCCAACCGCCCCTGCAGGCGCTCCCTGGATACCTCGGCTTGAGCGACCCTGTCTATGTCACCCTCTGGAGCGGTCTGGTGGCCTCCCTGATCCAGGAGCCCCTCAAGTACTACTTTGCCCGGGACAAAACGCTCGGGAGGGCGACCTACGTGGGGGCGGGCTTCGGAATCGGTGAGGCCCTTTACGTCTCAACGCTCTCGGCCATCTTCGGTGGTTCGATGCTTGCGCTGGTCGAGAGGGCACTGGCCCTGATGTTCCACGCATCGACAACTTTGCTCTTCGCCCACTCCCATCGCAGCGGGGCGGGAAGGCGGGCCCTGCTAATCGCGATTCTCCTTCACTGGTTGCTTGACTGGATGGCTTCTTACTGGCACTTCACCCGCTCGGAACTCCTCCTCTGGGGGAGCTACCTGACGATGCTCGGGTTTTCCCTGGCCATCTTCTGGAAGCTGCTCCCTCTGGCGAGAACCGAGAACGAGGAACCGGCGGTTAGGTGGTAGTAGGAAGCCGACGGAGAGGATTGGGGTGCCGGGGAAGGGAAAGGAGAAGATCCTCAGGAAGCTCAGGAGGGATCTTAGATCCGGCCTCTACTCCTACCTTGTCCTCTCCATTCTTGAGAGGGAGGGCGAGCTCCACGGCTACGCGATAAGAAAAAAACTCGAGGAACTCAGTGGAGGGGCACTCGTTCCGAGCGAGGGGGCGCTGTACGACATTCTAAAGAGCCTGAGGAAGTATTCACTCGTCGAAGACCTCTGGGTCGAGGTCGGGGGGAGGCCGAGGAAGTACTACCACCTCACCGGGCTCGGGAGGGAGATCCTGGGGGAACTGCGAAGGGAGGTTAATGAAATAATCCACGTGCTGGAGGAACTGGGGTGATCCTCGTGGATACGCTTGAGGTTTTCATATCCATTACCCTGCTTTTCGCGGGCCTTCTAACGCTTGCCTTCAGGAACAGGCGGCAGCACTTCATAGGCTTTCGAATCGGATACACCTATATGTCCCGGGAGGCATGGAGGCGGGCCAACGCCCTTGTGGGTCTGTTTACTGTGGCTTTCTCGCTCCTGCTTCTCCTTCTGGCCATTCAGGGCATCGAACTCAATGCCTTTGCCCTCGTTACGGTTGTCGGGATATTCTTCATCCTCTTGATGGGGACCATCGTGGCCAGGAGAACCTACGAGCTCGAGGACCTCTCGACCGAAGCTGACACCGGGGGCGAGCCCATCGAGGTGGACGTCAGACCATACCTTGCCCTCCAGGTGGTGGCACTGGCCCTTTATCTGGTTCTCGTGATCATGCTCTGGGATGATCTTCCCGAGAGGGTGGCGATCCACTTTGACCCCTCGGGAAAACCGGACGGCTTCGCCTCCAAAGCCGTGGGTGCACTGTTCTTCCCACTAATCCTTCAGGGTTTCTTCATCGGAATGACATTCCTCCTCCGCGAGCCGGGGTTTGCACCGCTGATGAGGTTCAGCAGGGCGGGATGGAGATGGACTGCGAAATTTTTCACTTTGATGGCGATGGGGATGGCGGCCGTTGAGGCGTTTGTGCTTCTCTACAACGCGGGTATGGTCTCGGGGAGGCTGGTGGTCGGCTCCGCCCTGGTTTTTCTGGGCCTCGTCTTCCTCGGACTGGCGATGGGAAGAAGGGGAAAAATCTGAACCCGTCCGAACTTTGTGCGTTTTCCTCTTCCTCCTGAGAACCCCACTAAAGAACGTAGTACCTGGGCCTCCTGTCTTTGAAGATGTCGTTGCGCTCGTTTATCCTCTTGTCCCGGGCGAGGGATAGGTCAACCTCAACGACGGCGACTTCCTCTCTATCCTCACTTCCCATAGCCAAAACCTCGGCCGTCGGCGAGGCTATCGTGCTCTTCCCTATGAACTTCAGTCCCCTCTCTTCCCCGATTCTGTTGGCGGTTACTGTGTAAACGCGGTTCTCCAGGGCCCTTATTGGCATCGCCCTGGGGGCGTAGGGCATTACCAGATTGCTGGGATGGGCTATCACCTCGGCACCCTTCAGAGCTAAAGTTCTGGCGCTCTCCGGGAAGAACCAGTCGAAGCATATCATGACCCCGACCTTCGCGATGCCTATGTTAAAGACGTGGAAGCCGAGATTACCTGGCTTGAAGAAGAGTTTCTCCCTGTCGAACAGGTGAATTTTTCGGTACTTCCCGATGTAGCCCCATCCTATGGGGCCCACAATCACCGCGGAGTTGTAGAGGTTTCCCCTCTCGTCCTTCTCGGCCGTCCCTGCGACTATGAACACCCCTTCACCCCTGGCGAGCTCGACAAGGAACTCCGTCGTGGGTCCATCGGGTATCTCTCCGGCCACCTCTTCCACTTCACTTCTGCTCTGGAAGTTGTAGCCAGTATCGAAGAGCTCGGGCAGGACCACCAGCTCTGCCCCCTCTCCCCTCGCTTTCTTTACGAGCCTCTCCACTCTCGAGTAGTTCCTGTCGGGCTCCAGAAAAGCCGGTTCCATCTGGACGTAGGCCACCCGCATGATACCACCGTTACTCTTTGGTAATTGTCCAGATAAAGTTAGCGGATGAAAAATATCCGGCCTGAACATGAATTTCGTTGGAAGAGCTCCCATAAACCGGCCATCCCTTTCATGCTATTGGTGGAAGAACGCAGTCGGTTGTTTACCCCCTGTGAATGCTTTAGATACCTGAAATACCTGCGAAAGATCTGGAAGAAACCCGAAGTCAAACATCCATCTGCAGGGTCCCTCAGCCAGTTTGCCGGCTTTGGCGGGATCTTCAACCCCGGGGAGTGAGAAGACCCTCCTGGGAAAAGCTTAAAAAGGGCCCGTTCGAGCTGGAGGTGAAACTCAGGGGTGATGCTCATGAAGAGGCGTCCAAGAAAGTGGAAGAAGAAGGGAAGGATGAGGTGGAAGTGGATAAAGAAGAGGATCAGGCGCTTGAAGAGACAGCGCAGGAAGGAGCGCGGGCTCATCTGAGGCCCCTCCTTTCACCTTTCTTCCGGTGGTTTCATGGACTTTTTTGACGAGTTCGAGAGACTCTCCCTTGAGGTGAAAACTCCACGCGGAAGAACCCTTCTGATAGCGGATCCCCACATCGGTTTCGAGCTGTCGAGGGGGCTGAGACTGAGGACCCGCTTCGAGGAGAGACTGGCGGAGTTCATAATCGGGAAAGATCCCGATCTTCTCGTCATCCTTGGCGACGTGAAGGAGCCGATAGGGCTTAGCTTCACCGTAAAAAGACTCCTCACGGGCTTCTTCTCGGACCTCCGTGGAATCCCGACGGTGATAACCAGGGGCAATCACGACGGAAGAATAGGGGAGGTCGCGGGAGAGTTTACCAACGTCGAGATCGTTAACCACCTCCTTTTGGACGGGATTCTCTTCCTCCATGGACATACCAACCTTCCGGAAGTGGATTTCGATGAGGCCTACCTCGGCCATATCCACCCGGCCCATCACATCGGTGAGGGGGTTCTCAGGAAAACCAAGGTGTTTGCCAGGGTCGGGAGGTTCCTCATCCTTCCCACGGTGAACCCGTTCATAGAGGGCTTTGAGGTGAGGCGGGGTATTGGCCTGGTTCCTTTCCTCAGGAATGCGGCCTCCGTGGAGATCTTCCTGCCGGAGGGCATCCACCTGGGGAGACTGTCCCTGGACGGCCACTTCCCAGATCTGGGCAAAGATTTATAACCCCCTGCAAATAAACTTTCATAGGTGCGAACCAATCGGTATCGGGTGGGGATCATGAGCGATGTCTACGAGAGACTGGAGGTGCTTCTCCGTTCCCTCGGCGTGAAGAGAACGGAGCTGAAGATATATATGCTCCTGCTAGAGAAGAAGAGGCCTATGAGGATAACCGAGATCGGAAGGGAGCTGGGCATAAGCGAGCGCTCCGTGAGGGAGCACGTTCTCAGCCTCTACCGCAGGGGAATTCTCAGGCGGACCCTGGTTGAACAGGGGTGGCTCGGCTACACCTACACCGCCGTCTCCCCCGGCGAGGTTCTGGAAAACCTCAAGCAGAACCTCATAAAAAGGATAAACGAGCTGGAGAAGGAGCTCAAGGCCTCAAACCCCACGAACTAGAGGAATTCCACGACTCCCGCCTCTCCGAGCAGGGCCACCAGACTTTCGAGCCTCTCATCATCAACCTCCCCGTATTCCTCGCGGAGTGATCTTAGTGCCCTTCCCTTCGGCAGGATCTCGCCAAGCATCAACAGCTCGTGGAGGTGGACCCGGGTCATCCCCCTCCCCATCAGCTTTGCGAACTCTTCTCCGAGTTTTTCGTTCCTCTCACGCAGAAACCTCTCCGACAGGATCCCACGGATCTTCCAGACGAGCCAGGGCTTTTCCTTGAACCGGTGTCCGAGCTCAATTCCCAGGAAGCGCGAGTCCCTCGCGAGGCCCCTCATCACCAGCCTCTCGGCCTCTTCCGTCTTTCTCTTCATTGAGAGCTCACCCAGGTACTTCATCGCGTAGCCCCTGGCGAAGCGCTGGAGCTCTTCCTTCTCCGCTTTCGCGAGAGCAATAGCTGTAGCGAGGACCGCTTTTCCAATGACCTCTATGCTTTCCCTGCTCAACTTCTCGATGGTGTCCTCGCTCGAGTGGTAGAAGCGGTCCGGCCAAGTTATCGGCATCGTTGCCGGAACTCCGAAGAAATTGAAGACGTCATGGTCGCTGCCCATCTCGTAGGGAAAGCTCCTGAGCCTGAGCCTCGGAAGCGGACTGCCTGAGAAGCTCTCCCCTCCCTCGTTCGCCAGTTCGAGGAAATACTCAAGAAGACCAGAGACGATAGAGAACCTCGAGAGTGGCGTTCTCACGAGCATAACAGTTGAGCCGGCCCTGTCGGGGCTTCCGGCAACCATATCGAGGTTTATCACAGTGTAGTACTTTTCCAGCTCCGCGTACCTCTCGATGAAAGCCTGCGTCCCGTAGTATTCAGGAATCCAGAGGAAGGCGAAGCCGAAGCGGAAGGAGTTATCGTAGATGCGATTCAGTATTCTGGCGAGCTCCATCAGCATCGCGCTCCCGGAGGCGTTGTCGTTGGCCCCGGGTTTTGGATGACAGATGTGAGCGGTGAAGAGGATGAAAGGTGCCTTCCCCACCTCGGCGTACAGAATCGGGAGAACCTGGTGCTCCTTTATCAGGGTCTCGACCTCCATTCTTGCCTTCACCTTCTCCCCGGAGTTCAGCCTTCCGATTATCCTCTTCGCGAGGTTCTCCGGAACAGCCACCGCCGGAATCCGGGCCCACTCGAGGTCCTCCCGCGTCAGGAACAGCCCTATGTATGGTACCGCGTTCCCGGTTCCTTCCCTGTAGGCTATGAATCCCACCGCACCCCTCTCGTTCGCCCTCCTGTAGGCATCCCGCCAGTCCCTTCCGACGAGGACTACTTTCCCCTCGACGTTCTCCCAGTCGTCCTCTCTAGCTACGTGCGCTATCTCCCCCTCTGTCTCTCCTCCCGGCGAGTGGGCCATTACCACGAGGGGACTCAAGGATGTAGTGAGCCGCTCTCCGAGAACTTCAACCTCCCCGCGCACCAGATCCCACGCTATAGGAGTTTTCAGGGTGAGATAACTCGTCCTTCCGTCGTAGGTCTCCTCGTAAAGCTTCGGATCCAGACCGTAGCGTTTGAGTTCGTTCTCGAGAATGCGGACGGCTTTAACGAGTTCCTCCGAACCCTGTATCCTGTGGAACCGGCTTATCCTCGCTATTCCGTGCAGAACCCCTTCCGGGTCAAAAACTCCAGCCTCTTTGAGAAAGCGCCTCATTGTTTCACCGGGGAAAATTGGGGGAGGAGTATTTAAGCCAACCGCTACCCCCATGTAACGTGCCTGTTGACGAGGAAGCGGACGATGAAAGAGACCACTATGCCAATGAGGTTGGCGATGAGATAGTGGATTCCCAGGTAGACCAGCCCCGCGTAGACGATCCACTGGACGAGCGCTCCACTGAGGGCCGCGGCGTGGAACGTTAGGAGACGCTTCCAGAGGGGATTCCTGCGAAGGTCTTTAAACGTCCAGAGGTCGTTCCACAGGAAGTTGTTGAGTATCGCCAGCTCCGTTGCCGGGATGTTGGCGAGTATCCTGTTCCAGCCCAGGAGGTTGACGAAGGCCCAGAGGAAGCCCTCGTTGACGAGGACTCCGGAGAGGCCAACTAAGGTGAACTTGATTAGTCTGTCCAGCTCGCCTTCCCAGCGCATGAGCCTGTAAACGTGCTTGAGGTACTTTATCATCGTCTTGCCGGTCAGCTTGCTCTCGCCGGCCTTCCTCAGACCGAATGTGAAGGGCACCTCGACGACTTTATTATAGCGCCCCTTGATGAGTATCTCCATGAGTATCTTGAAGCCTATTGGGTTAAGCTCGATTCCCTCAACGACCTCCCGTCTCAGGGCGAAGAATCCGCTGACCGGATCCTTAACGTCCCTGATCTTCGGCAGGGCGAGGCGGCCGAGCATTATAGCCCCCCTGGAGATGAGTTTTCTGTACCAGTACCAGTTCTTGACGGCTCCACCGGGAACGTAGCGACTTGCTATCGCGATATCGGCTCCCTCTTCGATTGCCTTCACAAGCTCCGGTATTTTCTCCGGCGGATGCTGTAAGTCGGCGTCCATCACAACGAACACATCACCCGATGCCTCTTTAAATCCCCTTATGACCGCGGAGGAGAGGCCCTTCTCATCCGTTCGCCTGATGACCCTCAGGGGGTATTTTTCGGAGAGCTTCTGGGCGAACTCCCACGTCCTGTCTGGGGAATCGTCATCAACAACGATTATCTCATAATCGTAATCCCTCATGGCACGGCTTATTCTCTCCAACAGCTCCTCAAGGTTGTCCCTCTCGTTGTACGTTGGCACTATCACCGAGACCTTCAAGATTCTCCCTCCCGCGAGGGTAATCCGTAAACTTTATAAGTCCTGCGAATTCCCTTAAGCCGGGAGTGGGGCCGTGGGGTAGCTTGGCCTATCCTTCCGGCTTCGGGAGCCGGGGACCCGAGTTCAAATCTCGGCGGCCCCACCATTCAGCCACTTCTAACGAAAGCACCGATGGAATATCATTGACCGTTTTTAAAGACTTGTTAGCGTTGGTGCGTGCTTTTTATGCGTTTACTTTCAGTGGATTTAACCCTCAAACTGGCTTTGGGACTGGAATGGCGCCCGAAGGTCTTTGTACTCACAGTGAAACACTGCAGAACCAGCAAGTGGAAGGGCAAACCCCTTTAAAACTGAGAATCTCCAAAAAAGATCATGCAAATCTTGATCAAACTTCGCGCAGGCGAACAAGCTTTGGGAAAGCTTGACCAAAAATGACCCTTGCCACTTAAAATGGACACATATTAGTTGTGCACTAACTAAAGGCAACTTTAAGAGGGGGTTTAATCCCGAAAATAATCCTCTACTGATAGTTTCAACTCCAATCAGCGCCCTTCGGACGTTTCTCTAGAGTGAAACACTCACCAAAAGGGCAAGAGTGAGTAAAAAACCCTTTGAAAAGTTTGAACATTATAGAAGAGGCACTTACTTTTACTTTTCCGCCAGCGCTTGCGTTACAAGGGCTGATGGCGGGCCGGGCGGGATTCGAACCCGCGGCCACGGGGTTAAAAGCCCCGCGCTCTAACCAGGCTGAGCTACCGGCCCATGCCCGATGGGATAACGGTTTGGTGGTCTTATAAGCTTTGCCCCGGAGACTCTGCGGGGATTCTCCTGTTGCGAAAATTACTTAAACATTTTTTGGGTAGCCTAATCAGGTGAGGCCTTTGGAGATAAGCAAGAGGGAAGAGGAGTACCTGGAGGCGATGTACATCCTGCACAAGAACAAGGGCGTCATCCGCGTTAAGGACATCGCTAAAATGATGAAGGTGAAGCCCCCGAGCGTTGTGGATGCCCTCAAGAAGCTCGCCGAGAAGGGACTCGTTGAGTATGAGAAGTACGACAGGATTCTCCTGACGGAGGAAGGGAAGCGGATTGCAGAGGAGACTTACTCAAAGCACCTTCTTCTCACGAGGTTCTTCACCGACATCCTCGGTATACCGCCGGAGATAGCGGAGCATGATGCCTGTCAGTTCGAGCACTACGTTAGTAAGATAACGGTTGAGCGGATAAGGGAGTTCGCACAGTTCATACAGGAGGAGTGCCCCTACGTCCTCAAGCAGTTTCTTAAGGGAAAGCTTGAGGAGAAGGGGAAGGAGTGAGGCCCTCCAAAAAATTGTCAGAGAACCCCTCCAAGATAGGCGAAGTAAACCAGGAACACCGCCGCCAGGACGTACATCAGGGGATGAACCTCCCGCCAGCGGCCGCTGAAGAGCTTCAGCAGGGTGTAGCTCACGAAACCCGCTCCGATGCCCTCAGCTATCGAGTAGGTGAAGGGGATCGTGATGAGCACCAAAAAGGCCGGAAGGGCCTCGGTGTGATCGGTGAAGTCTATGCCCTTAACCGCGCTGAGCATGTAGTAACCCACTATGACCAGCGCTGACGCCGTCGCGAAGGCAGGTATTGCACCGGCGAGGGGCGCTATGAAAAGGCCTATTCCGAGGAAGAGCAGCCCGGTGACAATGGCAGTCATTCCGGTTCTTCCGCCCTCCTCTATTCCAGCGGCGCTCTCGATGTAGGTGGTTACCGTTGAGGTTCCCAGAACGGCACCTACGGTGGTTCCTATCGCATCGGTCAGGAGAACCTTCTCCGCGTCCGGAACCTTGCCGTCCTTGGTGAGGAAGCCGGCCTTGGCGCTGAGGCCGGTAACTGTTCCGAGGGTGTCGAAGAAGTCAACCATGAAGAAGGCGAAGACCACTCCTATCGCCCCAACGTTGAGGAGTCCTTTGAGATCCATCTTCATGAAAGTATAGCTTATGTCAGGCGTTGAGAACAGGTGATCGGGCCACGGTGCGGCCCCGGTCAGCCATCCGAGGAGACTGGTGGTTATTATTGAGATCAGCAAAGCTCCCTTGATGCGGAGCGAGATAAGTACCGCCGCGAGGAAGAGGCCGAAGAGGAAGAGCAGCGTCTCCTTACTTGCCAATGCCCCCGTGTTCAGTCCGGTGAACTGGAGAACGCCCGAGTCGCTGATGAAAGCCTTGAGGAGACCGACGTCGTTGAGGCCTATGAAGACGAGAAAGAGCCCGATTCCGGCTCCGACGGCGTACTTCTGGCTGAGCGGGATGGCGTGGATTATCGCGCTCCTGACCCTGGTGACGCTGAGGGCTATGAATATAAGGCCCTCGACGAAGACAGCGGCGAGGGCTATTCTCCAGTCGTAGCCCATTCCGAGGACGACGCTGTAGGCGAAGTAGGCGTTGAGGCCCATTCCCGGAGCTAAAGCGAAGGGCTTCTTGGCGTAGAGGCCCATCAGAAGGGTCGCGAAGCCTGCCGCGAGGGCAGTAACCGCGACCAGCGAGTTGAAGGCCTCCCTGCCCATGGCATCGCTGAGTATCGCAGGGTTGACGAAGAGTATGTATGCCATCGTCATAAAGGTGGTGACACCGGCTAGGATCTCGGTTTTCAGATCCGTCCCATGCTCCTCAAACCCGAAGTAGTTCTCGAACCAGCCCATGAGCTTCACCCCATGAGTTGACAGGTTTTTGATGATTTTGGGGCTTTTTAAGTGTTTTTTTGACTAAAAAATGTCAAAAAAGGCAGCGGCACTATCCACGGAGAACTCAGAAAATCAGGGAGAAACAAAGAAAGAAGAAACGCTTTCGGTTTATTGCCCAAGAACGGAGAAACTTCTCACCCTAACGTCTACTCGCTCGGGCATTTCTTCCACGCTGAAGGGCAGCTCGTCGAGGAAGCGCTCCGCGAGGATCACTCTGTCCCCAATCCCAAGCTTCAGCCTTATCCTTCCGGGAAGGAGCTCGTAGTCAAGAACCTCCGCTGTGTCCCCTTTCATTATGTAGACGCTCTCCGGGCGGAAGAATATTCTCACCCTCCCCGAGCGGCCGACGTCAAAGCAGAGCTCGTTAAGGCAGGCTCTCCCGTTCTCCGCTTCCAGCTCCAGTATGTTGCTCAAACCAAGAAACCTTGCCACGAACTCGGTCTCTGGCCGGTAGTAAAGCTCCAGCGGTTTTCCGACCTGCTCCACCCTTCCAACGTTCATGACCGCTATCCTGTCGCTTATCGCCATCGCCTCCTCCTGGTCGTGGGTGACGTATATCGTCGTTATCCCCAGCTCGCGCTGGATCCTCCTTATCTCGCCCCTCAGCCTTTCCCTTATCTTGGCGTCGAGGTTGCTGAGCGGCTCGTCGAGGAGGAGAACCTCCGGTTCAACCACCAAAGCCCTTGCGAGGGCAACGCGCTGCTGCTGGCCGCCGCTGAGCTGTTCCGGGTAGCGGTTTTCAAGGCCCGTCAGGCCGACTATCTCCAGCGCCCAACGCACTTTCCTCTCTATCTCCGACTTTGGGAGTCCCTTCATCTCAAGGCCGAAGGCCACGTTCTTGAAGACGGTCATGTGCGGAAAGAGCGCGTAGTCCTGGAAGACTATGCCGATGTTCCTCTCGTAGGGGGGTAAATCGTTCACCGGTCTTCCGTCGAAGAGTATCTCTCCCCTGTCGGGCCTTTCAAAGCCGGCTATCATCCTCAGTGTCGTCGTCTTCCCGCAGCCGCTCGGCCCGAGGAGAGTGAGAAACTCCCCGTTCTCAACGATTAACTCGTCTATCTTCAGTCTGAATCCGTTCCGGGCTTTGACAATGTTTCTAAGCGTAACGGTCACCATACTTCCTCACCGATGCGCTCTATGATGAGAAAACCCGCCGTGGAGACCGCCATCAGAAGAACCGAGAGAGCTGAAGCACTCCCGAACTGTCTCGCCCCCAGGAACTTGTATATGGCGACGCTCATCGTCGTGTACTCCGGTTTCGCAAGCATGTAGGTGGCCCCGAGTTCGGCTATGCTCATCGCGAAGGCGAAGATTGCGCCGACCACCAGGCTGCCCAGGACCAGCGGAAGCTCCACTCTCAGGAAGGCCTTCCATTCCCTGGCTCCAAGGCTTAGAGCCGCCTCGAAGATGTTCGGTTTTATCTTTTTGAGACCCGTTGACACCGCCCGGAGAACGAAGGGATAGGCTATGACCGTGTGCGCCGCCACGATTATCCACGCGGTGTAGTAGAGTGGCGTGCCGTGGAAGGTTTTAATGTACCCGAGGCCGAGTGTTATGGGGGAGCTCGCCAGGGGAAGCATCGCAAGGATATCAAAGAGCCTCTTCCCCCGGAAGTCCCAGCGGTGGAGGGCGTAGGCAATGGGCAGGGCCACTGTTATCGAGAGAACCACGGTAGCCAGACCGAAAAGGAGAGAGTTCCGGATTGCGTCGAGGGTGGTTAGGCCGAACATGGGGTTGTACTCGGTTGAAAATATCCGCCTGTACCACTCGAGGCTCCAGTGACCGTTGAAGCGCAGGGAATCGTAGATAACGGCCAGAAGCGGAGAAACTATGAAGATGAAAACGATGAGGGAGTATAGAGCCGTGGCCAGCCCCCGGAGGCTCAGCCAGTCGCCCCTCCTGAATGGGATTGGTTTTCTGAAGACCCTCTGCTCCTCCCGTCTGGCATAGGCATCCAGAGAGCGGAGGTAGGCGTACATGAAGGCCATACTTAGAAGTATCTGGATTATCGCCAGTGCCGAGCCGGTCTTGAAGTCGAGGAGCGTCATTATCGCGGTGAAGATGTCAACCTCTATGGTGGCGTAGCGGTAGCCCCCGATGATGAGCGGTATTGAGAAGCTCAGGAAGGAGAAGACGAAGGTGAGCATCGCGGAAGCGAATATCGCGGGTGAGATCAGGGGTAGCGTGACCCTCCAGAAGAGACTGAACCCGCGGGCACCCAGACTAAGCGCGGCCTCCTCGTAGTGTGGATTAACCCTCTGCCAGAGCGAAGAGACCATCCTTATGACGATGGGGAAGTTGTAGAACGCATGGGCCAGGAGGATGCCCTTCCAGGAGTAGAGTATCCCGGGGTCTCGACCTATTAGGTCGGTCACGATACCGCTCTTTCCGAAGAGCAGGATGTAGCCCAGGGCCACCATCACGCTGGGCATCACGAAGGGAACGGTCAGAACCGCCCTTATTACTCTTTTTCCCGGAAAGTCGTACTTCGCGAACAGATAAGCCCCGGGAAGGCCGAGGGCCACGGTGAGGAGGGTTGATCCGAGGGCCTGGGCGATGGTGAAGAGTATAACGCGGCGGTGGTAGTCGTTTTGAATGACGGAGGCGATGTACCTCAGCGTGAAGCCGTCCTCCCACAGCCCGGTTTTTATGATACTTACCAGCGGAACGTAGAAGAAGATAACCAGAAACGCCAGGGGAACTGTAAGGATCAGGTAACCCCTCCCTAACTTCATGGGTAAAACTCGCTTTTAGGCCTTTATAAGCGTTGATTGGGCAAAGTTGTTAAACCTCTGCTTCGAAACCGGGCCGGTGATGCCATGAAGGCCCCGGAGCTGGGAATAAGAATCGGCCTCCACGAGCATGGAGAGAGGAACTCGATTGCGGATTTAGGCGTTAAGGTCGGCCATGCGACGCTGATAGAAGGTAATGACATCAGGACGGGTGTTACCCTTCTGCTCCCTCCGGTGAAGAACCCCTACAGAGAGAGGCTTTTCTCAGCCACCTTCGTCATGAACGGCTTCTCAAAGCCGATAGGCTTCGTCCAGGTCGATGAACTCGGCTACATCGAGTCACCGATAGCTTTAACCAACACGCTGAGCGTTTACACGATCGCGAACGCTATGGTAAAGCACATGATCGGGCTGAACCCGGATTTAAGGAGCGTCTCTCCAGCGGTTATGGAGTGCAACGACTCCTACCTTAACGACATCAGAAGGATGGCCGTCCGGGAGGGGCACTACTTCGAGGCACTCAAAAATGCCAAACTCGACTTCGAGGAGGGTTCCGTTGGAGCTGGAACCGGGATGAGCGCCTTCGAGTTCAAGGGTGGGATTGGTTCGTCGTCGAGGGTCGTTGAGATAGGTGGAGAGGAGTACACCGTTGCCTCGCTCGTCCTGGCGAACTTCGGGAGGAGGGAAGATTTGACCATAGCCGGCGTTCCGGTTGGCCTCTATCTGAAGGACTACCCGGGCAGGGGTACCTCAGGGAAGGGCAGCATCTCGATGGTTGTAGCGACTGATGCTCCCCTTACCGCGAGGCAGTTGGGAAGGCTCGCGAAGAGGGCAATCGTTGGCCTCGCGAGAACCGGAGGCTATGCCTACCACGGGAGCGGTGATGTTGTTTTAGCTTTCTCAACGGCTCAGACTGTTCCTTTGGGGAAAGAGCCGGAGATGATTAGCTCCTTACCCGACAACTCCCTCAGCAGGCTCTTCAGGGCAACGGCGGAGGCGACGGAAGAGGCGATAATCAACGCACTTCTCCAGGCAGAAACGGTTGAGGGGAACGGGCACGTGAGGTACGCCCTGCCGGTTGAGAGAGTTATCGAAATCCTGGAAAAGCATGGAATGGTGGAGAGGGACTGATTATGCCCCTATCTCCTCGTACTTCCTCTTCATCAGGAGCGCGTCCTCCTCTATGTTGGGGCTCTCGCTTATGACGACCCCCTTAACCCTGAACTCCTTAAGAACGCGGAGTAAATCCTCCCACTTCATGTCGCTCTCCTGGAGGGGCAGATGCCTCCTCTCGCCCTTCTCGGTGTACTCTATGCCGCTCATGTGGATGTGCATGTTGTCGAGGGCTTCCCTGCCGAGCCTGTCCTCTATGAAGGAGAGCATCTCGCGCCATTCCTCGGCGGAGTTACACTCGCCTTTGTTCCTCGCGTGTGCGTGTGCGAAGTCTATCGTTGGGAGAACCATCTCGAGCTCCTCGCTCAATTTTACGATTTCCTTTAAATCACCGAACTGGGTAGGTTTCCCCGTAAGCTCCGGCCGTAGCCATACCCTTACTCCCCTGTCCATCAGCTCGCGCTGGATTTCCCTCAGGGCATCTTTGATTCTCCGATAAACACTTTCTGGGGGCTGCTTGAGGTAGTATCCCGCGTGAAAAACGACGCTCCAACCACCCGCCTGGTAGAGCCTCTCGGCGCTCTGGATTATCCTCCTTTTGCTGGCCTCAACCTTTGCCCTTTCGTTCGCGTTGAGGTTGATGTAGTAGGGTGCGTGGGCCGTGAGAAGAACGTCGTGTTTTCTGGCAACGTACTTGATCTTCTTCGCGAGTTCAGGCTTGAGGTTCACACCGCGTACGAACTCCAGCTCCATCGCGTCGAGTCCAAGCTTCCTCACGTGGATTATCCCGTCAATGGTTGAGCGCTTTGGAGCTGAGAGGGGAATCCCAGCGGTTCCGAAGCGTAACCTGTCCACCCTGAACATCCCCATCACCCAGGAAATTAGGGGAGCCTAATTTATAAGCCTACCGCTCCACCGTGGTCCCGAGGTACTCCTCCAGTTTCCCGATCTTCTCCTCGAGCTCTCCTTCCAGGTGCTTCAGCCTGTGTTTCAGTTTCCTAAGTTCAGCTTCTCTCTCTTCGATAAGTCTCCTTAGCTGCTCGTGCCGGCCCTCGAGCTCACGCCCCCTGGAGAGTATCTCCTCCCGTCTGGCCTCCAGTTTCTCGAGTTCCTTCCGCAGGGAGTCCAGAACGCGAGTTTTCTCGCCTAGGTTTTCCATGAGCCATTTTGCCGCTTTCCTCTGCCTCGGGTCCAGCTGGGGTTCTATTCTCTTCACAAACTCGATGAACTCTCCCGGTTTTCTGAGCGCTACCGAGGTGTCCCGTATGAGCTCTTCCGCCGTCGGCTCGCCGAGGCGCATCCTCTTCACAGGTTTCTGGAGTTTCGATGCTTTTGAGCGTATTTCAAGCTCCTCACTTCTTATTCTGGAGCGCAGGGTCTGGATGGTTTTTTCCACGTCGTCGAGGCCTTCTCTGGAGTGAAGTTCCCTGATCTCGTCTTCCACACCTCCAAGTTTTTCGCGGAGTTCGTGGAGTTCTCGCTCGATACCCTCTATGGTTCTCTCTGCCCTTCTGATCTCCATCAGGACCCAGTCCACTTCAAGATCCTCCACGTTTCTCCGGGCCAGCTCGTTGTAGTACTCGATGTACTCCTCGTTGAGCTCCTTCAGGAGGCGGTTTATCGCGTAAACGTCCTTCTCAAAAATTATCAGGAGGTACTTTCCGTGCCCCACGTGGAGCTTTGCGAGATCTGGAAGGCGCTTTCCGAGGCTCTCCATATCCTCTACGCCGCTGAGGGCGTTTCTGAGTGATCTGACATAGTTCCTGCGCTCCGCAGTTACTATCTTCCTTATGCTGTCATCAACGTTCTTCGGAATATTCCTGTTCTCCAGTCTGTCTATCCTCTTCAGGATCTCCGCCACCCTCTTTCTCAACCTTTTGTTGTACCGTTCCCTGATTTTCTCGGTCTCTTTCCGGGCCTTTGTCCTCTTCCTTTCGTACTCCTCAAGCGCTTGCTCCAGCTTCAACTCTCTCCCATCCCCTAACTTTTCCCCTCAGGTACGCGCCGACGACCACGGCCATTCCCACGTCAACCAGGGCCAGTAGGAGTTTCGTAAAGACCTCAATGTCCGACAGGGTGAGTATAGCCATCGCGTACCTCGTCGTCAGGTCTATCGTTACCCACATTGCCGGCATCATAAGGAGGGCCGAGACCTGGTACCAGATGTGGTAGTCCCTCCGCAGGTAGGACTGGATGACCTTACCGGTTATCATCACCGAGATACCTATTATCAGCGAGGAATTAATGGCGTTTATGTAGATTAGAGTCGCGAGGAGCGGCGTCCCGGGATAGCTGCCGATCAGCTCCAGGGAGTACTCCTCAAGGCGGAAGTAGGCGTTTATGGCTCCCCCGATGATTATCAGGGAGCCAGCTATAACTGAGATCACGAATATGAACTGCCTCGAGAGGGTTTCCCTCACGTTGAGCCGGAAGCCCTTTGTGAAGAAATAGCCTCCTATGAAGAGCAGTATCGTCCCGGTTATCGTGGCTGAGATTATCTTGACGCTCTCCGGATACCAGACGCCTATCAGTCTCGCTATGCCGTAGAGGAGCAGTATCATTCCAGGGATCCCGAGGACTACCTTGGCAACCTCGGGATCGCTCAGTATCTCCTTCATGTAGCGGTAGATGATGTAGTAGGTCGTCTCTATACCCTCGCTCTGCTTGACGACGACGCGGTGGGAGCTTATTATCGGCACCTTCGAGGTGATTATCGGGAATATCTGCTCGTCTTCCGCTCCATCGGTGACGGTTATGACCCCATCAGCCGGGAACCTCTCGAGAACCAGCTCGAGCTGTCTCGCCAGCTCCATGTCGCTCTTAACACCAACCTTCGGGTGGCCGGTTATCAGTGCGACCTCAACCTCTTTGAACTCCCCGCTCTTCTTTAGCTCGTCGTAGAGCTTAACTGCTGCATAGACGACGTTCGCATCGCTGTCCTCAGGATCTGCCAAGCTGAGCTTTAAGGCCGCGTCCACACAGGCGTCTCTCCCGATCACCGGCCCCTCGACGCCGGCCTTCTGGCCAAAGTCATCGTCCCTGTCTATCGCCAGAACGAGGGCCCTGATCTCAACCACCCCTCACTTTCTCCATCACGGATTCCACCTTGTCCTCCATCTTCCGCTCCCTGTCGCGTCTGTCGTCGATTCTAACGGTTGTTGAGACCCTTTCAGCGCCGAGCCTGAACATAAGCTCGTGGGCCTCCTCAATTATCTCGAAGGCCTCCCTAACCGTCGGGACCTCGATTATGGTTGCCATTGGCGTCAGCTGATACTTAACGCCCTTCTCCTCTAAAAGCTTTATTACTCCGGCAACGTAACGGCTCAGGCTCCTCTCGCCGAGCGGAACGATAACGAACTCGACGATGACCACCTTCGACACCCGCTTTAATCTCTATCGGCAGTAATTTAAGGGTTGCGATAGATTAATAAACTAACATGAGGTAATTTTAACGGGTGGTGAGGATGTACAGGATAAAGGACGAGTGGGGTGAGTTCCTCGTCAGACTCGCGAGGAAGGCCATAGAGGAGTACGTGAGGCACGGAAGGGTTATAGAACCCCCCGAGAACACTCCACCGGAGCTCTGGGAGAAGATGGGAGTCTTCGTTACACTCAACAGGTACAACGTTCCCCCTCAGATGGCACTTCGGGGATGCATAGGCTTTCCGCTACCGATCTATCCTCTCGTCGAGGCGACCATCAAGGCTGCCATTCATGCTGCCGTTGAGGATCCCCGCTTTCCACCGGTTAGGCCGGAGGAACTGGATGACCTTACCGTGGAGGTCAGCGTTTTGACTCCTCCCGAGCTCATAGAGGGTCCGCCGGAGGAGAGGCCGAAGAAGATAAAGGTCGGAAGGGACGGTCTGATAGTTGAGAAGGGCATTTACACCGGTTTACTGCTCCCCCAGGTGCCCATCGAGTGGGGCTGGGACGAGGAGGAGTTTTTATCGCAGACCTGCTGGAAGGCAGGCCTTCCACCCGACTGCTGGCTTGACCCGGATACAAGGGTCTACCGCTTCACGGCTGAGATCTTTGAGGAGGAGTATCCAAGGGGCCCGGTGAGGAGGAAACCGCTGGTTTAGCTCTTCCCCAATTTTGCTATGAAAAAGCTGTTGCAGTCGTGTCTGTGGGTCCACGCCCTGAAAACCTTATCGCCGACCTCAAGGGGGGCCCTCTCCCAGCTGAAATCTTAGGGGATAAGCACCAGTCCAACGCGATTCACCGCGAAGAGTACATTCTCCTCGTCTTTATCAACCTGATCGAGCGGGTTGGGTAGGTCATTGGGTAAAACAGCTTTATGCTCAGCCCTTCTAGGGGAGTTTTTAAAAGGTGGTGAGCGCAACAAGTGTAGTTCTTTACTTTTTTATGTGTACCAAAATTATTGGACAATGCATGGGAGAGTAATTACTAAAAAACAGAAACGTTTATAAAATAAGCAGTCCTGTTTATTACTGCAAAACTAGGTTGGAGATGAACGAGGTGAAATGGAAATACCTCGCAGGGATCTTGGTGGGACTGCTTGTTTTAGGAACTACTGGTGGTAATGCAGGGGCAACAGTTTTTTATCGGAACTCTATGAAGTTTATCAGTGTTAGAGGAGTCTATGATCCAAATCCTCAACAGGATACGTCCGAAAGAGTTTTCTTTAATGTTACCGGAAATCTTGCTTTTGATATTTTAAAACACAGAGTTACGGGAACTATTGTAGTTGAAAATGACAGGGTATCGGTTGATTGGGATTTCTCAATATTTAAATCCACTCAGTTTGATGGATATGCGTTTGTATTTAATCCAAGCTCTTTTGGAAATGTGCTTAGCCTTGAAGCAGTTGTGTATAAAAACGGTACCGTTTGGATCTTTGCAAGGGATAGGCACGGGGGTATAATGGCCTTGAAAGGATTTAATAAGGCCCTAGTGGAAACGCTATCCTCTATGGATATTCCTTCCGCTGGAATTTCTGAAAAGGAGTGGCTCTGGATGGCCCTGGAGCCAGAAGTCAAGACCATCACTCTATCTGCTATTCAGGTTAGACCGAGTGTGATGCCGAAATCGGAAGTGGGAAGGATACTGCCAATGGCTACACACTCAAGAGACGTTGTGAAGATTGTTGAAAAACGATATTCCGTTGGATGGTGGAGGTGGAGGACCACTTATTACATTAAAGTTGCGTTAAAAATGTATGGGCCAACTTCCATTAATGACTATGGAGATTATCTTATTAGAGTCATTGTTGAGGACGAAGGAGAGATCTCAAATGGGGAGAGAATTAGCAAAAATACTCCCCTGTTTTTGGGAGATAGAAGCGATTCTAGAACTAATCCGATAGAGATTGGTCTATGGGTACCACACTCTCCCGATGATCGCATTATCTATACTGAGTTCACGTATTCGGGAGAAGCAGCACCCCTCGACGAAATAAGCTTGGGTTGGGGTCTGCTAATCGATATGATTAATCCCATTAACCTCCTACGTTTTTTCGTGGATATTGAGCCGGGCGAGGATTTTGATGACTTTCCAGATCCAGTGAACTCAATACGTGTTGCCTACCGTAATATCGCCCTGGGTAGACCTGGCCACTGGACAAAAGCGTATGTGCGTATTGATCACGTTTCAGGAAACGGCTATGGGACAATCGGTGCATTTTTCAAGGTTCCAGTGTACTACCAAGTAACAGGAACTCAGACCCTTAGAGTCGTGGGTCTTATAAATACCAAATTAGAAATTCGAGCATTGCATAGTTAGTGTACAGGAAACTGGAGCTCCTTAATTCATTTTTATTTATTGTTGGTATTCAGAGTGGGGGGTCTGTACATATGAAGCCTGAGATGGATAAACTCATCATTATAATCTTTGGGTTAGTTGTTGTGGGGGGAGTTTTGTATCATATAATGAGCGAATATGGTTCTCAGCGATTCATAGAAGGGCAGAGGGACTACGAAAGACTCTGCATTCGTCAGATGACCTCATTAACTCTCAGCGACATTCTATTCCATTCACAAGAGGCACTTGATTCGCTAGAGCAGAACTCCCCGGAAGTTTTTAACCTTTCAATGGTAGAGTTGGCTCTCGATCTTTCGAGATTGGAATCCACTCTTGTAAGTTCAGCGGTGTATCTCTTCCCAGAGGACTTTCCTGACAATGAAACGGTGGTTAACATGACAAAAACCGAGGGATGCCTCGTGTTGGTGGAATCCTCTAGAATAGCCTATCTAAACGGGGTAGCAAACGTATCGGCAATCCGGGAGGGATTAACAATGATTCACAACTTTGCCATGGAATGGCGGGAGAACGGTAACTATCCCAGTGAAGAGTTTTTGAAGGCCAATGCCGAGCTTCAGCGGAAGTGTAGTGCTCTTGTTCCTGAGGTTATGAATCCTTGACTGTTAATCTTTCTCTCCTTTCTTCTGTGGATATAAGGGGGAAGTTGTCGGTAAATTGGTAAGTCCAGTCTCGACTATAGTATTGACTGTGATGCTACCGTCCAGAAACGTCCCTGTACTCTTCGATGTATTCACAAAACTCCCTCTAGGAGCTTTTAATCTCTTTTGTCCCTTTCCCTTTTTTGCTGGAGGGTATCTCCAACTTCAAGAAGCCCCCTCCCTTAGCTAGAATCATGTGGGATAATTCTCCTCGTCTTTATCAACCTGATCGAGCGGGTTGGGTAGGTCATTGGGTAAAACAGCTTTATGCTCAGCCCTTCTAGGGGAGTTTTTAAAAGGTGGTGAGCGCAACAAGTGTAGTTCTTTACTTCTTCTTATGTATATTTGTATTAAAAACAAAAGTTA
>NZ_JALUYR010000044.1 GCF_027012695.1 Thermococcus sp.
CCGCCCTTTAAAGCCTTCTTGAGCTTTTCCGTTGTCGGATTGTCCTCTATTTGAGAGATTAGCTCCTCCAGCCTTCTCGTCTCCGGCTTGGTGAGCAGCTTGGAGATCTTTGATGAGAGTGAAACGGCCTCTTTTTCAGCGCTCCTCCTCGTGTTGACAAAAACCAAAGCCTGTTTGCCCCTTTTCACGGCGTCAATTGCCAGACTTTCCCAGTTTTCCGGATAACGGTCGGTTTTACCGTCCTCCCAGAAGAGCTGGCCGAGGTGGAAGACGCCTTTCCTAAGCTCAACCGGGCGCCAGTCGCTTGCCACAAGCTCCGCATCGAGCCACTCAGCCAGCTCCTCCGCGTTTCCAACGGTAGCACTCAACGCTAAAATCTGTGCCTTCCCGAGGAGGTGGCTGAGTATCATCTCCAGAGTAGCACCGCGGTCGTAGGAGCCTATGAGGTGGACTTCATCAGCTACAATCAGCCTGACGTCCTTAACCCAGCCCGGGGAATGCCTCAGCAGGGAGTCGAACTTCTCAGCGGTGGCCACTATGATGTCGTACTTTCCAAGCCACTCGTCCGTTGAATCGTAGTCGCCGGTCGTAGCGGCCACCCTTATTCCGAGTTTTTCCCACTCCTTGAACTCGCGGTACTTCTCCTCGGCGAGGGCCTTCAGGGGGACGAGGTAGACGGCTTTGCCTCCCTCGCGGAGGAGCTTGTTAACCATAACTATCTCACTCACCAACGTCTTTCCACTCGCCGTTGGAATCGCAAGAACGAGGTTTCTGCCCTCTAAAACGCCGCTTTTCAACGCTTCTGCCTGCGGGGGATAGAGTTCCACTATGCCCCTTTCGCGTATGACTCTCTTTATTCTCTCGTCCACCGGAAGCTCTTCGATCTTCATGCCCCTCACATCCCGCTTGGATTGGGAGGGCGGTTTTATATGGTTAACTGAACCGAAAAAACTACGAAAAGCTTAAATGAGTTGGAGTGCAAGTATTCACGTAAAGCCTTTCCCCGGTGGTGAAAAATGGTTAGGTCGTACGTTTTGTTGACCGTTGAGATTGGAAAAGTTGAGAGCGTTATAGAGGCGCTCAAGCAGATTCCGGGTGTTACTAAAGCAGATGCCGTCACAGGCCCCTACGATGCCATAGTCCACATAGAGGCCAACGACCTCGGCGAACTCACCAGAAGAATCCTCCACGACATACACAACATCGACGGCGTTATCGACACCACTACCGCGATAGTAGTTGAGATGGATGAGGAGGAGTGATCACCTCTTTTTCTTCCTGGATTTGCGCTTCTTCCTGCCCTTGGACCTGATTCTCCGGAGTTCTCTGATCTTCTGAGCGATCATTCTGAGGGATTTTCCCTTCGTGTACTCGCTCTCTACTATGAGCATTCCCCTGGTTCTGTACTCCTCGTCGAGGCCCGCCAGCCGAGGGTTCAGCTTCCTCCCGTCCCTTTCGATGACCTTCATGCCCAGGGACAGGGCGGCGTCCGTTATCTCGTCGATGCTCGGCCGATCGACGGCGAATTCATTACCAACGGCCCTCCCGTACTTCCTGCTTAGCCTGGCGTCTATCTCACCGGGCCACACAACGAACCTCTTCATTGTCCCACCTGAGAAGGTTTAAAAGACGTGCGTTAAAAACCCTTCCGGTGGGGGAGTTCGAGATGAAGTCAATTGTTGAGGAGCTCATCCTTGGGAAGGTCATTAGGGGGGACTGGGTTCTCCTTGAGTACGATCCCGTTTATCCGATGGAGGGCTTCGCCTGGGGAATCCTGATGCCCGCACTCCTGGAGCGGGGGAACGTTGTCGTTGCGGATTTCTTCGGTGTTGGAGATCTACTCTTCAGAAACTACCTCCGGAGGGTTACGGGCGAGGAGTACTCCCGCGCGGTTGACCTGTTCGGCAGGATCAGGGTCTTCAAGATCGGACCGGGTATGGCGAGCTACGGCGAGATCGTGGAGGAGATAACCCCCTCCTACGATCCAGGAGCCTTTCTCAGGAACTACCACACCATAGTTAGCCGGATGAGCAGGCTCCCGATGAAGCCCGACTATTTCGTAACCTTCGGCCTCGGCCATTACATCCACTTCGGAAGGGATGAGGCCCTGAAAAGCCTGCTAACGGCCATCAGCACGATACCCATGGAGGACTGGGTCGGGATACACTTCGTCAACACAGGGGTTCTAGACGGGCATGCCCTCTCGGTCATCGAGGGGGTAACCCCCTTCGTTATCCACCTCTCGACGGAGGGCATCAGGCTCAGGAAAGAGGGTGGGACAGTTGATATCTGAGGGGGACAGGGTTCTCCTGGTTGACAGGAGGGGCAAGCGCTACTTAGTCACGGCCTCGGAGAGGGAGTTCCACACCGACCTGGGCATACTCAAGTTGGGGGAGCTTATAGGGAAGCCCTACGGAGCCTCGATAACCAGCCACAAGGGCGAGGAGTTTAGAGCTATCAAGCCGGACATCAACGACATAATAGCCAAAATGAGGCGCGGGCCACAGATAGTCCACCCGAAGGACGCTGGAATCATAATCGCCTACGCCGGCATCTCACCCGGCGATACCGTAATAGAGGCAGGGGCCGGAAGCGGCGCGCTCACGATATTCCTGGCCAACGTCGTCGGTCCCACCGGAAGGGTGGTCAGCTACGAGGTCAGGGAGGATCACGCCGAGATAGCCCGGAAGAACGTCGAGTTCGCGGGCTTCTCGGATAGGGTCACGATAAAGCTCAAGAACATCTACGATGGCATTGACGAGGAGAGGGCCGACCACATAGTCCTCGACCTGCCGCAGCCGGAGAACGTTCTCCCTCACGCGGTGGAAGTTCTGCGCCCCGGAGGATACTTCGTGGCGTACACCCCATGCGCCAACCAGGTTCACCGCTTCTTCCAGGCGTTTCAAGCTTACAGGGAGCACTTCTACAGACCGAGGATTGTGGAGGTTCTGGTAAGGGAACAGGAGGTCAAGAGGGAGTGCATGAGGCCTAAAACAACGATGCTGGCGCATACGGGTTATTTGACCTTCATCCGGAAGCTGTGAACTCTTTTTCCTCTGCTTCTTCCTCGCCCTCGTACGTGAGGTACGCCAGCGCCCCGAATATCAGTGTTCCCAGGGCCGCCTGGAGAACGGGGTTTCCGGGGAGTTCCTGGAATACCCTTACATTTCCATATACCACCGGCCAGAACAGGGACAGGGCCGTGAGGAAAACCGCGATCCGGTAAATGGTTCCCATTTCACTCTCCCCCGCTGGTTTTTTTGCGAACGATTTTTAATCCTTTCCCCGGGTCCTCGAGAAAGCTTCCGAATTTTCAACCCGAGGTTAACAACAGCTTTATAAGTTCCCAATCATGTGAACCTTTAGATGTCCAGATTTGGGCTCATGTACGGAGGTGTTCATTGTGGGGTACAGGATACTCGACAAGAAGGAGCTCGCCATGAACGAGGTGTGGTATAAGATACACGCCCCTCACGTGGCCAAAAAGGTTCAGCCCGGCCAGTTCGTTATAGTGCGGGCATTCCCCAACGGTGAGAGGATCCCGCTGACTCCGGTCACCTGGGACAGGGAGGAGGGGTGGATAACCCTCGTGACGTTCGTCAGGGGCAAGACCACCCTGAGGATGGCCAACGAACTTAAACCTGGAGACGAACTTCTCAACGTCGCCGGTCCGCTTGGAAACCCCGCCCCGATGAAGAAGTTCGGTAAGATACTCGCGATAGGCCTCATAACCGGAATGGTCGAAGTTTTTCCAATAGCGAAGGCCTGGCAGGAGTTCGGAAACGATGTAACCACGCTCCACGTCACCCCCAACCCGATGGTCATCCTCAAAGAGGACTTTGAGAAGGCCGTTTCGAGACACATCGTTGAGGGCTACGATCTCCAGCCTGGCTGGGGGATGCAGGAGATAGCCCAGGAGCTCGTTAGGAGGGCCGTTACAAAGGTCAGGGAACTCCTCGAGAGTGAGCACTGGGATCTGGTCTTTATAGTCGGCCCTGCAGGTGGACAGAAGGCCGTCTTTGAGGTGGTGAGGGAGTACGGCATACCGATGGAGGCCGACCTCCACCCCATCATGGTGGACGGAACTGGGATGTGCGGTTCCTGCCGCGTCACCGTTGGCGGTGAGGTCAAGTTCGCCTGCATTGACGGGCCGGGGTTTAATGCGTACAAGGTTGATTGGGACGAGCTGATCCACAGGGTTGGTTTCTACACCGATCTGGAGAGGAAGGCCCTTGAGGAGTACCTGAAGGCCATTCGTGGAGGTGGCCAGTGATGGCGGTTAAGAGAAAGATCATAAAGGAGCGCGTTCCCACCATCGAGAGACCCCCCGAGGAGAGGATTCATGATTTCAGGGAGGTTGATCTCGGGTACACCTTCGAGCTCGCCGTCAAGGAGGCCGAGCGCTGCCTCCAGTGTCCCTACGACTACGCGCCCTGTATCAAGGGATGTCCCGTTCACATCAACATCCCCGGATTCATAAGCAAGCTCGTTGAGTACCGCGATAACCCCGACAAGGCCGTGAAGGAGGCCTTAAACATTATATGGGCCTGCAACTCGCTTCCAGCAACTACCGGCCGCGTCTGCCCGCAGGAGGACCAGTGTGAGATGAACTGTGTGATGGGCAAGGTCGGTGACAAGATCAACATCGGCAAGCTCGAGCGCTTTGTGGCCGATTATGCCAGAGAGCACGGTATAGACGAGGAGCTCCTCTTCGAGATAATTCCCCGGATCGAGAAGAAGGGCCAGAGAGTGGCCATCATTGGAGCCGGCCCGGCGGGACTTACCGCTGCTGGAGAGCTGGCGAAGCTCGGCTACGATGTTACCATCTATGAGGCCCTTCACGCCGCCGGTGGAGTTCTGATGTATGGCATTCCCGAGTTCAGGCTCCCGAAGGAGATCGTGGAGAAGGAGATAGAGAAGCTGAGGAAGCTGGGCGTGAGAATACTGACGGACCACATCGTCGGGAAGACCATCACCATGGAAGAGCTTTTGGAGGAATACGATGCCGTCTTTATCGGCTCCGGAGCCGGAACTCCAAGGCTCGTCCGCGCACCAGGCATAAACCTCAACGGCATCTACACGGCCAACGAGTTCCTTACGAGGGTCAACCTCATGAAGGCCTACCTGTTCCCGGAGTACGACACGCCGGTGAAGGTGGGGAAGAAAGTTATCGTCATAGGCGCCGGCAACACCGGAATGGACGCCGCCAGAAGTGCGAGGCGCTTTGGGGCTGAGGTTACAATAGCCTACCGCCGCGGTCCCGAGGACGTCTCGGCGAGAGAGGAGGAGGTTCACCACGCCAAGGAAGAGGGAATAAAGTTCGAGTACTTCATCAACCCGGTTGAGTTTATAGGCGACGAGAACGGCAACGTCAAAGCTATCAAGTTCGAGAAGATGAGGGCCCTGGATGAGAGGGACTCCAGGGGCAAGAGGAAGATAGTCGGGACGGGAGAATACGTCACGCTTGAGGCGGACACCGTTATAATAGCCATCGGCAAGCACCCGAACAGGCTCATCATCAACACTCCGGGTCTTGAGGTGGACAGGCGCGGCAAGGTGGTCGTTGACGAGAACCTCATGACGAGCATCCCGGGAGTTTTCGCAGGCGGTGACGCAATAAGGGGCGAGGCGACGGTTATTCTTGCGATGGGCGACGGAAGACGCGCGGCGAAGTCCATCCATGAGTACCTCACGAAGAAGAGGGCAGGACAGAACGCCTGAGACCTTTCCTTTCTCTGGCCCTTTATCCTTTGGGCAGATGTGGGCAACAGCGCACATCCTCTTTCCGGGCTTTTCCTTTTCTGGATTATTGCGCCGGTGGGCTGGCGTTTTTCCGGTGAAGAAGGCCGAATAAAGTCATTCAACCCGGGAAAAGCCTCCAGAATCCCGGGTTTCAAAAAGTGTACATTGGAAGAGAAGCCGGAGGAGGGTGTTTTTAGAGCTCCGGGCAAACCTCCGGCGGGATAGGTGAGGTGATTTTCCCCCTGAACGCTGAAAATCTTAAAATCAGCCCGGAAAACGGCTTTCGCATTTTTACATTACATCAGGGTAAGTCTATGCACGTTTTTGTAAGCCAAAGCTTGGCACAACCGTAACAGCCAAGAAGAAGCAGGATAGGCAGTTATCGACCTAAAAAAGGAGTGTGGAAAGGTTTTTGGGCCGGGGTTAAAGCCGGCTTTCTCGCGGGTTTTTTGGAGTAAAGGGGGATTTTCCCGGGAGATAGGTAGGGTGAACTCGGAGGACTTTTGATACACCCGCTATTGAAATCACGAAAAGTGCAAATTACGGAGACGGCCGTTTCACCGTCTTTTATTCGGCCAAAAAGGATATGGAGCACTCCGGTTTGCCGTTTTCCAACGGGCGTTGG
>NZ_JALUYR010000045.1 GCF_027012695.1 Thermococcus sp.
AGCTAGTGCTTTGGAAACTACGCGACTGACCTCTTCTCGTTGGACTCGATGTTGGTAAACTCGTCGAGCGAAGTTTCACAACCAGCCAGTGCTTTGACGTCATTCTATACCGACCGGAACCTTCGCGCGTCCCCAATGATTCGCGGAAACTCTCTGCGAGTCCAGAAAAGGCCCCGACAGTTGAAAGGCCAAACCCCTGAAGTTCAGTGAAGTTTATGAAGGGAAGCAGGAAGAGGGGGAAGACAATGACGAGCCTCACGATGACTGAAACTGCGCTTCACGCAGCACCGTGATGAGGGGCATACTGGCCGAGCCGCTAGGCTTTTAACCTCTTTCTAAAACTTAAAACGAGCGATGACGAGCTCTAGGGTATCTGATGACCAAATGATGAGAAAAGAGATCCGAGCTCATTCCTCGAGCTCTTCTATCTCCTCAAATACTTCCTCGAACTTCTTGAAATCCTCACTCTGGGCCAGGAGCGTTATGAAGTCATCTATCTCCCTCTTCTTGAGGAACGCGCCCGCGAGCAGTTTTCCCGTGTAGCGATTGTTCTTTATCTCCCAGAACATATAGAACTCCGGAAAGACCTCCTTTATCTTCCTGTAGGCTACGCCGTACTTGGAATCCTTCAGCGGGTTCTGCTCAAGATAGAAGTGCCCCGGCTCAAGCTCTATCATGTGGAGGATCGCTCCCCTCTTGGTCCTGACCAGCTTAACCTTAACGTCCCATTCCTTCAGAACCTCCATGGTACCACCTCCTCTAAGGGGTTGGAAAAGGTTGATTTAAGTCTATCGGAAGGGATGGAAAGAATCAGAGGCTCTTGAGGTACTCGGCGTAGGCCTCGGCATCCATAAGCTCCTTGAGCTCCTCGTCGAGGTTGCTCGGCTTGAGCCTGGCTATCCAGTTCTCGTAGGGGTCCTCGTTGAGCAACTCTGGAGAATCCTCAAGCTCCTCGTTGACCTCAACGACCTCTCCGCTGAGGGGGGCGTAGACCTCGGAAACGGCCTTAACGCTCTCAAGTTCGCAGAGGACGTCGCCCTTGCTAACCTCCTTCCCAACCTCCGGAAGCTCGACGTACGCTAAATCGCCAAGCTCCTTCTGGGCGTAGTCGCTTATGCCAACGAGAACGGTTCCGTCCTCAAGAACCTGAACCCACTCGTGGTCCTTCGTATAGTAGAGGCCCTCTTTGACCCTGTATTCTCCGACTTCGATCATGAGCACCACCGGACGGTGTAACAGCTTTGGGCATTTAAACCTTTCTCGAAATGGAAAGGCTTATATCGGGGGAATCCAAAGGGGATCGTTCTCCTTCGGGGGTGAGGCGGTGCAGATAATCGGCTACGTGCTCATCATAATCGCCGTGGGCAGGTTCCTTGCTGAGCTTTTTGAGAGGATCGGCTACCCCGGGCTCGTGGGTGAGATAACCGCCGGACTGCTGCTCGGTTACATCCTAAGGGACGTTCCGGCTGAGGAGATGAACCTCCTGGCCGAGTTTGGGATATTCTTCCTCATGATCTCCGCCGGTCTTGAGATAACCCCCGAGGAGCTCAGGATGGGCGGGAGAAAGGCCCTCCCCATCTATATTGTCACCATAGTGACGATGTTTCTGATAACACTTCCCCTGACGGCCTACTCCGTGGGCACCGGCAACTTTCTGGCTGCCTCGATACTCGCCATCGCGAGCGCCCCCATAGTAGTCAGGCTGAAGAGGTTCTTCGGTGAGGACTACCTCCACGTTGCCCTGTCCTATGCCATAATAAGCGAGGTGGCCATACTGGTGGTGGTCTACGTTCTCGCGGGTATAGAGACCAGTCCGGATCCCCTAGGCCTGACCGTCACGATACTGAAGCAGGCCCTCTTCGTCGGCATCGTCCTGTACCTCAACTATGCCATAGGTATCCAGCACAAGGTCTGGCTAATGACAAGGCTCCGCAGGCTGAGGAGCGATGAGGCCGTCTTCGGGCTCTTCATGATCTTCGCGTCGCTCCTCGGTTTCCTCAGCGAGGAGGTGGGCATGCACTTCACCGTTGGTGGCTTCCTGGCCGGCCTGATCCTCCACAGCGACCTGGTTGGAACGAGGCAGTACGAGAGGCTCGAGACCATAATCAGCGGCGTCACCTACGGCATCTTCGCGCCCATATTCTTCGCGTGGCGCGGCATGAACTTCCGGGCGGAGGTTGGATGGGGGGTGGTTTACCTGATGCTGGTCATATACTCCATCCGCTTCCTCCTCACAACAATACTGACCTGGGACGGCTCTCCCAGGAGTTCCCTCGCAAAGGCAACGGGACTGGTAAGCTTTGGGGTTCTCGGTCTCGTCGTTGCCGACATAGGTTATGGCTACGGTATAATCAACGGCAGACTCTACTCCGTGACGGCCTTCACATCGATAGCGGGCATCTTCATGGCGGCCACGATAGGCCGGCTTCTCTCTATGGGGGAATCACCTCCTAAAAAAGTTCCCTAAACCCCTATTTCTTCCGCGAAACGTTTATAAACCTCCCGCTGACCCGGGAATAGTTTGAAAGGAGACGGGTGGTGAATATGAGCTGGACGACACCCAAAAAGGCCTTCATCGGGGCAGCCTCTGCCGAGGGGTCAACGCCCCTAAATGCTTTCGATAACGCACTCCTCAAGCTTGGAATAGGCAACGTTAACCTCGTCAGGCTGAGCAGCGTCATCCCGGCCCACATCGAGTGGATGGACGAAGTTCATGACGTTCCTATAGGGATGCTTCTCCCCACGGTCTACGCGCACATCGAGAGCGATGAACCGGGGACAACGATAAGCGCGGCCCTGGGAGTCGGCATAAGGGAGAACAACGAGGGGGGCCTGATCTATGAATACTCAGGACACTGCACGAAGAAGGAGGCCGAGGAAATGGTCAGAAAGATGGTGGAAGAGGGATTCAGACAGAGGGGCTGGAAGCTGGCGGAGTTCAGGGTCGCGAGCGCGAGCATAACCGTCAGGGACAGACCAGCTGCAGCGCTGGCGGTAGTGGTCATGTTCCCCTACTGACGGCCAACCTTTAAAACGGTGAGACAGAACCTGGGAAGGTGGTTATCATGGGTTACAGCAACGAGGAAAGGGCCTTCATCGAGTGGTATCCGAGGGGCTACGGCGTCGGCTTTAAGGTAAAACGGAGACTGTTCGAGACCCAGACCAAGTACCAGAGGCTCGAGATCTACGAGACGGAGGGATTCGGAAAGCTGCTCGCCCTCGATGGGACGATCCAGCTCGTCGAGGTCGGTGAGGAGAGCTACCACGAGGTCCTCGTTCACCCGGCCCTTCTCGCCCACCCAAATCCAAAGCGCGTCCTGGTCATAGGCGGCGGTGACGGCGGAACCCTCCGAGAGGTCCTCAGACATGAGACTGTTGAGAAATCCACGATGGTGGAGATAGATGACGGCGTCGTTGAAGCCTCATACCTCTACCTTGACGTCGCCAAAGACCTGCTGGACAAGCTGATAAAGGGGGAATGCAAAAGGGCGGAGCTCATAATCGGGGACGGTGTGAAGTACCTGCGCGAGAGCGGGGAGAAGTTCGATGCCATAATAGTCGACTCGACCGACCCCGTTGGCCCGGCGAAGCTCCTGTTTTCGGAGGAGTTCTACCGCGACGCCTACGAGAAGCTCAACGATCCCGGAATCTACATCACCCAGGCGGGGAGTGTATACCTCTTCACCAACGAGCTCCTCGATGCCTACAGGGCCATGAAGAAGGTCTTCGACAGGGTTTACTACTTCAGCTTCCCCGTCATCGGCTACGCATCGCCCTGGAGCTTCCTCGTCGGTGTGAAGGGCGATATAGACTTCACGAGGGTGGATTTGGAGCGCGCCAGGAACCTCGATCTCTACTACTACGACCCGGAGAGGCACGAGACGCTCTTCCAGATGCCGCGCTATGTAAGGAAGCTCCTCGAGGAAAAGGGCAGGTAATCCCTTTCTATTCTCTTCCCCCTCGTTGATGAATCCGTCTCTCCGGAAACTCCGGAAAGTCTTATGAGGGGAGTTATCCAATACTCGCAGGAAGCGGGCGGTGAGGCGAATGGGTAAGGACGGGGTTCTAGCGGAGATAGACAGGCGTATTAAGCGCCTCGAAGCCGAGATCTCAATGGCGGAGGAGAGGATGCGCCATCTGGAAGGGATCGGAGCATCCACCAAGTACAGGACAATCCGGCGGAAGGACTACACCGTCCACTACCTCATCCTCATGGGAGCATGGATAATAACAGGCACGCTGGCGCTCATCTTTATGAAGAACCGTCTCCCCCACCACCTCAACGTTCCGCTAACGCCTTACCTCCTCATGGCCCTCGTCCTCCTCGTTGTCCCCGGGATTTACCTCCTCCTGGCCCGGGGGGAGATGCCCTCCACTCCGATGGAAGACCTCGAGGAGAGGGAAAAACTCGCGAGAATCCTTCTCAACAGGTTTTATCGTCCTCTCAGGGAGGCCGTTGGGAGGGATGACCGGGAGCGGATGAAGGTCATAGCCGACGAGCTCCTCGGCAACCCCCTTTTAGCCAGTGCCATCGAGAGGATGGCCGAGGGCGATCCCAAGCTCAACGCCTACGCCCTCTACCTCTACGCGAATTATAAACCCGGGCTCGAGGATGAGGTCAGTGAGACGGTTGAAAAGCTCACCAACAGGCCTTTGAAGGCCCTGCTGCTGGAACTCCTTAAGGGCTAACGTTATAACATCCTCCGCCCTTCTCTCTACGGTGAGGGAATTGAAGCTTGAGGTTCTCAGCAGGGAGGATATGAACGCCCTGTCAAGGGAGCTAAGCAGGGCGGGAATAATGAACAGGACGAAGGAAGAGGTTTCTCCAGAGATATTGCACTACCTCGTGATCAGGGGGACCTACGGGGAGCTTCTCGAGAGGGCGGAGGGTATAACCCCCATTGAAAAGAGCCTCGAGGACATGAAGAAGGCGTACGAGGAGCTAATGGCCGGATGGGAAACCGGTGAGACTAAGACCGCGGAGGAGGTTTTCAGCGAGTCAGACCTTGCCAAGCTGATACTCGTGACGGCCCTCATCGGTGCGGGCGCGGTGGAGGAGGATGATGGAAAGCTCGTCCTCCTTGAGAAACCCTCCCTCGAGTTCCTTGAAGTGGAACTCCGCTTTCCGATAGAGGAAGTCGAGGAATACCTGGACGAACTTGAGAAGCGTTTCAAACCGGGCATGGTCACCGAGTACACCCTCGAAAAGAACTACTACGTCGAGGTTCTGGAGGTTGATAGAGAGCTCGTTGAAGCCGCCCTGGAGATAGCTGAGAAGTACGCCACCGAGGAGAGCCTTGTTGAGGCGACCTTCGACGGTATAGCCCGCTCCGTTCTGGCGGACGTTATACTCGAGCTGGCCGAGAAGCACAGGCGGAAAAACGAGCTCATCGAGGCCCTGCTCGAGAGGGAGCCGATAGTGATCGAGGGCGAGCGGGAGAGGGTGAACATCTACTACGATGAGGACGCGATAGAGGACTTCCTCAAGACCCTCCAGACCCTCGGCTACCTCAAGGTGAAGGGCAACAGAATATGGGTTTGATCTCCTTTCTTCCCCTTCCGCAAACTTTTAAAATCCGGCTCCCCATCCGGTTCGGGGGTGGTGGAAGTGGCGGAGCTGAAGGCGATTATCTTCTACGACCGCGATGGAACCCGTTACTACCGCTGCCCGCGCTGCGGAATGCTCTTCCGCACTCAGAAGGAGTACACGAGGCACGTCAACAAAGCCCACGGCCACCTCTTCCGGAAGTGACCCGGTGCGGGATGAGGAAACAGCCAGGACCCTGAGGGATGATGAGCGGAGGGCTTCCCGACCGCTAATCCCTCATCACTATCTCCTTTGTGAGCCTCACTATGAAGGTCTTCCCGACCTTTTCCCTCTCAACGAGCTGCTTCTTCTCAAGCTCCTGGATGATTCTGCTTATCGTCGGCCTGGAATAGCCCGTCAGCTCTGGAAGTTCCTCCTGCTTCACGGTTCCGCCCTTGTCGAGGATGGCCTTGACGACTATGCGCTCCTTCTCGGTGAGGACCTCAATCGGTACTCTGTTGGAGGACCACCGCTTCTTCGCGTAGTAGAGCGATACCGGAACGGCTATTCCGAGGGACAGTAGAACCGCAATGATCACGGTGGTCCAGCTGGTCTGTTTCTCCTGCTTGGGCACCTCTATTTTGATGTTCTCCCGCACCCAGTAGGTTTTGTAGCCCATCGCCTCTATCTTCTCCTGGACCTCCTTGGACATCCCGGCACCCATCAGCTCCACCAGTTCGGGGTTGAGCCGCCTTATGGCCTCGGCCGTTGAGTCGGAAAGCGTGTCCTCCTGGGTCAGGAGGAGGGGATAGCCGTAGATCATCGCCCACCTCGCCGCGGCCAGGGCGGAACCGTAATCGCTGGAGCTCGCCACCACCACGGTTCTGGCGCCGTGGGGGAAGAAATGGAGGGCGAGCTTCGCCGCGGTCTCGGTTCTAACGGCGCCACCTATTCTCTCCACGACAAAGCCCAGGCTCAGGAGCTGGTCCTGAACCTTATCACTGACGGCCTGAGAATCCCCTATTATGAGCACGTGGTTCCAGCCGAACTGGGCATAGCTCTGAAGCTGGGCAAGGGTTCTGGGGTCAAGTTCCCTGGGGTTAACGGGCAGGACGGGAGCGTCTATCATCTTGGCGTAGGGAAGCGCTATGATGTAGTCTATAAGATCGTCGTTTCTGACTATTATGAGGTCGTACTTCGGCCTGTCATCCCCCGTCTGAGCCGAGGAAAGGGGAATGAGGAGGGACGAGGTAAAGATGAGCATCAGGAGTACTGCGAGGGCCCTTCTTTCCATTGGACCACCTTGGGAAAGATAAGAAAAGGGCACTTAAAAGGTTTTTGAGGCTCAGAGCTCGAGCTCCTCGCCCGGCCTGAGAATAACGACCTCAGCCCTGTCTCCAACGAGTCTCCTGAACTCCTCCGGATCCTTGGCTATCGGGGGCCAGGTGTTGTAGTGCATCGGAACGACCTTCCTCGGCTTGAGGAGTTCAACCGCCTTCGCCGCTTCCTTCGGCCCCATCGTGAAGTGTCCACCTATCGGGAGCAGAGCGAGGTCAATCGGTCCGTAGAGCTCATTGAAAAGCCCCATGTCGAGGAAGACGAAGGTGTCTCCCGCGTGGTAGATCGTCTTCCCGTCGAGCTTTACTATGAAGCCGGAGGCGTTGCCTATGCTGTGCACTCCATCGCTGCTCGAGTGCCAGGCCGGAACCTGGACTATTCCAACGCCGTCTATCTCCGTTGGACCGTAGTTCATGCCTATCGTCTCGACCTCGCCGTTGGCCTGCCCGGTGATGTAGTTCGCTATATCGTACATGGCAACGATCTTAGCTCCGGTTCTCCTGGCTATCTCGATCGCATCGCCTATGTGGTCGCCGTGGGCGTGGGTTATTAGTATGAGATCGGCCTCAAGCTCCTCTGGCTTCGCTGCCGCCTGCGGGTTGCCCGTGAGGAAGGGATCTATGAGGATTCTCTTGCTCCCCTCTATAGAGAAAGCCGCGTGGCCCAGGAAGCGCACCTTCACCATCGCCATCACCTCCAGATTAAAATAACCTCTCCTTACTTAAAGCTTTCGCCGGGGTTTCTCGTGTTCAACTAAGCCCATTGGGGTCATATTAAAGCGCATTCACGTCCCTCTTTGCCCCGCTGTCCGTTTTGGGAAAGCTTATATACGATTCCACCGAGATTTTAACGGTGAGGCTGATGGATCTAGACTACTTCTTCAGGCCCAAGGGCATAGCGGTTATCGGCGCGTCAAACGATCCGATGAAACTCGGCTACGAGGTCTTCAAGAACCTCAAGAAATACAAGGGGGGTAAGGTTTATCCTGTGAACGTCAAGGACGAGGTCGTTCAGGGCGTTAAGGCCTACAAAAACGTGAAGGACATTCCGGATGAGGTTGATCTCGCCGTGATCGTCGTTCCGAAGCGCTTCGTAAAGGGCACCATAGAGGACTGCGGTGAAAAGGGTGTCAGGGGGATAGTCCTGATCACGGCGGGCTTCGGTGAAACCGGTGAGGAAGGCAAGAGGGAGGAGCGCGAGCTTGTGGAGATCGCCCACGGCTATGGCATGAGGCTTATCGGTCCCAACTGCGTCGGCATAATGAACACCCACAATGACCTCAACGCCACCTTCATAATGGACGCTAGGAAGGGGGATATAGCCTTCGTCAGCCAGAGCGGGGCTTTGGGAGCGGGGATAATCTACAAGACCGTAAAGGAGGGCATAGGCTTCTCGAAGTTCGTCAGCGTCGGCAATATGGCGGACCTCGACTTCGCTGACTTCATGGAGTACTTAGCTGGTACCGAGGAGGACAGGGCAATAGCGCTCTACATCGAGGGCGTTAAAAACGGCAGGCGCTTTATGGAGGTCGCCAGGCGCGTGACCGGGAAGAAGCCAGTAATAGCGCTCAAAGCTGGGAAGAGCGAGAGCGGAGCGAGAGCCGCTTCAAGTCACACCGGCTCTTTAGCGGGAAGCTGGAAGATCTACGAGGCTGCCTTCAAACAGAGCGGCGTTCTCATAGCGGACACGATAGACGGCATGCTCAGCATGGCAAGGGCCTTCACCCAGCCGTTGCCCAAGGGCAGGCGCGTCGCCATAATGACGAACGCCGGCGGTCCGGGAGTTTTGACCGCCGATCAGATAGACGAACGCGGGCTGAAGCTGGCCGACCTCGAGGAGAAGACGATTGAGGAGCTTCGCTCGTTCCTCCCACCGATGGCTGCCCTCAAAAATCCGGTTGACATGATAGCCTCCGCGAGGGGAGAGGACTACTACAGAACGGCAAAGGCCCTGCTTCAGGATAAAAACGTTGACATGCTCATAAGCATCTGCGTCGTCCCGACCTTCGCTGGGATGACGCCAACCGAACACGCGGAAGGAGTCATCAGGGCTGTTAAGGAGGTCAACAACGGCAAGCCCGTCCTCGGTCTCTTCATGGCCGGTTACGTGAGTGAGAAGGCCAAGGATCTCCTGGAGAAGAACGGGATTCCGAGCTATGAAAGGCCGGAGGATGTGGCCGCTGGAGCCTACGCCCTCGTCGAGTTTGCAAGGTCAAAGGGAGTTTTGAAGGAGGAAGAGTGATGGAGGTCAAAGCGGATTCCCAGAAGAGGGAAGCCCCCACGACCCCCACCAACCCCCTTACTATAAACGACCTCTACGAGAAAATGAAGGCTCTGGTAGGAGAGGTGGAGGATCCCCACAGAATCTTAAGGGAGATGCGGAATGCTCGTGGTTGATACACCGGCATTCATAGACTCCATCCCCCCAGTTAGGGATAGAGAGGATAGAAACAGACTGGCAAGAAGGGCAATCTCCGCTGCTGAGGCCAAAGGGATCCCCCTACTAATGCCCCGCCTTGGGGTAGTTGGAACCATGAGCTTGGTGAAGGGACTAACTGGCAAAGAGGTGGCAGTTGATTTAACAGTGGAATACCTTGAGTCAAAGGTTCTTCAGGTCTCAGAGGACTGGATCTTTGAGGATGCGAAGACGATAGCCCGGAAGATTCATCCGAGGGCTGCGGATTCTTACTTCATAGCCACTGCCAAGAAGTTCAAGGCAATACTCATATCGTCCGATAAGGATATGGTGACCCGTGATAGGAAGATGGGTATTAGAGCGTTTTATGTTTTGGATGAAGCACAGCTTAACGAATACCTTAATGAGATACCCGGAGGTGCCGTTTAGATGGCGAAGGTTACCGACATGGTTTTGTGGGACAAGCCGGGGGAGAAGGTTCTCCTGCTCGGCAACCAGGCCATAGCAAGGGGTGCGCTCGAGGCGAACATAGCGGTCTACGCGGCCTATCCAGGAACCCCAAGTTCCGAGCTCACTGACACCATGGCCATAGTCGCCAAGAAGGCCGGCGTCTACATGGAGTACTCAACCAACGAGAAGGTTGCATTCGAGACCGCCCTCGCGGCTTCGTGGAGCGGCCTGAGGGCGATGACCGCTATGAAGCACGTTGGATTGAACGTTGCCGCGGATACATTCCTCAGCTCCGTTGGAATGGGTGTGGAGGGCGGCTTCGTCATAATGGTGGCAGATGACCCGAGCATGTGGAGCAGTCAGAACGAGCAGGATACGAGGATTTACGCGAAGTTCGCCAACGTTCCCGTTTTGGAGCCGAGTTCACCGCAGGAAGCGAAGGAGATGACGAAGTACGCCTTCGAGCTGAGCGAGAAGTTCAAGCACTTCGTCATTCTGAGAACCACCACGAGGAGCTCCCACGCGAGGGGAGAGGTCATTCTCGGCGAACTCCCCGAGGAAATAAAGGCCGGAAAGAGGAAGTTCGGAAAGTTCAAAAAGGATCCGCGGCGGTTCGTGGACGTTCCAGAAAACGCGAGGCGCTTCCACCCGCTCATTCTCGAAAAGATCGAGAAGATACGCGAGGAGTTCAACGACATGCCCTTCAACTGGATAGAGGGCAATGAAAACGCCAAGGTCGGCATAATCGCTCCGGGTCTTGCCTACGCCTACGTTAAGGAGGCCCTCCACTGGCTCGGCGTCGAGAACGTCAAGATCCTCAAGCTCGGTACCCCGTTCCCAGTTCCTTACGGCCTGCTTGAGAAGTTCATGGATGGCCTTGAGAGGGTTCTCATCGTTGAGGAGCTCGAGCCGGTCGTTGAGGAACAGGTCAAGACCTGGGCCTACGACAGGGGGTTGAGAATCCCGATCCACGGCAAGGATCTCGTGCCGAGGGTTTACGAGATGACCACGCGGAGGGCCGTTAAGGCGATCTCCGAGTTCCTTGGCCTCCCGACACCCATCAACTACGAGGAACTCGACGAAAGGTATAAGAAGGCTCTGGAGATCGTTCCGCCGAGGCCACCTTCACTCTGTCCTGCCTGTCCCCACAGGAACAGTTTCTACGCCATAAAGAAGGCCACCAGAGCGAGGGGCATCTATCCAAGCGACATCGGCTGTTACACCCTCGGAGTCCTCCCGCCGCTTCAGACGGTTGACACCACCGTTGCGATGGGCGGTTCGATAGGCATCGCCCACGGCCTCGAGATAGCCCAGCACGGTTCAATAAGCGAGGAGCAGAGGAAGAAAGAGAAGAAGATCATAGTGGCCACCATCGGTGATTCAACGTTCTTCCACACCGGCCTTCCAGCTCTGGCCAACGCGATCTATAATCGTTCCAACATCCTCGTAGTCGTCCTCGATAACCTCGTCACGGCCATGACCGGCGATCAGCCGAACCCAAGCACAGGCCAGACGCCCCACGGTCCGGGCAAGAGGATAGCCATAGAGGACGTTGCAAAGGCGATGGGCGCGGACTTCGTGGCTGTGGTTGACCCCTACGACATAAAGGCCACCTACGAGACCATAAAGAAGGCCCTCGAGGTCGAAGGGGTAAGCGTCGTCGTCTCGAGGCAGATCTGTGCCCTCTACAAGATAGGACAGATGCGCAGAAGGGGAATGAAGTGGCCCATCTACTACGTTGACGAGGACGCCTGTACCGGGTGTAAGATCTGTATCAACGCCTACGGCTGTCCGGCAATCTACTGGGACGAGGAGAAGAAGCAGGCCAGGATTGAGCCGAGCATGTGCTGGGGCTGCGGCGGATGTGCGCAGATATGTCCGTTCGGTGCTTTCAAGCCCGTAGAGGGGGGAGACGAATGAAGGTTAAGGAGTACAACCTAGTCATCACCGGTGTCGGCGGCCAGGGTGTTCTGACAGCTGCCAACATACTCGGATGGGCCGCCCTTCGCGCCGGCTATAAGGTAAGGATGGGTGAGGTTCACGGAATGAGCCAGCGCTTTGGAAGCGTGGTCTCGTACGTCCGCTTCGGTGAGGAAGTCTACGGCTCGATGGTTCCGGAGGGAAAGGGCGACGTCATCCTGAGCTTCGAGCCTGTTGAGGCTTTGAGGTACATCAACCACCTCAAGGAGGGCGGAATGGTAGTCACAAACACCAAGCCCATCGTTCCGGTTCAGGTCTCCATGGGTCAGGCCCGTTATCCCAGCCTGGAGGAGATAAGGAAGGTAGTCGAGGAGGACTTCAGGGCCAGGTGGATAGGATTTAACGCCGAGGAACTGGCGATAAAAGCGGGCCACGCCATAACCACCAACACAGTACTCATCGGCGCGCTGACCCAGATACCTGAGTTCCCGCTCGATGAGGAGCACGTCAGGGAAGTGATAAGGCTCAGCGTTCCGCCGAAGGCCGTGGACATGAACATGAAGGCCTTCGACCTCGGCGTGAAGGCTGCGAAAGAATTGCTGGGGCTTTGATGCCCCTCTTTTCGCTTTCTCCCGGTTTTATCCCCCTCTTGACAGTTTTCCGTCCTTTCCCCAACAGCGCATTCCATTATAACTTACTCCCCAGCAAGCTACAGCACCCACCACTCCCTCTGGATTCTCTTAACCAGCTCCACAATCCTGATGGTCTCCGGTGACGGGAGCGCTTTCATCGGAGGAGCTTCGCCGGAAAGGTAACCCTCAATGAAGGCCGGCAATCCCCTCTCAAGGCCGATCGAGTAGCCCCCCTCAAAGATCACCGCGAGCGGATAGCCGGACAGCGTCGCCCCCGCGTGGGCGAAGAAGACCTCTGTGAGCCCCAGGGTTGTAAGACCCTCTCCCCTGAAACCGTCGAAGCCTGCAGAGATGATTATCAGCTCCGGCCTGAACTGACGCAGTACTGGCAGGACTATCTCGTCCCAGGCGTGAACGTAGTCGTCGTCACCGGAGTACGGGGGCATCGGAACGTTGATCTTGCTCCCCTCCGCCCCCTTCCCGCCGACATCGTACTCGTAGCCGGTCATGGGGTAGATATCGCGCTCATGGAGGTCCACGTGAACCGCTCTACTATCATCCCACAGTATCTCCTGTGTCCCGTTGCCGTGGTGGGCGTCGAAGTCTATGACGAGAACCCTTCCAACTTTCTCTTCGGCCACTTTCGCGGCGTAGGCCGCGTTGTTGAATATGCAGAAGCCCAGCGTTGGAGCGTTGAAGGCCCTGCCGGACCTTCCGGCGTGGTGTCCTGGGGGTCTGACCAGGGCGAGGTGAAGTCCCCCCTCATCGAGTGCCAGTTCAACGGCTTTTCCAGCGGCCCCAAAGGCCCTCAGGGCAGCTCTCCACGTGCCCGGAGAAACGTACGTATCCGGGTCAAGGTACGCGAACTCCCTGATGGACTTCACGAGGCCAACGTATTCGGGCGTGTGGACCCTGAGGAGCTCCTCCTCCGGGACGGGTTCGGGTTCTATGACGTTCCTCCAGAGGTTCCTTCTCCTGAGGCCCTCGATGGCCTTCAGAAGCCTGTCCGGATTCTCAGGATGTGGACCGGGTGGCCGGTGCTCAAGGAAAAGGGGGGAGTAAAGGATTGGGAAGGCCAACGGCCCTCACCATTCTTCCTCTTCCTCGATTAAACCGTACTTCTCCAGCTCGCGGAGGAGCTTTCTGACGGCTTCCCAGGCATCGTGCTCGCTCTTTGCCCCGGAGCAGACTATCTTTCCGGAGGAGAAGAGCAGTATCACCGCTCTGGGATCCTTAACACGGTAGATAACCCCAGGAAACTGCTCCGGTTCGTACTCACAGTTGGGCAGGCTGAGCGCAACCGCGTCGAGGTTGAACTCCATGCCTATATCACCGCTGAAGACCATGTTCTGGATGTCTATCTGCGGCGCGCGGTGGAACTTCGCCCCAATCTTCTTGAGCATCTGGATGAGCTTGTTGACGGCCCTCTCTATATCCTCGACGCTCTTTGCCCCGGTGACGACGAGCTTTCCGGAGCTGAAGATGAGAAGTGCCACCTTTGGATCGTCGAAGCGGCAGATTATTCCCGGAAACTCCTCCGGGTTGTACTTCGAATTCGGGCATATCTCAATGACCTTCTCGAGGTTGAGCTGCGTGAACAGATCAACAGAAGCGACGATGTTCTCGATCCTGAGCTTTACATTGCTCATATCAACCACGGCTTACACCTCCCGATGGTGGGTTTAAAAACCCTTTATAAATGACCCGCGGGAGTTTTTAAAGGTTTAGGTGAAAAGGAAAGGATGGCGTCAGCGCCTGGTTTCCTGCTTGGTGGGGTAGGGCATGAACTCAACCGTTCCCCTCTGTCTCATGGGCTGTTTGTAGAGTTCCATGAGGGCGTAAACTTCCTCCGGGACGTCGGTCTCCACATGGAGTCCGAGCTCCCTGGCGTGCTCTACCGTTATCGGATAGTCGTGTGTCCACCTGCCCTCCGTGAGGATCTGGGCAAGTTCCCTCGCCTTCTTATCGCCGTAACGATCCTTGAGGAGGCTGTAGACGAAGTCTCTGACCTGTTTGATGGCCTTCTCCGCGACGTCCGCTAAGATGAGCGTCTGATCATCCGCTTTCTCAAATCCCTTCTTCTCAACAGCTCTGACTATGCTCGGTGCCGGATACTGACCGAGCTGCGGGTCAACCGGCCCAAGAACCGCGTGGGGATCCATAATTATCCTGTCGGCGGCGAGGGCTATGAGGGTTCCACCGCTCATGGCGTAGTGTGGCACTATAACGCGCGTTTCGGCGGGATGATCCTTGATGGCCTTGGCGATCTGGGTTGCCGCAAGAACCAGTCCCCCGGGGGTGTGGATGATGAAATCAATCGGTTTGTCCTTGGGCGCGCTCCGAATGGCCCTCAGTATTTCCTCGCTGTCCTCGATGCTTATGAACTTGTAGAAGGGAATCCCGAAGAGGCCTATGCTCTCCTGCCTGTGGATCATCGTTATTACCGTCGAACCGCGCTTCTCGGCTATCCTCTTCAGCAGCTTCGCCCTGGCAAGCTGGAGGCTTCTAAACTGCATCTGGGGCCAGAGCAGCAGGTAAAGGAAAAACAAAAGCCAGAACATTGAACTCCAAAATCCGGCGTCGCTCATAATCCCACCTCACGAATACGCCTTAATCAGGAGCCTTCCGCCCTCCGTGAGGCTCTTCGTTCCCAGGAATCCGAGTTCTCGAAGCATCGTCAGGGCCTTCTTTATCTCGTCGTCGCTGAGGCTGAGGTGCTTTCTTATGACGTCAACCTCCTCCATCTTGTACCCCCTGATCTCACCCTTCTCCTTCCAGATCCTGTTGAAGACCTCGAGGTTGTCGTGGATGACCTTGAGCACGTTGTATAGCGTTGGCGTAACGCTGAACTTGACCTTGACTATCTCCTGGAGCTTCGCGTTCTCGAGGGCGGCCTTCACCCTGTCCCCAAGGTCCGTGAGCTTCACCATGCCGTTCTGGAGCTCGACGACGAAGCCCTTAGCTTCCGCCTCTCCGATAGCCCTGATGATTTCCTTCTCCTCGCCACCAACGTAGTTCTGAACGAGCTCAACGAGCTCGTCGCGGTGTATGTACTTCTTTCTCGGGGTCTTGGCGAGTATGGCGGCATCATAGCGCGTGATGAAGGGCTTTCTCTTTATTCCCCTGCTGAGTTTGAGGTAGAACCTGCCCTTGTCCGTCACGCCGTACTTCACGACGCCCTCTTCCTGGCCCTTCAGCACCCACTCGGCTATGGGCACGTCGCCGCTCTCGGCGTAGGTTATCGCCTTCATCGCATCGGGACTGACGGTTCCGAAGTTTATGGCCTCCCTGCCCCAGTCGGTTAGCCAGTAGGTGTCCTTGTTCTTTATGAGCCTCCTCTCTATGAGCTCCTTGCTCTCGAGGAGGTGGAGTATGGCACCTAGATCCTCGACCTCAACCCTTCTCCCGATCTCCTTCTCGGTCGGGAGTATATCCGGGTTCGTCTCGTACTTCTTCTCGATCTCCTGAATTCCTTTGAGGACGGAAAGCTCGTCATCCAGGAGGTATATCGGAAGGGCCCTCCTCTCAACCTTCCCCATCGCCTCGTAGGTCTCCATCATGGCCCTTCCAAGTTCGGTGGTTCCACCCTCATCGGAGAGCCCCATGCTCTCGAGTTCCGCGCTGCTCTTACCGGCCTTCAGCATCTCGAAGTCCTCCTTCCTGAGGACTATCGCCCTGGCGAAGACGGGGATCATGCTGACTGCCTTGAGCGCGAGCTTTGCAGCGGGCGTCGTGGCGAAGGCCCTTCCCTTCTCGGTCGGCGGGGAGATGAGGAGAAGCCTCATCGCCTGGAGGGCGTTGACTATGTTGTCCCCGTAGAGCCTCGAATTCTTGAAGGTAACGAGCTCGTCGAGGGTGCCGAGCTTGGGCATGCCGTGGAGGAAGGACACTATCTCCGGCGTCAGGTAGACGACGGGGTGGGTCTCGCGGTATATCTCCAGGAGAGCCCTTCCGAATTCGGTGAGACCGCTCTCATCGGCCAGTTTCCTCTCCTTCAGTTTCTCAAGCCACCTCTCGGGTACCTTCCCGGTCTCCTCGAGGAGCTCCAGCATCTTGATTATCTCGCTGTCCGCTATGACGTCCGGAAGCTCGTCGAGATTGAGCCCCGCGGTGACCTCCAGGAGCTTCCTGCCCGCCTCGGTAAGCTTTATCGTTCCACCCTCGAGCTCAGCAAAGCCGAGGATGTAGAGCTCTATGGCCCTTATCTGAAACTCCTCCGGAAGCTTCTTCTCAATTTCAGCCCGGTTCTCCGTTTTTCCCATTTCCCTGAGGATCTCGATGTGTCTCTTCTTCAAGTACATTTTAACACCTCCGTGGGATTTAAGGGCAACCCCTTAAAAACTCTGCGAGCTTTTTAAGAACAGAATGTTTTTAAAAATTTCGGTTACTAAAATCCGGCAAGCTTTAAAAGGGAACGAACCCAGATCCTGAGGGTGAAAGGATGAGGAACACGATCGTGCTGGTTAGGGCCGACGATTTTCAGAAGGCCAGCGTTGCTCTAGCGGACCTCGTTCGCTACGGCGGAATGAGAATAAGGGGCGATCCGAGGATAATTCCCCCCGCCCTCTCGGATTGGGTCGTTGAGAGGGTGAGCGGTGAGAAGCCGAGGAGGAGGTTTCGGGCCCACGTCGTTGCGCAGGTGGATTTCCCGCCCTCAAAGGCCATAGGCCGGCTGCGGGACATACATCCCCCCGCCCACGTGCTGGTGATCCCGCCCGACAGCGAGGCCTGGGAGGAGCTGATGCGTCTTTGGGGAACCTTTGAGAAGCTCCGCGGTTTCCATCCGCCGAAGAAGACCAGAACAGGGGGGCGCGGAAAGAAGGAACTGGGGGGAGGGTTTTAGTTACCTCTTCCGCTTCTTGATCCGGACGTTGGCTATATCGCCGAGGGTAGGCTCATAGTCCCTCGGAATGGTCTTCTTCTCCACCGGTTCGGTCTCCGCGCTCTCGATGAGCTTTATCCCGAAGTACCTCTCCAGCTTCCTGGCCTCCTTTATGGTTGGCTCGCGGTGGCCGTGGGCTATAGCGCGGAGATCGTTCATTGAAAGCCCTATCTCCTGGGCCAGCTCCTGGTAGCTCTTCTTCGAACGCTGTATGGCCTGGTAAACCCTCTCGGCATAGTCTTCAACGATTTCCTCGGTGTAGAGCGGTCTCTCCTTCCGGGGCTTTGGGGCAGGCTTGGGTCTCGGGCTTGAGTACGTTCGTCTCCTCGGCTGCCTTCCCGTTGGCATTATGCTGAAGGTTCCGGGCTTCTTGCCCCCGTACTTCTCGTAACAGCGGTCGCAGACGAGAACCTCCGCGCCCTCGATTCTTATTCTGTGACCCTGTCCCCTTATCGGCGCTCCGCATATCTCGCAGTATCTGGGTTTGCTCTTCGCCATCATCATCACCCTCTTGTTCTACCTGGGGCTCGGAGTCAGGCTTTTTAAACCCCACGATGAGCTTATTCCGATGCCGGAAGTGAGGATAGAGCGCCTTCGGGAACTTGACGAAAAGACCCTGGAAAGACTCGTGGAAATCTACATGAGTGCCTACGAGGGAATGCGGGAGTACGGTGGCGAAGGCGTTAGATATGCCAAGCGCTACCTGCGGTGGTGCTGGAACAGGGCAAAAGACGGCTTCTTCGTGGCGAAGGTCGGCGACGAGATAGTTGGTTTCATAGTCTGCGATAACGACTGGTACAGCGGGCAGGAGGGAAAAACCGTGGGTGCGGTACACGAATTCGCGGTGGACAAAAAGTTCCAGGGGCGCGGGATAGGGCGCAGGCTGATGAAAAAGTGCCCCGATTACCTGGGAGAACACAACGACAGGGTGGAACTCTGGGTCGGTGAGAAGAACGAAGGAGCGATCGGGTTCTACAAAGCCCACGGCTTCAGGAGAGCGGGGCAGAACGGGATATGGGTGAGGATGATCAGGGATATCCGAAAGGATGATAAAGGGTCGGGGCGAGTTTACGGGGGTGATGATGATGCCCTGCATAAAACCGCCCCAGCCGGAGAGGGTGAGGGAGTTGAAGGAGGAGAGCTTCATACGGGAGGGAAAGGGAAAGCTGAGGGTCACCATCGTGAGTGATGGTGAGACGATAGAGACCACAATAAACGGCTCGCTCAAGAGCGTCAATGAAATCGCGGAGATGCTCGGGGTTGAAGCCGAGAAGGGGAAGATAGAGACTGTTGTCGACGGCGTGAAGGTCAGAATGGAACGCGGAAAGCTTGAGATGGAATTCGAGAGCGGGGATAGGATGAAGATAGAGAGGGCTTGAGGCCCCGCATCTTCCATTATCTCCCCGCTCCTCTCAGCGGCTTCCGCTATCCAGCTCAAGTACCGAAAGAAAAAGTAGGGTGGACCGATTCCTCACTTCAGAACCGGTCTGAATTTGTAGGCGTAGAGGATTAGCCCGTCCTCGTCGAACTCCCTGACCTTTCTGGTGACCATCTCGACCTCCATGCCGAAGTCGATCTCCCCCGGGTCAACATCGGTCAGCTGGGCCAAAACCACTGGCCCCTCCTCGAGCTGAACCAGGGCGAGGGGGTAGGGTTTGTAGTACTCGAACCCGCTCGGCGGGTTTCTCACTATCGTCCAGCTCACCACCTTACCCTTTCCGCTGAACCGGTGCTCCTCAACCTTCCTTGAGCCGCAGACAGGACAAACTTCCCTCTTCGGAAACATCAGATGGCCGTTCTCGCACTTCCCGCCTATTAATCCGTATTTTTCGGGGAAGTGTCTCCAGTACCTGGAAACCTGCATCGGTTTCCCCATTTCAGACCCTCCTGAGGACGTTGACCGTTATGTTGGAGCCGGTACCACCTATGTTCTGGGTCAGGCCAATTTCAGCATCGGGGACCTGTATCCCCTCGGGTGCCTCACCGCGGAGCTGGAGTACTGCTTCAACCGTCTGGTAAACTCCGGTAGCTCCAACCGGGTGGCCTCTGCTCTTCAGTCCGCCCATCGTCTGTATTGGATAATCCCCGTCAATCGCTATCTGACCCTCTCTGGCTAGCTTGGCGCCCTCCCCCTTCTTCGCCACGCCGAGGGCCTCAAGGCTTAAAGCGGCCATCACGGTGAACGCATCATGAACCTCGAAGAAGTCAACCTCCTTCGGGGTAACCCCGGCCATTCCGTAGGCCCTTTCAGCTGCAATCTTGGCGGCCGTCAACGTCAGGAAATCCTCCCTGTTGGCGAGGTTGATAGTGTCTATGGCCCTGCCCATTCCCGCCACCTCGACCCACTTCTCCTTCGGAACGCCGAGTTCCTTCGCCTTCTCCGGTGTGGTGATTATCACAGCTGCCGAACCGTCGCAGACCGGCGATGCATCGAAGAGCTTTACCGGATCGGCAACGTAGGGGCTCTTCATGACGGTCTCAACGCTGATTGGCCTTCTAAACATCGCGTAGGGATTCTTGGCACCGTTGGCGTGGGCGTTGACCGCGAAGAGTGCCAGATCTTCCTCGGTGTAATTGTACTCCTTCATGTAGAGCCTCATTATGAGCGCGTTCAAAGCTACGAAGCTCGCCCCGTGGAAGAGCTCCCAGTCAGCATCGGCGGCGTAAGCTAGGTAGCGTGTCGCGTCGCTCGGCCACGCATCCGTCATCTTCTCGACGCCGACGACGGCGACCACATCCTCAAGGCCGCTCATGACGGCCTTCGCACCCTCCTGGACGGCTGCACCGCCGCTGGCGCAGGCCGCTTCGACCTTAACCGCTGGTATGTGCCCCAAACCAGCCCAGTCCGCTATGAGCGCGCCAAGGTTCTCCTGCTCGACGAACGAACCGGAGGCCATGTTCCCGACGTAGAGGGAATCCACCTTGTCGATTCCAGCGTCGTCCATCGCGTTGAGGAGTGCCTCAACGGCCATGTCCCTGAGTGAGAGCTTCCAGTGCTCGCTGACCGGAACCATTCCGGCGCCTATTATGACCGCCTTCCTCATCTCGACCACCTCAAACGATGTACTTCCTCCTCGCCTTCGCGTAGAGGGCGTAGTCTATGTACCTCTTCCTGTTCACGTAGTCCATGGTCTTTGGAGCCAAATCCCTCTTCTCCTCTATCGCGTCCTGAACGACGACGCTGAAGGCGTCGCTTCCCGCTCCCGAACCGAAGGAGACCCACAGGATTCTGTCGCCGGGCTTTGCTATGTCGAGAACCGCCGAGACACCGACCATCGTGGCGCCGCTGTATGTGTTGCCGATGATTCCCGTCAGCAGTCCGGGGAGGATCTTCTCCCTCGGGATGCCGAGCATCTTCCCGACGGTGAGGGGAAACTTGACGTTGGGCTGGTGGAAGACGGCGTAGTCGAAGTCGTTGGGGGAGTAGCCGAGCTCTTCCATCAGCGTTCTGGCGGCGTTTATTATGTGATGGAAGTAGGCAGGCTCACCGGTGAACCTGTTGCCGTGCCTCGGGTAGTGCTCGTGCTGCCTCCTCCAGAAGTCCGGAGTGTCGGTCACGTAGGAGTAGCTCGCCTCGAAGTAGGCAAGGGTCTCGGAGCTCTTCGGGCCGACTATGAAAGCAGCACCCCCGGCTCCGGCGGTAAACTCGAGGTGGTCCCCTGGCCTCCCCTGGGAGGTGTCGGCACCGATGGCCATCGCATAGTCCGCCATTCCCGAACCGACGAATCCTATCGCCGCCTGAAGCGCTTCGGTTCCAGCTTTACATGCGAACTCGAAGTCGGCGGTGCTCACGTCGGGCGTCGCCCCTATGGCCTCGGCTATGACGGTCCCCGTTGGTTTCACCGCGTAGGGCTTGCTCTCGCTCCCGAACCATACGGCCCTTATCAGTTCGGGATCAACACCGGCCCTCCTCAGAGCGTTCCTTGCTGCCTCCAGTCCTATCGTGAGTGCATCTTCGTCGAGACCCGGAACGGCCTTCTCTTCGATGGGGAACCTCGAAACCCCCCAGACCCTTCCGATCTCCTCGGCTCTTATTCTATACATCGGCACGTAGGCGCCGTAGCCGACGATACCAACCTCGCGGTTCGGTTTCAGGAGTTTTCCCATGGCGTACCACCCACAAGAGCTGAGAGTAACATCGCATGGGGTTCAGGGAGAAGTTATAAAAGCCTTTCGGTGAAAGTAAAAACCTTTTTCGACGATCGGCGATAAAAATTTGAAGGGGGTCTCAGGGTTTTCTGACAACGAACAGCGCGTGGTCCTTCTCGTAGGGTTCAAGCGAGACCCTCTCCACGACCTCGAAGTATCTGGAGAGTTCCTTTTCGACCTCTTCAAAAACCTCCTCCGGTTCCTTCGTCACGTCAATGCTCCGGCTCTTGACCGAGATCATGCCGTAGCCGCCGCTCTTGAGATATACTTTCGCGTTGTCTATGAGGATCTTCGCCTGAGTCGGCTGGGCCACGTCCTCGAAGATGACGTCCACCTTTGGGACGAGGGCGCGGTAGCCTTCCGGCTTGGTCGCATCGCCGAGAATGGGGACAATGTTCCTTCTCTCCTCCACTATGGGGACGAGCTCCCTCAAAACCCTCGGCGAAAACTCCACTCCAAAGACCTTGCCCTCCCATCCGACTATGTCGCTGACGTGCGAAGCGGTCGTTCCGCTCGCCACTCCGAGGTATAAAACGGTTGAACCGGGTTTTATCGGGAAGTTCTTGAGGCCGTTGAGGATCGCGGCCGCCAGCTTCGATCTCGTCGGGTTCCAGATCCTGTATTCCTCTCCGTTGAACCTTATCAGCCTCTCGCCGTAGACCCTCTGGCCTGGGACCAGGTTCTTGGTTGCTATCTTCTCGCTTCCGTCGTCGTCAACGACGATGTACACGCCCGGAAACCTGTGCTTCTTAACCTTCATTTCGATCACCTCTTCTTAGCTTTCTTCTTCCTAGACTTCTTGTCCTTTCCACCCTTTTCCTTTTTCTTGCCCTTGACCTTCTCCTTCCTCTCGAACTTCCTGCCCTTCTTTTTGCCCCTGGGCTTCTCCTTCTTTTTCTTCTCGGGCTTTGCCTTCCTCTTTGGCGGATTCGGGTACTTTTCCTTTATCTCCTGTATGCGCCTTTCGAGTTCCTGCTTCAGCTCTTCCGCTATGTACTCGCCCGAGAAGTAGTCAACGCGCGCCGCTATGGCCAGCTTTCCGGCCAAAGCCCTCGCTATCTTGCCCCTCTGCCACCAGGGCGAGCGGTTTATAGCCGGATACTGGAAGATGACACCGTGCTTTGGAGGTTTCGCGCCGGTTCTGAGGTGCCTGAACAGAGCCTTCTCCGCTCCGAGCACCTGGATTGTTGAGGCGGGCATCATCGCGAGTTCTTTGAGACCGCCGGCAAGGCTCATCAGCCTCGCGGCCAGCTTTGCTCCGACGAGGGCCTTGAGGTTAGGAGCTACTTCGTCCATGGCCATCTCGAGATAGTCCTCTATCTGCCTCCTTAGTTTGTAGAGATCGTTTATCTCCCGGGCGAGCTTCCTGATTATCTCCTCGTCAAACTTGCCGAGGGGAGCACCCATTGACTTTTCCGCTGCCTTCAGTATCTTCTCGATCTTCGACTCGGGAAGTCCAAGGTCTTTGAGCTTCTCCTCTGTCGCGTTCTCCCTCGAACCCACCGCGCTCACGAAGGCCACGTACTGCTCGTGCTTCGGCAGGATCTCGTCAAGCTCCGGGAAGTGGAGACCGTACCACTCCCTCAGGCGGGAAACGAGTAAATTCACGACCTTGTCGATGTCGTCCAGTGCCTCTATGGCCTGGATTATCATCTTGTCGCGCGCGCCGCTCTGCTCCTGTATCCGAAGCCTGGTTAATGCCACACCCACTGTAAAGTACTCGTCGAACCACCTCTCCCCGAGGAACTCCTCCGGGTTTGAGCGGAGCCTTTCCCCGGCCACGTTCGGGAACTCCGCCGTCGCATTGTATCCGAGTTCCTTAAGGTTCCTCGCGAGTTCCGTGTCCTCCACGACGAACTCGGTGTAGCCTTTCTCCCCGAGCCCCTCCATCAGTTCGATGAGCTCCTCCACGGGCTCGCCCTTCAGCAGCTTATCGAGGCTCACCTCTGGTTTCTTTGAAAACGGCCTGTTTGCGACGGTGTTACCGTTCTCGTCAAAGGCGTAAACGCCCCTAACGTTTTCAGCGATGTAAGCTTTCATCGTCATCACCCTTCTGGTTTTTGTACCTGGAGTATAAAAGGGTTGGGAGTTTTAAACCCTTGCGTGTATTCGTTTTGCATCAACTTCTGTTGGAGTCCCCGGCAGTCAACGAGCGCTGTTATCTTGAGATTTTAAGAACCCCGTGTAGTGGGTATTATATAAAATCGTATGTGGTTCGCCTTGACATAACTTGGTTTTAGCCAGAACCCCACTTTGAGTGATAGAAAGGGTTAAATAATCTAACGGCATATTTCGTAACGCAACCTCCTATTGGAGGTGCAGGTTATGGAATTGGAGGTGCAGGTTATGGACTGGAAAGTCCCGATAGTATTACTTGTCGGACTCCTCCTGTTGGGGGGGGTCGTGACGGCGGCACCGGTTGACAAGCCGGAGGCAGTGCCCTTAGCCACAGTCAAGGCACTCGCGCTCAGGGAACTCCACAAGTTCCCAGAATTCAACGGGGCAGTTCCAACCAACCCAACACCCCTCTACTTCCCTGACAGTAGATTGGCAGCCTACGAATTCAGAATGATGAGGAACGGCAAGACCATAGGATACATAATCGTTTCTGCCAACAGGAACCTGCCACCGGCAATCCTGGAGGCGGGCTTTGGTGAGAAGACCCCAAGCGACCTGGTGAAAGAACTCGCGGCGAGGAAAGGAGTAAAAACCTACCACTTTGCATACTTCAGCGGGTTAAACTACGGCATCCTAGCTGGAGACAAGGTTGTGGACATGAAAGGCAGAGAGTACCGAAAACCAAACACCTACAAACTCTCAATTGAAGGCAATATACCCAAAAATGCTGGAGGCTGGGAAGTGTTGCAAACAAAGATGCTCACGGACAAAAAAGTATCAGAGACATTTACATTTGGGGCTACTGCAACGGCAACAGAATATAAAGTGCTTTATACTGTACCTTCATGGACCTCTACCGATAGTGGTGGAGCTGATCCAAGCCCACCAGGATCCAACAGCATCCTCGTTCCAAAAGTTTTGTCATCAAGTGGATACTACTCATTCGTGGGCCCCAATCCTGATCCCTGGACAGATTACGATGGATGTGCTCCGATAGCTGGTTCAATGATAGTAGCATACTATGAAATCCAGTATCGCGACAGCTGGTATCGCGAAGCGGTTATAGACATACTCCACATGACCATGCAAACGCAAGGGGAGTGGACAAGTACCTCAAATATTGCACCGGGAATTGAGCAGTTTTATGAAAAGGCATTAGAAGTTTACAATGAGGGATCAATATACCGAAAACCCAAATATGACTATGATGCATTCACACTGTATCCCTCTACAAATCTTCAGTTATACACGTATGTCAAAAGTGAAATCGATATGAATAGGCCGGCAATATTAACCTCCAGTAGTGGACAAAGTGAAGATGGCACGTTTAGGTGGCCGTCCCAGGGATTTGGTGTATATCATTCAGTCACTGTTACAGGATATAAGGCATACAGTGACGGTTCCAAGTATATTTACGTTCACACCACCGTAGACAGCCCATATACTGCATGGATATATCTCGGAAGCATTAACAATCCGGCATTAACCATAGTCAGACCCATTTACAAGGGGTGAAGGGCACATGAAAAAACTTAAACTCGCTGGAATTTTCATTTTTTTAATTTTTTTAGCTGCATTGGGGGTGATAATGGCATTAAACACCACTTTTAACCTCTATGATCCGAACGGGGTAGACGGAACATGCAATCTTAATCTGAATGGGAATACCCAAAAAGAGCATCTCGGGCAGTGGATAGGACAGACAATCATGCTTATTAATGACCCAAAAACAATGTTCAATGATCGTTTCATAATATACCCGCCAATAAACCGCACAACAGGAGAACCAGAGGGCTGGAAAGCTTATCTTGCGTACTGGCCGGAAAAGTTTAACCTGACGGTACCTTGTTCCATAGGAGGTTTCACAACTTACATTGTGTCCGACTCAAATAAAAGCGGAAATAGTTACTACTGGCCCGACCTAGGGAGCGAAACCTTGCCGGTACACCAGCGGAAGTGTTGGCCACAGGCGAGAGAGTTGGAACTGCCGCCTGGGAATGTCTACTTTGGGATCCAGTACATCCCAATGACCAATGCAACCTGGAAGCTCTCAGTTCTAACGCCTGTAAAGGAATGGACAGACTTTAAGGATTACAACCTATTCAGTGAAGCGCTCGTGGAACTGAACGCGGCATGTACATGCCCCATCGAGAGAGTAATATGGAGGTTCAATACTCTTGTCAAGGTAAAAGGCTTCGAAGAGACCGAGCCTTGGGCCACACCCAGAGAAAACAAGTGTTTCAATCCGCTCAG
>NZ_JALUYR010000046.1 GCF_027012695.1 Thermococcus sp.
GGAAATACTTGGTGGGTATTTTGTTGGGATTGTTGGTGGTATTGGCAACGGCAGAAACTACCCTGGCAATGTCATATCCCAAAGCGTTTGTACCTCAGAAATCGGTTGCTTCAAAGATATCTCTGGAAGTTTCTAAAACCGCACCGATATCCCCGATGGTGTTTGGAGATAAGGATCAGCTTACAGTTACGTTCCGTGCGGACTTGGCTTATGTGTACCAGGGTACCTTATATCTCCCCTTTGAGTGGGAATGGAGTGGTTTGCCAGAACTAGCTGATGGGGGAGACGATGCGATAGTGATAGCATTCCCATGGGAAATGTGGTATGGGGGATATAAGCACTTATTCTATGAGGATGAGCCCCGAGTATATGCAGAAACTGTTTATGGTGACGAATATAAAGTAGGCAATGCAGATATAATATTCAGATATACTCCAGAGAAATATCTATACTACAATGGAAGGCACTATAAAGTTTATTATGCCTTTATCAGGATACCCGTAGGCGATGACTTAAGATGGGGGAGGATATGGGTGGCAGTAACTCCAAAAACTGATTTCAACGGAATAATCCTTAGTACGAGTTTTAAATATGTTCACAACTGGGATTACAACACCCCCACACTGGAACTACTATCGTTTGGAGTGGGGATATATCTAGATGGGGATCCAGTAGTCTCAGGAGTAGCCAGTTGGACCGTAGGCCAGATCGTTGGAGGGGTTTTGGGTTGGGGAAAAGGCATGTGGGACAAGACCTGGGAAGACAACATTGAATACTCCACGACTGCATATCCTTGGAAATCAACCCCACCGTGGCCACCATGTTCCCCCGGAGGAATTTGTCCTACATCAATACGGAAGGGACTTGAATGATAGATCCTAATTGGAAAACACGATTTAAGTTAAATTTGATAAGGAGCATACCTGCTTCTTTTATTTTTTCGTTTATCTTTGGAACTGTCGGAAATGACGTTAAGACTGTGAAATTTGCTCTGGGGTTCGTGGTCCTGTTTGGGGGTTTCTGGTTCCTTTTTACTATCTCAAAGGTGGACAAGCTAAGTAAAAAAAAGGAGTGTCTCTCCCTTGGAGAGGTTAAGTATAGAGTTGCCTTGATTGATATCATGTGGCTTACCCTTGCCATTGTGGCAAGTCTGATCAATCTGTATTTGAGTGAGAACTATCTGTTGCTCACCGTAGTGGCTGTTGTCTACGCAGTGGCAACATCAAAACTCAAGGCAGATATCAATTATCCGTACGAATGGGCTTCCTCCGAGAGAATCAGGCAGGCCAAGGAAAAATGTAAAGTGTAGTGTCCCTGTTCCCCCTTATTGGTCTTTTCCTTCCTCCGGGGAAAATATGAAGGGGAAGTTATCGGTAAACTTGGTGAGCTCAGTCTCGACTATAGCATTGATTATGATGCTACTGTCCAGAAACGTCCCTGTACTCTTCGATGTATTCATGCAGTTCCCTCCATGAGCCTTTTAGCTTCCTCTTTCTTGTTTTTTTGAAAAGTAGCCAGCTCTGAAAAGATTAGCCAGTGTGAAGACTTCGTCAAAGTTAGATGCCACACTCTCCATTGTGAAAATTAAGAGGATTGTTTAACCCTTTCCCATCTTCGCTATGAAAAAGCTGTTGCAGTCGTGTCTATGGGTCCACGCCCTGAAGACCTTATCCCCTATTTCGAGAAAGCCCCTATCGCCCCAGCTGAAGCTCTCCTTTATTAGCTCCAGACCGACCCGTTCAACGGCGAAGAGCACGTTTTCTTCATTCTCATCAATCCTAATCGAGCACGTCGAGTAGGTCATCTCTCCGCCCTTGCGAAGGTTCTCGTAAGCGTTTCTGAGCATGTTCCTCTGGACGCTTATGAGGCGCTTAATCTTCTTTTCATCAAAGCGCCACTTTACCTCCGGAAACTGCCTGTAGGTTCCCGAACTTGAACACGGCGCGTCGAGGATTATTCTGTCGAATTTAGCTCTGTCCTTAAAGTTCTGGCCGTCCGCATGAACGAGCCTGACGTTTTTGATTCCCAGAAGTTTCATTTTCTCCTTCATTCTCATGAGCCTGTCGTAGGAATAATCCACCGCCACTATTTCGCCCTTGTTCTCCATAAGCGCCGCGGCGTGGAAGGTCTTTGAACCTGGGGCCGCTGCTAAGTCGAGAACCCTCTCACCGGGTTCAGGATTCAGAACGTGGGCGACGTAGGCACTAGCCAAATCCTGAATCACGAACTTTCCTTCTTTGTACCAGTCGAGCCTCGTGACAGGCGTCTTGTACTCGAGGACTTTCAGAACGTCGGGAACCGGAGTCAGAGCGGTTTTCACACCGTTCTCCTCGAGGTAATCTCGGAGAGAATCAACGTCCGTCTTCAGCGTATTGGCTCTGACGTAATAGCGCTGAGGCCTGTTGTTGCTGAGGAGAAGCCTTACAGCCTCGTCGTAGCCGAGCAGGTCTATGACGTATTCAACGTACCAGCGCGGGTGGGAGAAGCGAACGCTCAACCACGCTATTCGGTCCTTCTCTTTCAGCCTTTTCAACGCTTTCTCGACGTCGAACTTCTCCACCGAGTGCATGAGGGCGTTGACAAACTTTGCCCTGCTGAAGTCAAAGCGCTCCTTGACGACGCGGATTATCGAGTCGGTCGCTATCGCCGGCGGAACCTTCCGGAAGTGGATTTCAAACGTCCCTATGCGGAGGAGGTTCACCAAATAGGGGTCCAAATCCTCAACCGTTGAGCCTTTCAAAACCGAGTTGATTATGAAGTCTATCTTTGCCCGCCACTTCTCGATCTCGAAGACGTAAGCGTGGGCCAAACCGCGCGCCTTTTCACGGTCCCTTCCTGCCACTTTCCTGAAGACCCTCTCAAGGGCGTGCTTGGAAGAAAGCTCGCGCTCCTCAACTAAGCTTAAAGCGTCCGCGACTACCTCCTGAAAGCTTATCCTGTAAAACAGCTCCATGCTCGGCCCTTCGCTGGGAGGTTTAAAAAGGTGGTGGTGAGCGCATAAGCATGCACTCTTTTACTCTCGCTCCTTTTGGAAGAATGGGTTCATAAAACAGAACTCTGAAAAAAACAAATTGCTAATAGTAACAGGAACATTTATAAAAAGGGATGGGTATATTTATGATGTAAGGTTGGAGACAAAGAA
>NZ_JALUYR010000047.1 GCF_027012695.1 Thermococcus sp.
CAGGTATCTTTACCATTCCGGGTAGCTCAACAACTATTTTCTTTCCCATCTTCCCACCGGGTTAGCGATTGGTGTCAGGATATTTAACGCCTTCGCCCAGTATATTACCCTTCGGGAGAAGGGAAATGGAGCTTCGGGACTATCTGATGCCGGGGGAGTATATCCTTACTGTCTTTACAAATCTCGATATTTCCCCTGGGAACTTTAATGGATTAGCAGTAACTAATGAACGGATAATATTGTTCAGCACAAAATCAGGGGTAGGTAAGCTTTCCAGAAAAAATCGCTCTGAGGATACAAAGAATCTTAAGTCCGTATTTTTTAAGAATACCCCTATAATAGAAATGAAAGTCTACGAGGGGGTCATTAGGAAACCTGAAGATTATCTCTTTAAATAAATACATCAGGATTATCCGCTACGATGGGTCATTATGGTATGGAGTCGATAGCAGTATAGGAATTATTAAATCCAAACTTGGTGGCCCCCAGCTTTCAGAAATCAAAGAGGCACTAGAACAGACATTAAGATCTTTGGCCCCAAGGACAGAAATTCATTACTCGGAGAAAGAAAAGGCGTGGGTGTTCAAGTTCATGTTTAAACCCCTTCAAGACCAATGACTAAACTATCAAACTTCTCCCAACCATATTCCCCGGCTTCTCAACGCCGAAGAAATCAAGTATCGTCGGTGCTATGTCCATGAGCGAGGCGTTCTCAAGATTTATACTCTCAAAGCCCCATAGAATGAGCGGAACTTTAACGACGGGCTTGTTCATTGACCCGTGCATGCCCCTGACCCAGTGGCTTGTCCCTTTTATCCCTTTGCACATCCTGTGGGAGCAGAACCAGTAGCCGGGCTTGGCAGAAACTATTAATTCGCCGCTGTTGGGCGTGTTCAGATGCGGGAGCTCGTCGCGGAAGAAGACCTCTCCAACTCCAGGTGCCCTCCTTAGAATCTCAAAGGCTTTCTCGGCCTCGGTGGGGTTCCTCAAATAGACGTGAACTCCGCCGCCGGAGGAAACGCGAAGCGTCTCAACCCCGTGCTCCCTGAGGTAGGTTTTCAGGTTCACCCAGGTGTGAACCTCCTCCTGTCCGTGGTCGGCGAAGATTATGAAGGCGTATTCCTCTTTAAGCCTCTCCCACAGGGTTCTGACGGCGGTATCAACGGTTTCCACCGCTTTTAAAGCTCCTTCGCTTCCCGGCCCGTGGTCGTGCTGCATTCCATCGATCGAGGCGAAGTGGACGAGGAGCAGGTCGGGTTTACATTCTTCGTAGAGGTAGAGAGCTGAGTTAAGAACCCAAACGTCCTTCCTCCAGTCCCTTCCGTGTTTCCGGTACATTTCATTGCTCGCGAAGAAGGGCGGGAAAATCCTCATGTCCGTTCCGCTGAAGGGCGGCATAGTATAACCGCTGACCGAGCCCGTTCTAATGCCTCTCCCCCGGAGTATATCAACGATTGTTGGTGCCTTTATGACCTTGTGCGGGTTGAACGCTATTTCATAGTCGTAGAAGTTCACCTTCCTGTCACTTAGCCTGTCGTAGTAGCCATTCTCAACGACGCCATGATCCTTCGGCCATACGCCGGTCATTACGCTCGTGTGAACCAAATCGGTCAGCGTGGGGAAGATGGAATCAACTACCGTGGAGTCACCGCTTTCAGCTAAATCGCTCAGGAAGGGCATGTGTTTGAGGTTGTAGACACCATTGCCGTCGAGGCTTATGAGGGCGAGCTTCTTTCTCATGGTTTAAACCCCATGGGCTTAATTCAAACTCCCGTAAATGTCGGGCTCGTCCTCAAGGAAATCTTTTAGGGATTTCTCCGAGAGCTTCATTATGGCGTAGCTCTCCTCCGCTTCGAGCAACTCGTAAAGGAGCTTCTCTATATGCTCAAGCTTCTCCTCGATCCTCATGAGTTCCCTAACGACATCAACCCCTTCCACTTTATCACCTCCAATCGGTGTCAGCCTGACGTGCACTCATCACCCCTCAGTGGGATGGAGTGGTCATCATCCACCTGCCTTCTCTCCACCGGGGCGGTATATATTCTTTCCGAGCCATTCATCCAGCGTCTTCTGTCTCGCGAGGGTTCCGAGGATGTAGCTCCTCTGGAGATACTTCTCGAATGGATGATCAAGGCGCCTCCTTATGGCATCAAGTGCCTCGTTAAGGGTCTCAAAGCGGCCTATCGGATTGCTTAGCGCCTTCCTCACCCCGAGGCGAATCTGCCACACTCCAACAGGGGCGTAGTATTCCGGCGTAACCTCTCTGAAAACAACGGCCCTTGCCTGCCTCCTTCTCCCGCGAAGCGCTTCGAGGACACTTAAGCGGGCCGCGTGATAGGCACCGGCGGTTTCCTTAACGTACTCCCTCCTTCCCCTGAAGTCCTCGTAGTCGTGGATGACGTTGGGTTCCGAAGCGCCGAAGAGCGAGTCCTTCAGCCAGACCTCCAAAAGCTCGAAGGCATAGCTCTCGGGCATCAGCAGTACTGCATAGCGGTTGCCCATGAAGCGGTAGAAGTAGACCTCGTAGTCGTTGATGAGCGGGTAGTGGAGAATCTCGCGCCTCAGGTTCTTTCCTATCGTGTCCTGCACCGCTGTGATGCTCCACCTGGTGGGGACGAGCCTCCTGTCCACGCCGAGAAGTCCGGCAGAGAGGAGTCTTATGATGTAGTACTCGTCGAAGCCCCAGTTATAAAGGCGGGTTATCGCCTGCTCCGCCTTAAGCTCGTCGTTCACAACATAATCTGTCCTGCGGGGGATTTTTGGGTTCTCGGTCAGCTCGAAGTCGAGGAGTTCCGCCTTCGGTCCCAGCGGTGGCGCGAACTCGCTCGGGAGAACCTTAAGGACGGGCTTTTTCTTGAGGATTACCTCGCTGTCGACGGGCTTAACGCTCATCGCAAGCTCCTGAACCTCGCCCAAGATTCTGCCGCTCTTCCTGACGTTCACATCCGCTCTCGTCTCACCCATGACTAGGAGGGAGCGGTAGTAGAGAATGTCCCTTATCGTTTTGTCCCCCCATTTGAGAGGGTTGTCGAGGTAGTCGGTCTTCCCCTCAATGGGAGGAACTAGGGGGCCGATTCTAACCTTTGGATAGCCGTACTCGCCAACGAATATGCTCGGCGGAGAGGAGCCGAAGAGGTGCCGCTTGTTTAACCGCTGCTCAACACTGCGGGCTACCCGGAACCTCTCGAGAATCGGGCAGGTCGGCCTGCCACAGAGGAGCTTCCTGCCCTTGCATATCGCGCAGAGTTTCGAGTTGAAAACCGGGGCACTCATCAAGGGCAGGTACGTGGGGTGGTATTTATGGTTTGTTCCGGTGAAAACTTTGCTCAGTAAAGTTCTGGGGGGTGTGGAGGCGTTAGCCTCCCGGAGGATTAATGGATAAGGAAGGTGGGGAAACGTAGTTTCCCAGGTTTGAGAGAAAACGGGGTTGTGGGGCGAAACCCCACTCCTGGGGTTTGAGAGCACAGGAAACTTTGCATTGCAAAGTTTCATCAAAGTTCGTGATTCCTCGTTAATACCCCCCTTTCAAGGATTTCACGCGGAATTCATAGCATTAATGAGTGGATTGTCTGGAAGGGGCTCTTTTCAGAAGGTTCCTCCCACTGCGCTCCGAAGGAGCGCTAAAAAGTCGATAATTTTCCGCCAGCGCTTGCGCAAGCAGGGGCTGTTATGGAGCCGGGAGGGGGATTTGAACCCCCGTAAAGCGGATCTGCAGTCCACCGCCTCACCTCTAGGCTATCCCGGCGTGGACCCAGAGAAATTAATGGCGCCGCGGCGGGGATTTGAACCCCGGTGGGCACCGCCCACCGGCTTAGCAGGCCGGCGCCCTACCAGGCTAGGCTACCGCGGCACGCCCGTGGTATATGAGCGGGAGAGGGTTTTTAAGTTTTTTGGAGCCCGGAAGCGTGTTCTCAACGCCTTCCAGACCGGTGGATTTTATAAGGGGGTGTGGGTAGGCCATCCGGTGGTGACCATGATAAGGATTAAGGTGCTCGGCAGGGGTGTTGAGAAGGAACTGGAGTGGAGGAAGGGAATGAAAGTTGCGGACGTCCTCAGGGAGGTCGGCTTCAACACGGAGAGCGCAATAGCGAGGATCAACGGGAGGGTTGCTCTGGAAGATGAGGCCGTGAAGGACGGGGACTACGTCGAGGTCATACCTGTGGTTTCTGGGGGGTGATCGGCTTTAACCGAAGTGTGTAATCGAAATGAATGGGGAAGGGCTCACGGAGTGAGCCTCTTTCTCATGAAGGCCTCGAAGTTGTCCATGGCCTCCTCGAGGATTTCCATTGGCGGGAGGAAGACTATCCTGAAGTGCCAGGCACCGGCCCGTCCAAAGCCGGAACCGTGGACGAAGAGCACGTGCGCCTCGTGGAGGACGTCCATGACGAAGTCAAAATCGTTCTTCCACTTCCTCTCCTCAATGCGAGGGAAGATGTAGAAGGCCCCCCTTGGTTTAACTGCACTGATACCGGGGATCTCTTCAAGCCGCCCTTGGACGTAGTCCCTTCTCTTACGGAGCTTTTTCATGTATTCCTTCAGATAGTCCATCGGACCGGTCAAACCGGCTATGGCCGCGAACTGGGCTGGTGTGTTCGGGCATATCCTTATCCTGGCGAGCTTGTCTATGGTCTCCCGGATCTCGGTGAGCTTATCCTCCGGATCCACATAGTAGAAGTAGCCCAGGCGCCATCCCGTGGCGAAGTAAACCTTGGAGAGACCGTTCATAACTATTACCGGGACGTCCCTGGTGAGCGAACCTGGGGAAACGTGCTTCCCCTCGTAGGTCATGAGGTCGTAGATCTCGTCGCTTATCACGGGCAGATCGTACTCTCCAGCCAGGTCGAGGATTTCCTTTACCGTTTTCTTCTCGTAAAGAGCCCCCGTAGGGTTGTTGGGATTTATGATCGCTATGGCCTTCGTCCTGTTGTCAATGAGCTTTCTCATATCATCAAGATCCGGCTGCCAGCCGTTCTCCTCCTCGGTAAGGTATTCCCTTGGCTCGGCACCGTAGAACTTGACGAGGCCGGTATAGGGCGGGTAGCTGGGGCTTGGAACGAGGATGTTATTGCCGGGATCGAGGATTCCACCAAAGATCAGCTGAAGGGCTTCCGTGACCGCGGCGGTAACCCGAACATCCTCCGGGCCTATCTCCACGCCGTTCTTCCACTTCTCCCTCTTCACAACAGCCTCCCTCATCTCCGGAATGCCCTCGCTCGGTCCGTAGTAATTGTGGCCCTCCTGGATGGCCCGGCAGTATGCGTTCCTCATATGTTCCGGCGGCTGAAAGTCGTACTTCCCAGGATCGCCTATGTTGAGCCGGATGACCCTTATCCCCTTCTTTTCAAGCTCTCTGGCGGGGAGAACAACGTCCCTAATGGCATACTCAATGGCCATCGCCTTTCTGGACGGACTTATCACTGGGATCACCGTTTGAATGATAAGAGTTTCATCATAAAAACCTTCGCCCACACCTTTAAAAGGGCGACATCAAAGAACGTCGGGGCGATGACGATTAGCAAGCAAACTGAGGGCTCACGGATGATGACGTGAACACCCTCCGAGCCCCTCGATAAGCTTATTAACCTTCAGACAAAGACTGGTCCATGAAAATATTCATCGCACTTCTGGTCGGGATTCTGATCGGGCGCCTGATCGAGAGGGGGCGGAAGCTTGAAATGGAACGCCCAATGAACGTGATCCTGCTTCTCATGGTGTTCTTCATGGGTGTCGAGACCGGTAAGGTTGAGGTAAACGCCATCTGGCTCGTGGTCTCTTCCCTTGTCTTCGCGGTGTTCAACATGGCCGGAAGTCTGGGAGCCGCCCTGCTACTGGGGGGTGGAAAATGAGGTTCTCCGTCCACGTCCTGGTTTCCCTTCTGCTGGGGGTTGCGGTCGGAAGAGTGTACGGCCCGGACTTCGGAAACCTCTACGAGATTATGCTATACGCCCTGATACTCCTCGTGGGTATTGACATCGGACAGAGCTTTAAACCGGAAGAGCTCGGGAAACTCGGGGGGACGGCCCTAAAACTGCCCTTCGCAACCCTCGCCGGTTCTCTGCTCGGGGGTCTGGCTGCGTCCCTTCTCCTTGGGATCGAACTCCGGTGGGGTCTGGCGATCTCCGCGGGCTGCGGCTGGTACTCGCTGACGGGTCCGCTGATCGGACGGTATTCACCCACCTACGGGACGCTGGGCTTTCTGGCCAACCTGATTAGGGAGCTGCTCACCGTTCTGTTCTACCCCATCGTGATTAGAATAATCCCCGGGGAGCTGGCGGTGTCCATGGGGGGTGCGACGACGATGGACACGACGCTGCCTGTGATGGCCATGTTCGGGGGGAGGGACGTTGCCCTCGTTGCCTTCGTTCACGGCTTCGTTCTGACGGCGGTCGTGCCCTTTCTGATCCCGCTTTTTCTCAGCCTATAGCGAGAAAAGGGGAAAGGAAAACATTACTCGCTGTACTTCTTTTCGAGGCCCTTCAGCAGTGCCAGGTGCTGCTCCTCGTTTCTCTTTATCTCCTGGGCCAGCGTCCTGACTATCGGGTGGAAGGCCCTCTTCGAGATGTCGTCGTAGAGCCTCTCCATCCGCTCCTCGTCCTCGAGGTATCTCTTTATCAGGTCCAGTATCTTCTCGTCGTCCGGGATAACGACCTCGGCCGGGAAGTCGCGGAGGAACACCTCCACTATCTCCTCGGGTGGAACCCTCGCCCCTATCTGGCCGAAGCCGAGGGGCATTGCTATGGTCGGAACTCCCGGAATGAGGGCCACTGCCTCCTCGCCTTCCTCCGGGCCGTATTCAGCGACCAGCTTTATGGCATCCTCGTAGGCCTTCTTCAGCGCCTCCATCAGGTGTTTGTGGAAGGCGGTGTCTATCGCGAGCCTGAGGATGAGGTTCCTCAGATCGGCGTACTCGGGATCCTTCAGCTTCTTCAAAAGCTTTCTGTACTCCTTCTCGGTCTTCTCCTCTATCCTCTTGAGTTCCTCGACCCTGCTTATCAAACTCACCATAATGGTCACCCCGGGATTTTAGTAACCTAGCGTGTTTTAAAGCTTTTGGTTCAAGCGCAAAACTTTTTTAAAGCCTCCCGGCTACGGAGACCGAAGGCACAGTCATGCCTCACGGCTCGGGGGTGTCCGAAGCACGAGTAGGAACCCACCGGGCCTCTCTTGGGGGTGAGAAGATGAAGTATCCAAAGAGGATAAGAACCTACTGCCCGTACTGCAAGAAGCATACGATCCACAAGGTCGAAAAGGTCAAGAAGAGGCCGAGAAGTGAACTCAGTCAGGGTCAGAGGCGCTTCAGGAGGATCCTCAAGGGCTACCGCGGTTTCCCGAGGCCGAACCCCGCTGGCAGAGAAAAGCCCGTCAAGAAGCTCGACCTCCGCTTCCGCTGCACCGTCTGCGGCAAGGCCCACACCAGGGGGCAGGGATTCCGCGTTAAGAAGTTCGAACTGGTAGAGGTGGAGGTGTAATCAATGGCCCTGCCGAAGAACCTCATACCCATGCCGAGGAGCCGGTTCCTCCGCGTCAAGTGCATCGACTGCGGTAACGAGCAGATCGTCTTCAGCAACCCCGCCACCCGGGTTCGCTGTCTGGTCTGCGGTGCTACCCTCGTCGAGCCCACCGGAGGGAAGGGGATCGTCAAGGCAAAGATACTCGAGGTTCTCGAGTGAACCTCTTCTTCTTTTCTACCTGCTAAACTTTAAATACCTCCTCCCGTAACTTAATCCGGCAGAGAAAATTTTGAGGTGGTTGCAATGCCGAGGAAAGCCAAGGAGTACCCCGAAGAGGGAGAGTTCGTGGTCGCCACAGTTAAGAACATTCATCCCTACGGTGCGTTTCTGAAGCTCGACGAGTACCCGGGCAAGGAGGGCTTCATGCACATAAGCGAGGTCGCCTCGAGCTGGGTGAAGAACATCAGGGACCACATCAAGGAGGGTCAGAAGATAGTTGCCAAGGTCATCCGCGTTGACCCGAACAAGGGACACATTGACCTGAGCCTTAAAAGGGTCAACCAGCAGCAGAGGAAGGCCAAGCTCCAGGAGTATAAAAGGGCGCAAAAGGCCGAGAACCTGCTCAGGATGGCGGCCGAGAAGGTAGGTAAAGACTTCGAGACCGCCTGGAGGGAGGTCTGGGTTCCGCTCGAGGAGGAGTACGGCGAGGTTTACGCCGCTTTTGAAGATGCAGCTCAGAACGGCATGGACGTCCTCCAGGGGCTCATAAGCGACGAGTGGATAGAGGCGCTCAGACCGATAATAGAGGCCTACGTCGAGATTCCGACGGTAACCATTGACGCCGAGTTCGAGATAACCGTTCCCAAGCCGAACGGCATCGAAATCATCAGGGAGGCCCTCATCAGGGCGCGCGACAGGGCCAACGAGGAGAAGGAGATTGACGTCAAGTTCTCCTACCAGGGGGCGCCGCGCTACAGGATAGACATAACCGCCCCGGACTACTACAAAGCTGAAGAAGTCCTTGAAGACATAGCCGAGGAGATACTTCGCGTCATCAAGGAAGCGGGCGGCGAGGCGACCCTCATAAGGAAGGAGAAGCGCATAAAGAAGGTCAAAAAGAGGGGTAAGTGATGCGCTTCAGAATAAGGAAGTGTCCCAGCTGCGGGCGCTACACCCTGAAGGAGGTCTGTCCCGTCTGCGGGACAAAGACGAAGGTGGCCCATCCGCCGCGCTTCTCCCCCGAGGACCCCTACGGGGAGTATCGGAGGAGGCTGAAGCGCGAAAGACTTGGGATTGGGGGGAAGTAAGATGAAGGAAACGATTGTTCATGTCCTTGAGAGGCCCAGGTTGAGGGATCCCGTCTTCATCGAGGGACTCCCGGGGATAGGTCTCGTTGGAAAATTAGCAGCTGAGCACCTCATCCAGGAGCTCAACGCCGTCAAGTTCGCAGAACTTTACTCACCGCACTTCATGCACCAGGTTCTCATCAAGAAGAACTCCGTCGTCGAGCTGATGAAGAACGAGTTCTACTACTGGAAGAACCCCGATGAAAAAGGCAGGGATCTCATCATCATAACCGGCGATCAGCAGGTCGCTCCAACGGACAGCCCTGGCCACTACGAGGTAGTTGGCAGGATGCTGGACTTCGTGAGCGAGTTCGGAACCAGGGAGATCATCACCATGGGCGGCTACCAGGTCCCGGAGCTCCAGGGCGAGCCGAGGGTTCTGGCGGCGGTTACCCACGAAGAACTGGTTGGCTATTACCAGGAGAAGCTCAAAGACTGCTCGGTTGAGGTCATCTGGAGGGAGGACGAGGGGGGCGCGATAGTAGGAGCGGCTGGACTGCTCCTCGGCATGGGCAAGCTCCGCTCGATGTACGGGATAAGCCTTCTCGGTGAGAGTCTCGGTTACATCGTTGATGCAAAATCCGCCAAGTCCGTTCTCCTCGCGGTGACCAGGATCCTAGGCCTTGAGGTTGACATGACCGCCCTCGAGGAACGCGCCCGGGAGACGGAGGAGATACTACGGAAGGTTCAGGAGATGCAGAGGGCAATGCTCGAGCAGACGATGCCACCGGCCCCCGAAGAGGAGGACAGGGGTTATCTCTGACTCCCCTGTCCCTGTACTTTTGCGATTCTTCTTTCCAATCCCGTTCCCGGCTTCGTTTCTGTTGAAGACCGTCTCAAACTTTTGGCCGGCAATGGGCGGTTTTATTTGCGTAATTGATGGCATCGGTCATTGTAGTGTTCGATTGCACGTACCCGATGGACTGCTGAACATCCCCGTGATGATAACCATCGGGTGATAACGAGGGGTGGATGGGGGAGAACAGGGGCTGGAATGATACCTTGAAACTCCGGTCTTTTGACGGACACAACTTCGATAACCGTCCCGGTGGAGCTCTTCCTGGATCTTCCATTTCCCCAAGAGAGCGTGGAAGAGGTGGAGGAGTGGGGAGGGGCTAGGTCCTCATCGCCTCCTCCAACAGCCCAAGTCCCAGCTCGAGGTATTCCTTAGCTTTCTCCTCGCTTTTAGCTTCGCTGAAGACCCTGATTATGGGTTCGGTTCCGCTGGCCCTCACGAGAACCCAGCCATCGCTGAAGAGGATTTTGGTTCCGTCGGTCGTGTCCGTTCTGTAACCCCTCTTCTCAGCCAGTTCGGCGACCTTGGCAACTATCGCCTTCCTGTCGCCCTCCACCTTTCTCTTCGTCTTGAACTGGTAGTACTTCGGAAGCTCATCGATAAGCTCGCTGAACCTCTTTCCGCTCTTGGCGAAGATCTCGACTATCTTCGCTGTCGTCATCGCCCCGTCCCTGCCGAGGACGAAGTCCGGGAAGATAACTCCCCCGTTCTCCTCGCCGCCGATGGTTCCGCTGTTCTCGAGGAGCGCGCGGGCAACGATGAGATCGCCGACCTTTGTTCTCATCACTTCGGCGTTGTTCCTCTTCGCTATGTCGTCGAGAAGGTTGGAAGTCGCTACTGTGGTGACGAGCAGTCCTCCGCCGTTCTCCCTCAGAACGGCATCGGCAACCAGCGCGAAGGTCTTGTCGCCCTGTATGAAGCGTCCGTTTTCGTCTATGAAGACAGATCTGTCTGCATCACCATCCTGAGCAACGCCAAAGTCCGCCCCAAGGGCCTTCACCATCTCCCTGAACTCCCTCAGGTTCTCCTCGTTCGGCTCGGGGTTTCTCGCTGGAAAGTGACCGTCGGGATGGGCGTTAACGCTGACGACCTTGCAGCCAAGCTCGCGGAGGAGGTAGGGGAGGGTTAGTGAGCCAGCACCGTTGGAAGTATCAACTACAACGAAGGGCCTTCTAGCCTTTATCGCTTCGACGTCCACTCTGCTCTTTATCGCCTCGATGTAGGGCTTTATGATGTCCTCATCGCGGACCTCACCTATTTCGTCCCATTTAGCCCTGTCGAAGTCCTCGTTGAAGAAGACCTCCTCAACAACCGCTTCCCTCTCCTTCCTGAGGCCCATGCCGTTCGGCTCAAGGAGCTTTATGCCGTTGTATTCGGGCGGATTGTGGGAAGCTGTAATAACCGCCCCGCCATCGGCGTTGAAGTGAGCTGTTGCCCACTGTATGGCGGGCGTTGGGGCGATGCCGACATCGATGACGTCGCAGCCCACACTCAGTAGACCGCTTATCAAAGCGTCCTTGAGCATCTCACCGCTTACTCTTGTATCCCTGCCGACAACGACGAGGGGCTTTTCTCTCCCTTCCCTTTTGAGCATCGTCCCGAAGGCCATGCCCATTTTAAGGGCGAACCCCGGCGTTATCTCCTCGTTCGCTATTCCGCGGACGCCAAAGGTTCCAAAGAGCCTTCCCATTCTACCACCTCACATCAGGGAAACGGCGAAGTTCACTATCACCATCACGAAGATGTACAGCCCGTAGACGAACGCTCCGGCCTGGATGAGGGTTATGAGGACTTTGAGAGGTTTCAGCTTACCCGAAAGGAGCGGCACCGGCAGACCGATAAGGACCGCCCCGAAGAGGTACAGAACCGCGTTCCTTATTGCGGCGTAGTCTATGGGGACCTCTATCTCGGGAAAGCTGAAGTTCACCTCCTGGCCGTTCACGGTCAGGGTGAAGTTCGCGTTCTCAAGGCCGACCACTATGACGTAGGCCATTATCAGGGTGAAGAGCAGGGTTGGGAGGAGGCTCAGCGAAAGCGAGGATATCGACCTGCTGAACCTCTCCCAGCCATCGCCACACTCAACGACCTTAACCTTTTCCTCCTTCCCCATCTCAATCCCTCCCAAAATCGTCTTCAAACCTTACTATGTCGTCCTCACCGAGGTACTCCCCTATCTGGGTCTCTATGACCTCCAAAACCACCCTTCCCGGGTTCTCGAGGCGGTGTATAACTCCAGCAGGGATGAAGGTGCTCTCCCCGGGCCTCAGGAGAATCTCCTCGTCCCCGACGCGGATTTTTGCCGTTCCCCTCACCACGACCCAGTGCTCCGAGCGGTGGTAGTGCATCTGGAGGGAGAGCTTCTTGCCAGGCAGAACGGTAAGGCGCTTTATCTTGTAGCGCTCGTTCTCCTCAAGGACGGTGTAGCTCCCCCACGGCCTGTATGCGGTCCTGTGAACGATCGCCCTCTCGTCGTTTATCTCTTTCAAGTGCTTGTAGACCTCCCTGACCCTCTGCCCCTCCCCGCGGTGAGCTACTAGGAGAGCGTCGTCGGTGTCGATGATGATGAGGTCTTCCACTCCCACCGTCGCGGTGAGGCGTTCGGCCATTATGAGGTTGTTCTTCGAGTTCACGCCGATGTGGTATGCGTTTCTCCCGGAAATCCGGATGGCGTTTCCGTTCTCGTCCTTCTCGAGGACGTCGTAGATGGCGTCGAAGCTTCCGAGGTCGTTCCAGTAGGCGTTGAGCGGGACGACCGCTGCCTTGTCAGTTTTCTCCATTATCCCGTAGTCGATGCTCAAATCGGGGGCCAGCTCGTAGGCCTTCTCTACGCTCCCCTCCTCGAAGGCCCTGACAACCTCGGGGGCGTGCTTCCTAGCTTCCTCAAGGAAGAGGGAACTCGAGAACGCGAACATGCCGCTGTTCCAGAGGTAGTTCTCCTCGACGTAGCGCCTGGCCGTTTCGAGGTCGGGCTTCTCCTTGAACTCGGCGACGGTGTAGCCAAGGAGGGAGCCCCCTTCCTCAAGTGCCTCACCGGGACGTATGTAGCCGTAGCCGGTGTGGGGCCTCGTCGGACTTATGCCGAAGGTTACGAGGTGGCTTTTGGCGAGCTTCTCCGCGTTCCTGAAGGCCCTCTCATAGGCCTCTCCAGCATCGATGAGGTGGTCGCTCGGAAGAACCGCCACGATGGAGTCGCCGAAGGTTTCTTCAATGGTCTTCGTCCCCCAGTATATCGCCGGGAGGGTGTTTTTGCCTGCAGGTTCGAGAAGGAGGTTCTCCCCTGGCAGTTCAACACCCAGTTCGCCCAGATCGTCTAAAACGCGGAACTTGTACTTCCGATTCGTGACCACGAAGATTTCTCCGGGCTTGGAGAACTTAAGCGCCCTCCTAACGGTCTTCTGGAAGAGGCTCTCTCCGTCGAGGAATCGGACGAACTGCTTGGGCATGAGTTCCCTGCTGAGGGGCCATAACCTGGTTCCCTTCCCACCGGCGAGAATCAGCGTCTTCATGGCAACCACCCTGAGCACCTGGGATCATTTGGGCATACTGGCTTTTAACGGTAGCGAAAAGAAATCAGCGGAGGGCGAACTCGCCCACGAAAGCCGAACTCGAGATGGTGTCTCCGATGCCAACGGTGGATCTGGGCTTTGCCACTATCTTCGTCGGGATGAAGGCGAGCTGATAACCGTCAAGCTCCGCTATCCCGTTCCGCATACCGTACTCCTTCGAGAGGGCTTCCTCAACGGATCTGGCCTTCTCGTTGACGGGAACGTCCATGGCCTTCACCACGTCATCTATCGAGTTTATATCGCCGAGCTTTGCCTTAGCGGCAGCAGCGAGGGCCGCGAAGAGGAGTGCATCCCTGACGAACTCACCTTTGTAGCCGGTTAATGCGAGATAGTAGCCGTAGGTGTGGAAGTGTATCCTTCTTACGCGGGTCTTCTCGGCGAGCTTGAGCATGGCTTGGGTGACGGCTATCGGATCGACGGGATCGTGGGCGAGGAGCTTCTTCGCGAGCCTCTTCTCACCCATAACCTCTATTATCGATGCCAGTTCAACCTCATTGAGGCCAACGCTCCAGAACTTTCCGAGGAGGTCGAGGATGGCATTTCTGACGGTCTCGTCGGGGGTAAAGGCGAACTCTAGGTGGGCCGGGATTTCAAGCCCGTTGAGAACCTCAAGATGCTCCCCGATGATTTCGAAAGGCTCGCGGTAGTTCTCCTTTGTTAACGCCTGAAGGCCGCTGATTATCGCGAGGGAAGGGCTTTCGGCTATCTTCTCAAAGTCCTCCCTGAACTCGTCGCGGATGAAGAGGGTCGTGTTGTAGTCGTCGGCGGCACCAATGAAGCGGTTCTCCCTTGGTGCCTCGAAGTCGAAGACCCTGAAGCCCCTTGGAAACTCGTAGATAAAGTGTATGCAGCTCTCCTCATCTCCGGCAAAGTCCCTCGGGTGGACGAGCTTAACCGTTCCATCTTCGAGCTTCGGCACGTAGATGGGCCCGTCCTTAAACAAACTCGCCTGAAGCCTCGAAAGCTGGGGGACGTGCGCTATAACGGGCACTCCGTAAACTCCGCCGAGGAGGTTGGCCATGATTCCAACCTGGCCCCCCATCCTAAGCTCGTCCCAGCCCCATCGCTTCATGTAGAACCTTGTGGGACAGTCCTCGATGAACAGCTCGGCGGCCTTTCCGCGCTTAATGCTCCAGAGGATCGAGCCAAGGAGTTGGGGGACGTTCTCTATCCTCCCGGGAAGCCCATCAGAGTAGCGGAGAACCTCATCCTTTCCGGCTTTATTGATCCTTTCCTCAAGGTCTTTTCTGTCGAGGTACCTTATCGCGTCGATGTTGGTGTTGTACGCCAGGAGAACGGGCCCAACTTCTCCGATCCCGGCCCTGACACGATCAAAAGCGGACGAGTAGAGAACGTCCCAGTCCATATGTATCACCGGGGGTGATGTAACTGGCCGGAGTTAATAAGGGTTGTGGTGAATAAAAGAGATCAGTCCTTCCAGCGCGGGTTGTCTATCAGCTTGATCTCGCCGTTCTCCTCGATAACGAGTTTTGCAAAGCCCCGTTCCTTTATCGAGCCGTAGTCATGGCCCGCATCGGCAGGATAGATCGCGAGGAATATGAAGGGCTCGTCTCCGGTGTTGACCGTCCTGTGCGCCCAGTAGGGCGGGACGTAGACGACGGTTCCCGCTTTCATCGGTATCCACTCGACTTCGCCCTCGGGGGTCTGGAGGAGCATTCCCCCTTCGCCTTTGATTCCGTAGTATATCTCCGCTCTGTTCGGCTTGGCATGATAGTGGCCCTTCGTGAAGAAGAACTCCTTCCCGACCCTGCCGGGGTAGAGGACGGTTGTGGCGAAGTTAAGGTCGCCTTCCTTCTCCTCCTGCTCCATCGCGTAGACCTCGTAAACTACCGGATCATCCTTGAGGAGCTCGTTGTAGGCCTCCTCATCGAGGAAGTAGCCCCTGAGATCGCTCAGTCTTCTGACGAGCTTCTTCGCCCCTGGAATAACGCCGGTTTCGAGATCCACGTTGACTCCGATGGGTCTTTTATAGGCCACCATTATCACCCCGCGAGGGGATCACTTTCCCCTGACCTCTATCTTCTTCCCTATGACCAGCTCGGCCGCCTTAACCGCCGCTCCACCGCTTCCAACCGCTATCCGCACCTGATCCTCGGGGACGTAGACGATCACCCTGTCCTCGAGCTCCTCCATGTCCAGTATTTTCACGTTGAGCATCCTCTCAAGCCTGTCCTTCATGGTGATCCCCTGCGTAAGTTGGCGGCATCAAATATAAACGTAACGACCGGTTCCCGTCTTCCAGCGGTCGAGGAGGTGTTCTATGCCCTGCTTGTGGCCCAGGCCGACTATCGCTACCACCCGGGGTTTCCTCACCCCCGCAGCCCGCAGACTGTCCACGATTGAGATCAGGTTTCGGGCCATGATCTCGTTTCTCTCCTCGACCAGAACGCGGTAAAGGTAGGGGTAGCGCCGCCTGAAGGCCGCCATCATGAACCTGTACTCCTCCAACGGATCCGGCATTTCATCGCCGGGTTTCACTGGCAGGAAGACCGCGAGGGACTCCAGGGCCATGAGGAGCTTTTCCCTCCCCGGAGCGGCCGCTATCTTCCCAATGATAACGTCTATGTTCTCGTCGATGAGGAAGAGGGGAATCCCGAAGCGCCTGGCCACCTCCACTGCCGCCCGCATATCCCCGCCGGGCCTCATCCCAAACTCCTCCCCGAGTCTCTCCTCGAGCTTCGCTAGGGCGTAGTTTATCAGTCCCCCCTTTCCGAGGCGAATGGCATCCCCGAGGGTCGCCTTCCTTTCGCCTTCCATTGCCAGGAACCTCGCCCTATCAAGCTCCACAGCTATGGCGTTGGGCCTTTCCTTGAGTATCGTTCTGACGACATCCTCCCTGCTTCTCGGGGAAACGTGCATCGTGCCTATAACCCTGACGTAGCGCAGATAGCTCATCCTCTCTCCTCCAGGAGGTTCCTCAGCTCCCAGGAGCCGGATTTGAAGGTTACCACGTCGAAGTCCCCTGGAATGATAAAGTTAACGCCGAGGACCTCGCATATCCTCGCCGCTTCCCTTGCGTATTCCTCGTAGGTGTAGCGGAAGGCCCTGTGGAAGAGCGCGAGGAGCTTTGCCCTGGCCTTTTTCGCTGTCTCACAGGCATCCTCAACGGTGGAGTGGTAGCCCTCTCCCCTGTCCTCAGGGCTGAGGTACGTCGCCTCATGGATCAGCAGGTCGGCCCTCTCGGCGAAGAGCCTCACCCTCTCCGTCGGTGCTGTGTCGCCTGTGTAAACCACCTTCAGCCCCTTCCTCCGCGGCCCGGTGACGTCTTCGAGGCGGATTATCCTGCCGTTCCACTCGATTTTGCCTTCCCTCTCAATCTTCCCGAGTATCGGCCCCTCGCTCAGGCCGTACTCCCTCAGCTTCTCGGGCAGGAACTTTCCGCGCTTGTCCCTCTCCTTGAAGACGTAGCCGAGGGCTGGAACACCGTGCTCAACCCTGAAGGACCAGATTTCGTAGTCACCGAACTTTAATCGGGTCTCACCGAGCTCATGGACGTGGATGTCGAAGCCCGGCCTAAAGAATCCACTGTTCAAGAGGTTCTCAACGAACCGGAAGGTGTACTTCGGCCCGTAGACGTGGAGCGGCTTTTCCCGGTTCCAGAGGTTCATCGTCTGGATTAACGCGGCCAGTCCGAGGTAGTGGTCGCCGTGAAAGTGGGTTACGAATATTTTATCGACCTTCATCGGGCTGAGCTTCGCCGTGTTCATCTGACGTATGGTCCCCTCTCCCGTATCAAAGAGAATTATCTCTCCCCTGTACCTGAGCGCTATCGCCGGGACGTTCCTCTCCTTAGTGGGCATTATCCCACCGGTTCCGAGGAAGAACAACTCGAGCATGGTCTGAGTTGGAAGCCGGGTTTAAAAACCCGTCCCTAAAGCGTTAAATACCCCGGCGCGGTAAGGGGGGTGAGGTGTTGTTATGGAGGAAATACTGAAGGCCATCGAGGAGAAGGACTGCAAACGGGTCGCGAAGCTCCTCTACACCAAGGTCGATCAGCTCGATGATGATGAGCTCAAGGAGGTTCTCGAGAAGGCGGAAAAGCTGGCCCTCGAGTGCGAGGATTACGAGCTCTACAAGATAGTCGTCTACTACTTCCACGAGCTTCTGGGTATTAACAAAGTTCCCGAGTTCGAGAAGCTTGCCGAAGAAAAGGACACCTTCGAGGTAAAGTACCACCTCGCCGACCTCTACTACCTTATAGGTGAGCTCGAAAAGAGCCTCGAGCTCTACCGGGCGCTCCTCGAGGAGGAGGCTGCCAAGGGACACCTCGAGCACGTGGGGAAGATCTACTACGCAATGGCCATGATATACGAGGAGCTCCAGGAGTACGACAAGGCCCTTGAGCTGATGAAAAAGGCAGAGGAGGCCTTCGAGAGCCTTGGCAACGAGGAAGAGCTCCTTAGGGTCAGGATCCACAGGGCCTACGTGATGTTTGAGGCGGGTCACCCCTACGAGGCGAAGGCGATGCTCGCCGGACTTCTGCCCAAGGTTCTTGACAAGAAGGACCTCCACGTGGAGGTACACCTCAGTTTTGAGGAGATATTCGAGGACGACGAGAACTACGATGCCGCCCTTCAGGAGTGCCTCTACGCCATGATCCACGCGAAGGGTACTGACTACGAGGATATAGCCTTCGGTTCGCTGATGGACGTCCTGTGGCAGCTCTTCCTTGATGACGAGTTCGAGACGGTTTATCTCAACATCGATATGTTCGCGGAGGCGTTCCCCGACATGAGGAACTTCTTCGAAGCGGTCAAGGCAATAGCCCTGTACAAGGACGGCAAGATGGATGCGGAAGAGGTCAGCAAGTACCTGGAGAAGGTAACGGACGAGAGGCAGATCGAACTCCTGGAGCTCCTGGGTGAGGCGGAGCTCTAGTTCCCCTCCCCCTTCTTATCCCGACAGATGACGTCTTTGTCCGGGCACCGATTTGCCTCCAGCTGCACGGTAACATGGCCGATTCCGCGTTTGCCGAGGACGGCCGCGACCCGGTCAATTATGGACTGGGCTTCGCTTATAGGCATGTCGTCAACTTCCACATGGCACTCGAAGTGAACCTCCTTTTCCCCTATGCGCCAGACGTGGAAGTGGTGGGCGTTTTTAACGCCGGGGATGGATTCTATTTCGGCCTTTATCTCCTCAAGGTCAAGCTCTGGAGAGGCCTCCATCAAAACCTCAACGCTCTCCCTCAGTATCTCGTAGCCCTCCCTCAAAATGTAGAGCGAGATGAGAACCGTTATGAGGGAGTCAATCCACCCGATGCCCCACCGGATTATCAAAAGCCCGCCAACAACGACCGCCACCGAGGAGAGGGTGTCGCTCATGAGATGGAGGTAAGCGGAGCGGACGTTCATGCTCTCGTGTGCATGACCGTGGAGGAGAAAAACCGAGAGGAGGTTCGCCAGGAGCCCAATCATGGCAACCGCCAGCATCAGCGGGCCGTCTATTGGTTCAGGGTTTTTGAAGCGCCTGTAGGCCTCAACCAGGAGGAAGAGCGAAACACCAACGAGAACGGCGGAGTTTATGAAAGCCACGAGGATTTCAGCTCGCTTGTATCCGAAGGTGTACTTCTCGTTGGCCTTTCGCTCACCGATTTTTATCGCGAAGTAGCTCGCGAGTAAGCTCATCGAATCGCTGAAGTTGTGGAGGGAGTCGCTTAGCAAAGCCAAGCTCCCCGAGAGGATTCCGCCGATTACCTCTGCAATCGTGATGACCAGATTGAGAACTATCGAGAAGGCCATCCTGCCCTTAAGCTCGCCGTGGTGATGATGTCCCATTCTTCACCCACCGATTTCAGGTGAAGCGAGGAACTTAAAAAGATTTTGAGCGTTAAAATTAGCATCTCAACGAAGCCCCTTCAACGCATCCCCAACCTTAATGGCATCATCAACGATGACCATCTTAACTCCAGCGGAATCTAGGATCATCTTGCCCTTCGGGCAGTCCGTCCTTGATATTATGGCGTTAACGCCGAGGTTGACCAGGAAGAGGGCAACTTTTGAACCCGCGCCGTAAGGCTCCCGCCTGTAGGGGTTCTCGATAACCTTGACCCCATTAACTTTCCCGTCCTCAAGCTCGACCAGGGTGAAGGTTGGGGCCCTCACCGGGCTCTCGTGAACCTCGTCATCGAGACCACCCTTTGATGTAGGAATCGCGACCAGCATGGTTACCCATTCCAAAGGGGGGGAACAACCTTTTAACTCCTCGCCCGGCTCCATATAACGTATGGAAAAGATTTCAGGTGAGGTGAGGGTATGGAGCGAATCAGGAACTTCAACCCCGCGGCTTTCGCGAGTGTTATGGGGACCGGAGCAGTAGCGATAGCGACGTACAGGTACTCGGGCTACTGGGATCCCCTCAGGGGGCTCGGGATAGGACTCACCTACCTCAACGCGGCACTGTACTTTATGCTCCTCGTTCCCTGGCTGCTCAGGTGGATTCTTTATCGAAAGGACGCACTCGAGGACCTGAGGCACCCCTCCCGGGGGCACTTCTACGGGACGAGCGGCGCCGCTACCATCGTTCTCGCGGCCCAGTTTCTCTTCGTTCTCGGAAAAGAAACCATCGCATGGTACCTCTGGCTCTGGGGGGCCGCTTTGACGATTCTCTTCGCCTTCTGGATGTCCTACGAGGTCTTCATAGCCGGAGAGGTAGACCTGAGGCACCTCTCGCCGGCGTGGTACATACCGCCGGTGGCTCTGATAATCCTCCCCTTCGGCGCGGCCTTTATGAAGGCCACAACGGGATACACGAAGGAACTCGTTACGGTAATCAACTACATGGGGTGGGGAGCCGGATTCTTCCTCTATCTGGCCCTCTACGCCGTCGTCACGCTCCGCTTCATCAGGCACGAACTCATGCCGCCCCAGATGGCCCCGCTGATATGGATGAACCTCGGTCCGATAGGGGCTGGGATTACAGCGCTCTTCGCGCTCCTCAATAACTCTCCAATGCCTGGTAAGGAGCCGCTCTTCGTATTCGCGTTCTTCCTCTGGGGACTCGGCTTCTGGTGGCTGGTGATGGCGGCCGCGATGACGCTCCACTACATCAGGAACATCAGCCTGCCCTACAGCAGCTCCTGGTGGGCGTTCATCTTCCCGCTAGGAGCGTTCACCAACGCTACAAGGGACATAGGGGCGGTCTTCGGCCTCAAAATACTCGATCTCTTCGGCTTTATGCTCCTATGGGTTCTCCTGGCGATGTGGCTGATTGTCGTCCTCAAGACGGCCGTTCTTCGGAAGGATACGCGCGCCTGATCCTTTCGTTCTTTCCTCCGGGAAACTCTTTAAACCCGTGAAATCACCCCCATCCGGTGATAATATGGAGCGGCTCGAGTACATTGTCGAGCTTGAGTGGGACGGCAACGTTGGGAGCTTCGCAAGGGTCAGGGAGTTTGCCTTTACCATCGATACCAACACAGATGGTGGTTATAAAGGGCCGAATCCAACGGAGTACCTCCTTTCGGCCATAGGCGGCTGTCTGACCGTCAACTGGGGAAGACTCATCAAGAAGATGCACCTCAACGTCGAGGAGATGAGCATCGAAGTCAGGGGCTGGAGAAACCTCAAGGAGCCCCAGCTCCAGGAGATAACCTACCGCGTGAGGATTGTGACGGATGCACCGGAGAAAAAGATACTCCGCATCAAAGAACTGTCCGAGAAGTACGGGACGGTCTTCAACACGGTCGGAAAGGAGAAGATAAATGGGGAAATCGAGATAGTCCACCCGGAGTGATGTCTGCTCAGGCGGGAACGCCGCCTTCTTCTTTCAGGGCCCTGCACTTCCAGAGGGTCGCTCTTTTCTTCAACGCCTTGACGTAGCCGACCAGGAAGGTATCTGGACGATTGGGGTTATCGCGGGCGCTATGGCCATAAGGTCGATTCCAGCGGCGAGGGCTATTGCCATGGCCGTTCCCTCGTTCTTTCCAACGGAGGTGAAGATTATATAGCCATATGGCCCCTGTAGGGTATTCCAACTGCCCTGTCCACGAAGGTCATGAAGAGGAGGGCGATGGTGTAGTAGAGGACCAGCAGGATTAAAGCTACTCCCACGATGCCTGGCTTGCTGGCTATGAGCTTCGCCTTCTCCATGAAGATGAGGAAGACGATGGTGTACATGCCGAGGAGCGAGATTGCTGGAAAGGCCGGCTTGATCCTGAGGAAGCCCTCCGGGCCGAGCTTGCCCATGAGGTAGGCCCTGGTTAGAACTCCAAGTATCATCGGCGTTATGACGACGATGAGGATGGTCTTGACGAGGAGCCAGACCGGGATCGCTACATGGTAGCTCGATGCAAAGACCTTGAGCCACGCCGGAACGGTGACGATAGCTAAAGTGAAGCTCAAAGCCACGACGATGGTCGCAAGCTCGATGTTGCCCTTGGTGAAGCCCGTGTAGGCTATGCTCATCGAGGAGCACGGGACGACTACCGCCAGGAGGAGTCCGAGGGCGAGCATGCGGTTAACCGGGTGGAAAAGCTCGGTCAGCCATATCGCGCCGTACATGATGAGCGGGGAGATCACAAGGCCCATCGTGAGGGCTATAGTTAACTGTTTCCCGAGCTTGGCGCTGTTCTTAAGCTCGCCGAGGCGGAGGTTTATCATCATCGGGTAGATCATGCTGATGACGACGGGCATGTTGAGAGCCTTGAGCGTTTCGTGGTAGGGCTTGCGGTTGGCGTGCGTTCCAACGTAGAAACCTGCCAACATCGCCAGCGTAACGTAAACCGGAATGTATTTTTCGAGGTGGTTCTTAAACTTCAGCCAGTTCATTCCTCATCGCCACACCTGCACTTTGGCTTTATGATCAGAACGGGGCGGTAAGTCTTCTTCAGCACGCGCATTGCGGTTGAGCCGATGAGTTCCTTGGAAAAGCCAAGCTTCCCGTGGGTCGGGAGGATTATGAGCGAAACGTCCTCCTCTGCAACTTTAACTATCTCCTCCCACGGAAAGCCGAAGCGGACGACGGGCTTGACTTTGTCCGTTCTGAAAGTCTTCTTCACATCCTCGACCTTCGCCTGAGCCTCTCCATGACCTTCTCTTCAAGCTTCTTCTTTACCGCCTCAAGCTCAGGCTCCTCGGGTTCGTAGAGGAGCGAGTAGCCGTTTATGAGGTTCTCCATTGTCCCTTCGTCGATGACGTGGAGGAGAATAACCTCTTCCCCAGGGACTTCGTTTGTCCTTATGTTATCACGAGTAGCCCTATCGGCCATCTCCCCGGTGTAGAACTTCGGCTTCTGCCCTTCGAGGGAGATGTCGACCACCTCCATAGCCTTTCTCGCGAGCGGGTCTATTTCTTTGGCCGGTTAGGTTCCGGCGCTCATGGCCCTAAAGCGCGGGCCGTCGTTGAAGCGGTTGAAGAAGGTCTCCGCCATCTGGCTTCTAGCGGAGTTCTTGACGCAGACGAAGAGGATGAGCTTTTCCATCGTCTCTCACCATGGAATGCTCGAGAAAGCTTTTAAAAATCCCTCCCCTCGCCACGGAGTCTCGTTGTGGCAGGTCTGTCCAGAACCAACGGTTGAAAACAGAAACATATGAAAAATAATTTAAATGAGATGCTTTAGCTGTAATTGGGGTGAGTGAGATGCCCAACGTTGAAGCTCCCATCATCGGGAAGGACGCCCTTGGGAGACCGGTTAAGGACCTGAGTGTTATTCCGTGGTGGGGCGTTGATAGGAAGGAGATAGAGTGGTATCCCAAGATAAACTACGACGTCTGCGCCGGCTGTGGAATCTGCTTCGTCACCTGCGGGAGGCGCGTTTTCGACTGGGACGTCGAGAGGAGCGCGCCCATAGTTGCGAGGCCCTACAACTGTATGGTCGGCTGCAACACCTGCGCCATGCTCTGCCCCTGCAACGCCATAGAGTTTCCGCCGAAGGAGTACCTCAGGAAGTGGGTGGCGAGGGCGAAGGTTACGAAGAAGGCCTTTGAGATAGTCGACAGTATAATGCCCAAAAACCACATGAGCGATGGGGAGATAACCTCAACGCCGGAGCAGGACCCGCCGAAGAAAGGATAGGCTTAAAGAACGTTCAGAAGCGTCTTGAAGGCGATGGCGTAGATTATCAGCCCTATGACCTTCTTTACCCCCTCGGAGCTCATTTTGAAGTGCATGAGATGCGTCCCGATCCAGCCGCCGGCTATAGCAGGAATCGAAACCCAGAGAAGAAGCATCCAGTCGAGGGTCCCCATACCCCAGTAGGTTAGAAAACCGCTAAGCGAGGAGAAGAAAACAACGAGGGCCGTCGTTGAGGCGACCTTCTTCGGTTCGTAGCCGAGAACTATCAGGGCAGGGCTTATTATCCCACCGCCGCCCACTCCGAGGAGACCGCCGAGGAAACCCGCTATTCCCCCGATTATAGAGCCTTCAACGATGTGGTTGCCAGTATTTGGGTGCCTCCGCGGCTTGAAGAATATCATGACCGTTCCGGAGTAGAGCAGAAAGCCCACGAAAACCCACAAAACGTAAACCTTGGGGATGAACTTACCGGCGTAAGCACCAACCGGGGCCATGGCCGTGGCAACGAGCAGGATTGGAAGGCCGAAGCGGTGGTCGAGCTTGCCGTGTTTGAGGTTCTTGAGCGTTGCCGAGAGCATGGAGAGGGTGTTTATGAAGAGGCCGGTTGGCTTCGCCGTCATCAGCGGAATTCCGAGCCAGCCCATAGTTGGAACTATCGCTATCGCGCTCCCGACACCACCTATCGAGAACACGACGCTGAGGATGAACGCTATTAGGGCCAGCTCCGGGTAGTTCATCACTCCTTCACCCCATTCGTGGACGGTTGGGTGAAGGGAATGTCATTTAAAAAGATTTTGATACGTTAGAGATGCCGATAAAAGTTGTAAAGAAAAGACTCGAGGATCAGCCAGTTCCGATACACTCGCTTTCCTGCTCCTCCAGTTCGATTATCCTCCTGAGGACACACTCAAGAACGGAGAGGTCTTTGAGAATGTCCTCGAATCTGGCCCGGGCCTCCTCCGAGTCGGTCCTTTCTGCGAGTTGACTGACTATGTCCTTCAGCGGCCTGACCTCCCTCTCCAGTATGTCCCTGGGCTGCTGGAGGAACTTCTCGAGGAAGGCCGGAACGGCGGAAAAGTATTTTGTCTTGCCCTCCTTGCGGTAGGTTACCAGGTAGTCCCGGGTGAGACGGGAGAGGGAGACGGAGACCGAGGACCTGCTGAGGTTGGTTGCTTCCGCCAGCTCGGATATTGTTAGGGGTCTGTCGCTGAGGAGGAGATGGCCGTATATCCTGCCGTCGGTATGGGTATAACCCCACCTGCTCAGGAGTTGGGCAACGATCTCGACGAATTGCCTGGAGTCCCTCTTCGATGACGCCATTAAACCATCCCCGGGAGCGTGCCTTAAAAACTAAAAGAAAGGGGGGGCTTAAAAAAGTTTTGAATTCACGCCGTCGTTCTTTTGGAGGTTCCGGGGGAGGAGACTTCACCGGTGGCTATCATGACGCCGCCGATCAGTGCGATCCAAGCGCCGAGTGTCCAGAAGCCACCGTCAAAGGGCATCGTTATCAGGGCAAGAATTGCGATTGTCCATCCGACGAGGCTCCTGTTGCTCTTGTAGTAGTAGGCAAGGATCATTATCGTCAGGCTAATTATTATCTCGATCCAACCGACGGTGCTGACGCTTCCGTAGTGCCAGCCGTAGAATGTCTTGTTTGCCAGTACCAGTATGCCGTCCGTCAGTATCAGGAGGGCACCAGTATCAGGAGGGCACCCAGGATGGCGGTCCACATTCCGCTCTTTGCGGAGACCATTTTCTCACCTCCCGAAGGTTCGTCAATGGTATCTCCTCACGGGATTATCTAAATTTTACGGATTATTTTGATATATCAAAAATAATTAACATATTTTTCACATCAGCCGATACCGGCATCATGGGTAGGCCAGGCTGGAACCCGCAAAAGAAAAACTCCAGAATAAAGGAATAAGTTCAGGGTCAGTAGAACTTTCCAAAGTTGTACTGAGGTATGGGACACTGGACTATTCTCCTGGACCAGAGGCAGTCGGCGCAGCTTGGCTCGTTGCCCCAGCAGTCTATATCGGTTGTCTTGACAAAGTCGCAGGCGTTCACGAGTTCGCAGTCGGTACAGGAGGGGTACATATAGTTCTTCATGGTAAAGCGGAACCAGGTGTACTTCTCGCTCGTCCAGATGTCGGCGAGGCTCTTCTCTCTCACGTTGCCAAAGGAGTAGGCGTTGACCTTCTTCTTCCTGCCGAAGATATATTCGTAATAGCTGTGGAGGAAGCGGTAGCAGGGCGCAACTTCCCCGTCCCATCTGACGACGGCAACGTTGTTCTCATCAAAGTCGCAGGCCCTTTCGGTCTTCAGTTCGAACTTGGGGAGTTTTATGTAGAGGCCATTGTGAGCTATCTTGTAGAGCTCGTCAAGAATGGGCTTCATGTCAACGCTTCCGTCGTAGACTATGTCCTTCGTCTGCTCCTCAGTAAGCGGTAGGAGGTTTGAGACGAGCATCGAATCAACACCGAGGTCGAGAAGGAAGCGCGCCATGTCAGGCAGCTGTGTGTAGTTCTCCTTCGTGACAACTACTTCAACGCCTATGCTCGGCCTGTGCGTCCCGTACTCCTCACGGTACTTTACCAGCTTTCTTATTTTATCGGCCGTTACGGCGGCTGCTATGTGCCCCAGGGTTATGGCGTTTTGGGCGGTCGGAACAGAGTCCATCGAGAAGTACATGAGGTCAACGCCGAGCTTCGCGAACTCGCGGAGCATCTCATCCGTAAGGAGGGTTCCATTGCTGCTTATCCCGAGGGCAAAGCCCCTCCTCTTTACCTCGCGCACCATGTCCATAAAGCGGGGGTGGACGGTTGGCTCACCGATGCCGCCGAAGTATATCATCCTCAGCTCGGGAAACTCCTCGGCGTCGTCGAGGATCTTGAGGAACAGCTCCCAGTCCATATCCCCCTCGGTATCTTCCCAGTACTGCTTGAAGCACATCTCACACTTCAGGTTGCAGCGGCTGGTGACCTCGATGTAAAGGTACTTCATATCGAGTTTTGGCTTCACTATAACCTTTCCGTCCCAGAGGGTGAAAGTGTACTCCCTGTCCAGTTCCCTGGCCTTTCTTGAGCCCGAAAGCGAGAACGAATGCCCCATGATCTCACCTTAATCCCCGTCTTTGGCCAGCGCCGATAAAAAACTTGCTGGGCAAAAATGGGTAGAAAAGGATCAGGCGAATTCCTTAAGACCGAGTTCTTCCAGCTTCTCATCCTTGATTGCCCTTCCATCCTCCGTCCAGCCGCGCATCCTGTAGTATCTCGGCAGCATCTCCTTCAGGCGAACAACGTGGCCCTTGTTTGGTCCCTCGGGCATGGGCTCCTCGAGGAATCTCTTCGGCAGGGTATCGTCCCTCTCCGGAACGAGTCCGGCTTTGAGGTTAAACAGACGCTCGGCGTTCCAGATGCGCTCGCCTATCTTGAGATAATCTTCCGTGCTGAAGTCCCAGCCCAGAGCTGCGTTGAGCATGTCGCGGAAGTCGTCTCCTCCGAGGCCGAAGGTCGTAAACAGACAGAGACCGGCCGCATCTATGACCGCGCTGAGATCCTGGAAGAGGATGAGCATCTTTATCTTCTCGTCGCTTATGTCGTGCGGATCCATCTTGTACGGATAGCCGAGTATCTCCGGGCTTATCATATAGTTCTTGATGTGACAGCCGCCACGGTTGTTGGTGGCGTAGCCGAGACCGTGGCCTTCGGCACCACGCGGATCATAAGCCGGAAGCTCGAGCTTCTTGACGCTCATTGAGTACTCCGGGTGGCCGTACATCTCGGCGAAGCGATAGCTTCCCTCGGCGAGCTTGTCACCTATGCCCTTCCTGTAGGCTATCTTCTCGATGTAGTAGTGGAGAACCTCGGTGTTGCCCCACCTGAAGGGCGGCGCCTCCTCGCCGAGATCCTCATCCTTGAGGTAGCCCTTCTCGTAGAGCTCCATCGCGGCGGCCAAAGTTCCGCCGGTTGAGATGGTGTCGAGGCCGAACTCGTCGCACTGGTGGTTGGCCTCGATTATGCTCGCGAGGTCGTTTATGCCGAGGTCGGCTCCGAGCGCCCAGATGCTCTCGTACTCCGGCCCCTCGGTGACTCCGACCGTGGTCAGCTTGTTGACCCTTCCACAGCCTATCGGACAGGCATAGCAGGGCTGGTTCCTTATGAGGTATTTTGCCGTCATGGCTTCGCCGCTCTGCTCCTCTGCGTACTCGAAAACGCCGGTCTGGAAGTTTCTCGTCGGGTAGAGGCCGTTCTGGTTGATTATGTTAACGAGAACCGCGGTTCCGTAGTTGGGCAGACCTCCTCCTGCCACCGGGTCGTTCTTGAGCTTGTTTATCTTCTCCCTCACCGTGAGCATGAACTTCTGTCTGTCCGCTATGGGAACGCGCTTGGTTCCTTCAACGGCTATCGCCTTGAGGTTCTTACTTCCCATAACGGCACCAACCCCAGCCCTCCCGGCGGCGCGGTGACCGTCGTTGACTATGGCAGCAAACTTGACGAGGTTCTCACCTGCCGGCCCAATGCTCGTTATGTGGAGCTTTTTGCTTCCGATCTCTTTCTTGATGGTCTCCTCGGTTTCGCTCACGAGCTTGCCCCAGAGGTGGCCCGCGTCGCGGATCTCAACGTTGTCGTCCTTGATGTAGATGTAGACGGGGCTTTCGGCCTTTCCTTCGACTATTATCCCATCCCAGCCCGCGAACTTCAGCTCTGCACCAAAGTAGCCACCTGAGTTTGACATCGTTATGAAGCCCGTCTGCGGGCTCTTGGTAATCACGTTGTACCTGCCGCCTGTTGGGGCACTCGTCCCACTCAGTGGACCGGGGGTTATTATGAGCAGGTTCTCAGGCCCGAGGGGATCCGCCGTGGGATCCATGTCCCTGAGGAGGAAGTATATCCCAAGTCCCCTGCTGCCGAGCCACTTCTTGGCCAGTTCCTCGTCGTATTCCTCAACCTTTACCTCTCCGGTGGAGAGGTTCACGCGCAGAAATCTACCCCAGTTGCCATACATGGACATCGCCAGTGAATGATGCACAGTAGCGCATATAAATTTAGCGAAAATGAATGGTCTTGTCCCGCCCAGGAGGATTAAACTTTTCCGTTTAACTCAGAGAACTCTCACAACGCGCTCTCGCCAGGGACTCACCCGGACCCTCAGGTACCCCCTGAGTCTCGCGTCCACCTCGGGATCCCCCGTGTAGACCCTGATAGCGCCATTGGCTATCTTTGACGGGGTTGCGACCACGAGGATGTTCTCCTTCGGGATATGCCTCAGCACCTCGGCTGAGAACTGCTGGTTTCCCCTGCCGAAGAGAAAGTTGAGACCTCCTATAACCGTGACAACGATCTTAGGATCCTTATCAGCAAACCGCAGGAGATCCTTCTCTGTTGCATCCTTCACTAGGAGCCGGACCTTCCCATCCATGACCTCGACAACGTCAACCCCGAGAAGCGTTCCGTCTATTCCAAGCCTGTCCTTTATCCGCTTTATTGTCGAGCCTGAGCCGAGGAAGTAGATACCATCGTTCTCAAGTATCTCCTCCGCAACGGCCTCAGTCATCGCCTCAAGCTCTTCCTCCTCATCGAGGGGGATTCCTTCCTTGCTACCCTGCACAAGGGTCTCGACGACGGGGACGATCGCTTTTTCATAGGTTCTGGCCCTAACCTCGTCGTGTCTGTAAGATTCCTCGTCAATGTCCCTCACTTCCCTCTCCTCGAGTCCTGCCCTCCCCCTGAGGAACTCCACGAGGAGCTTCGCCGCGTCCTCGGGTGACGTTGCAAAAACCCCGGAGTACATTTTAACGCCCGTTGGAATGCCAAGGATCGGGAGCTTTCTGTCAACGGCATCAACCACGTCCCTGGCGGTTCCGTCGCCGCCGGCAAAGAGGAGCAGCTCGACCTTTCCAACCATTCTCCTTGCGAGCTCCTTTGTGTCCTCCGGGGTCGTGTCAGGGATCCTGATGCCGTCAACGAGGCGATAACCTATCTCCCTGTGCCGGATGACATCGTAGGGAAAGTTGAACTCCCTCAGGATGTCCTCTCCGAGAGGCCCTGGGCCCGTTATGAACTCGATCCTTCTCGCTTCCGGGTACGTGCTCAGCTCCCGCAGGAACAGTTTGACCAGTTCAGGGGCCACTGGCCTCGCCCCGCGTTTTATGGCCTCCTCAACGACACCATCGGTTCCCTTCAGGGCCACCCTGCCCCCCATTCCGGCGATTGGGTTGACAATGAGCCCGACCCTCATCGGTTCACCTCATGTACTTTCTCGCGAAGACCGTTAGGAACACCGCCCACATGAACATTCCGAAGAGGGCCTCGACGGAAGCTATGGCCCTTCCCACGCCTATTGGATGGTAGTCACCGTAACCGAGGGTTGTAGCGGTTACGATGCTGAAGTACTCGTAGTCAAGGAGAGTCATGATCCTTGAAAAGCCCTCCACGCTTCCAGTAATGAGGTAGAGAACCGGGAAAAAGAGGTTAACCGCGGCGAGCCATATGAGGATGGGCCTCTTCCAGTCGGTACCGTACTTGCAGGTCAGATCCGCGAAAAGCCATTCGAAGAGCACCTCGACCTTGAGCACGAGCGAGCGCAATCCTCCGGTCCTGCCGGAGAGACGGGAGTTCCTCTTGGCAACCATCTCCAGGTAATAGTACTCGTCGGCTTTCTCAAAGTCGCCGTTCCGCTCCCAGCTTATCCTGGCGAGCCGGTAAAAGACCTCCGCCGCTCTGGGGCTGTTAAACCTGCAGCCCTCCACCTCAACAAAACCGTTCACCATCAGTTCAACCGGAATGTTCGGGAGAACCGTGGAGTTCCATGTAAGGTCCCCATGGATGGACGTTCTCCTGAAAATCATGTTGCCCATGACGGTTATGTGGACGAACTCAGGGTTCTTGAGCCTGCTCCCCGTTATCTCCGCGTGGCCAAAGATGTTCATGTCCTCGATTATCAGACTCCCATGGAACCGGCGGATGCTCAATCGCACCTGCCTCTTGAACCGGGTGGACTGGTCAAACTCTATCTCCTTGATGACCATGCTGGAAACCTTTACGCTCCGCTCCGGTGAAGCCGAGGGCTTTAACCCGTGCTCCTCGAGGATCCTTCTCATCAGAGGGTAGCGAACGTTTATCCCTATTCTCCTCACGTCCCTGAGCCCGCTGAGTTCGATCCTGCCGACGATCCTCCTCTCTCCGTATTCGTCCCTGTTCTCACCCTCACCGGAGTATTCGACGGAGTTTATCATAACGTATCTAATGCTCGAGTTTCGGATGAAGAGGGAGTTGGAGAACCTGAGCCGGAGGAGGTTGAGTCCGAAAACTGTTGAACCGTGGAGGAGGAACGTCCCCACATCGCTCTCAAAGAGGATTATCCTGCCCACCTGGGAATTGAAAAACGTAATTCCCGGGACGCTGACGGAGTCGAGGAGTATGGCTTTTATAGTTGAATTTTTGAAGGTGAGGGGGTTTTCTGCCTTGAAGTCTTTGATCCTCGTTTCATATAGGTAGATGCCCTCGAAGTACGTTTGCCCCTGCTTCAGCCTCCTCTGGAAGGTTTCTTCCTTGATCTCCTTTATCCTCTCACCGAGCAGCTTCTCGCCCTCCTCGAAGGGGATGTGGAGGGCGCAGTACTTTGAACCCTCTACCGGTTTGAGCCTGCACTTCTTCCCGTTCTCGTAGGTGTACTCGCACATCGGAGGGGCTTCCCCGGGAGACTAATAAGCTTTTCCTCCCGGACCTGAAAATGAAAAAGGGGTTCAGAACTTTAGAACCCTCGCCAGAACTATCAGCGGGTCCCAGACGGGAGCGAAGGGCGGTGCGTAAGCTAAGTCCGTGAAGAAGGCATCCCTTGTGGTAAAGCCGGCCGTAAGCATTGCCGCGGCGGTGTCTATCCTCGGAAGGATTTCAGCGCCAACCGCCTGAAGTCCGAGGAGCCTGTTCGTTTCGTTGTCAACAACACCTTTGAGCCATATCGGTCTCGCACCCGGATAGTAGTGGGGTCTGGTGCTGGCCTTTATGAACGCCGTCCTTATGTCGTAGCCCTCTCTTATGGCATCCGCCTCGGTGAGACCGGTCTTTCCAATCTCCACCTCAAAGAACTTGGTAACGCTCGTTCCAAGCACTCCCGGAAAGTGGATCTCCCTCCCGGCTATGTTGCTACCGGCCACATAACCCATCTTGTTTCCGGGCGGTGCAAGGGGAACCCAGACGCGCCTTCCGGTTATTATGTGCTTCGTTTCGGCGACATCTCCAGCCGCATAAACGTTCTCCACGCTGGTCTCCATTTTCTCGTTCGTCCATATGGCCCCGGTTTCACCTATTCTGACACCTATCTGTTTGGCCAGCTCGACGTTGGGCCTTATGCCGGTCGCGATGATGACGAGGTCGGCCTTGTACTCGCCGGCGTCCGTGATGACCTTCTCGACCCTCTTCTTACCCTCGATGCGGAGCGTTATCTCCTGCGTCCTTAGGTTGATCCTCTTTCTCATCTCCTCTTCAAGGATATCGGTGACTTCCCTGTCGAAGGCCCTGGCCATGACCCTCTCATTCCTCTCTATCAGCGTGACCTTCTTGCCCTGAGCCGCGAAGGCCTCCGCCATCTCAACTCCAATGTAACCGCCGCCGATGATAACGACGTCCTCAACTGGATTCTTCTCCATGTACTCCCTAATCGCCACGGCATCCGGCGGGAGGTCCGCGGTGAAGACTCCTGGAAGGTCTATGCCCTCTATCGGCGGAACCCTCGGCGAGGCACCGTTCGCGAAGACTAGGTAGTCCCACTCGTAGGTGTGCTCTCCATCCCCTTCCCTGACGTGAACCTTTCCCTCCTCGACTTCAACGACCCTGGCCTTCAGGTGGAGATCTATCCCGCGCTTCTTTATGAAAACCTCGGGGGGATAGTGCATCAGCTTTTCAATTGGTGAGATGCCCTCGACGACATAGGGGATGCCGCAGGGCGCGTGGCTAACCCATTCTGTTGCCTCAAAGACCTTGACGTCCCACTCGGGTCTCAGCTTCTTGACCCTCGATGCCGCACTCATTCCCGCGGCGCCGCCACCGATAACGACGACCGTTTTCCTCTCCATTGCCATCACCGGATAGAGTTGGGCTGACGGTTAAAAAGGTTGGCGAATCACTCCTTTTTGGAGCGGAAGTACTTCCTTCCGCCCACCCCAACCATTCTGTAAACCTCACCCTCGCGGATTTCCCCCGCCGGTTTCTCCAGTTCGTATACCTCGTAGGTCTTCATGTCCATCATCTGAACCTCCCCCGGTCTCAGGCTGGTTACCATAGCCTCGCTCTCCTCATGCTCTACTGTATCAACCCCTTCCCTCTTCGCGGTTTTCCAGTCGAGGTGCTCGCTCTTCCCCGTGACCAGGTTCCTCAGCGAGAGGCCCCTCCCGTCTACCCTCTCGACCTCGTAGACGTTGCCGCGCTTATCTGCCACTATGTCGCCCCTCCGGAACTTCGGAATCCTTACGCTCACGCTCGTCCTGTAGGTTTCCCTGCTCGTCTGTCTATCAACGCCAACCAGCTCGTAGGCCTCGCTTATCGTCCCTCCAAACTTCTCCTTTATCGCCTGGGCGAGTTTTCTGGCGCTCGAGGTCGAGCCCATGTAGAAGTCCAGACCTTCCTCCTTCTCTATCGTGTCCTGGATGAAGCCCATCCTGTCCCTGCGCATTATCTCGTCGACCTTCTCCTCCACGAGCTTTCCTATAGCCTTTCTCTCGTCCTCGGCCAGCGGCCTGCCCTCGGCGCGAACCTGCAGAATAGCCTCGAAATAGCCCCCGAGGAACTTTGAACAGCGCGGGCAGACGGTCTGGCGAACGTAGACTGTAACGCGCTTCCTTTCGTCGTGGAGCTCCCGCTGGAGCTCGTGCGTTCTGGCCTTGACGCGAACCTCGTAGGTTATTATCGCCGGGAAGTACTCGATGTGCCAGTCGACCGGCTGGAAGGCCACAATTGCTTTTCCAACCGGGAGTTCATCCACTTCCTCAAGCTCCTCCATCGAAACTACCTCGTACTCCCGGATTTTATCGCTCAGCGAGTCCTCAAGCGTCTCGAGAAGCGCGTTGTCGGCGACTTCAAAGATAAGCTCGTCGAGCTCGTAGCTGTGAGGATCAACCCATACGCCCCTCTTCTTATAACTTCCACAGTTCTGGCAGAGTTCTGTGTTTATCTCGCTTTCAATGAGGAGCACGGGGTTCTCCTTGCGGTAGCACACCTGACAGAGCCCCTCGATGAGAGGACCTCCTTCTTCCTCGCTTATTCCACACCGGTAACAGAACCTCTCGCTCATGATCTCACCCGGAGTAAGAGGGAGCGCATGCTTAAAAACGTTAGAGTCTCCCTCACAGGAACATCTTGGCCATCTGGGCGTGGGGAATGCCATCTATCCTGAGAACCCTGTTCTCGTCCACGTAGCCGAGCTCTATGGCCTTTGAGACGCATCTCTCACCAGTCAGGTTGGCTATCGTCGCCTCCTCCAGAAGTTCCCCGAGCCTGTCCTCCTCAACGAGTTCACCTTTGTAGAATCGCTCCTTTACCTCAAGCTTCAGCTCGCCCTCGCGAAAGGTCTTTCCGAGAAGCTCCTCGTCGCATGCCGCTAAAAGAACCTCCCCCTGGACGCGGTAGACCTTGGTGTATATCACGGGTTTCACCGGTGAAAGAAGGGCACGGACTCTTAAAAGGTTGGCGATGGTACAAAAGGAGAAGAAAGGAGAGGGCATCAGCCCTCAGAACCCTCGACTTCCTCTATCGCGGCCTCGAGGATGGTGTAGGCCTTGAGGATGTTGAGGTAGGCCTTGCGGATGTTCGGAAGTGCGGCTATGGCGAGGTTGTCCCTGCCGGGCGTTATGTACTTCTCGGCCTCCTCGTAGTACTTGTCGGCGAGCTCCTTGTAGTGCAGCGCCTCCTGGAGGGTCTCGTTGTCCACTCCGAGCTCAAGGGCCTTCTTGTAGAGCTCATCGAACTTCTGGTCGTACCTCCAGTAGAGCATGTACCAGACGTAGTTTAGCGTTGAGATCCTCATTATGTCGGACTTGGTGATGTAGTCAACCCTGATCTCTCCTGGGGAGTGGAGCCTCATCCTTATGTGGAGCAGCGTTCCTCCCTTGGCAGTGTCCTTCTTGACATCCAGGAGGTCGGCGTTCTTGACGCTGACGTAGTAGCTGGTGGTGTCTGCCGGGAGCTTGAGGACAACCGTGACTATGGTTCCGTGATCGCCGTTGACGGTGAGGTAGTAGATCCTGCCTGCGTCTATAAACCTGGTGATTGAGGCCTTTCCGCCAATGCTCTCCTCGATGTCGTACGTTTCCTGGACGTTCTCCTTGTCAACCCCCTTGACGTAGATCGTTTCCCTGTTGTTGTCCGGTACCAGGTCGTCCAGTGCATCAACTACGAACCTGTACTCGTGGAGCTTGGTATCAACTACCGGTATCTCTATGCTAACCTTGTAGACATCCTTGGGTGACATCACCGGGATCGTGGCCTGAAGGTCTGTGGGTACGTCGTCCTTCACGAGGAGGATCCTGACGTTGGAGACGTTTATGAGCCCGTCGTTGGTGATGTAGGCGGTTATGTTGTAGGTCTCCCCGACGTAGGCGACGCCGCTGGTTTCAATGCCCGATATCCTGACGTCCACGGCGCTCGGCAGTATCTTCACCGGTACCTGGAACATCATTGGGAACTTACTGGTTCCGATGAAGATCATTCCCATGAGTGGTCTGTCGCTGGCGAGATGCTCCTCGGTGAGGTTGTAGCCGGCGGTAATCATGTAGATATCGCCGCTCTTCTCGATGTTCTTGATCGTCAGCTCAGTGCCGTCTATCGTGGTTATGCTGAGGTCGTAGGTGGCGACTCCCTCAGCCGGGTTGCTCCAGGAGTAGACCTCGACTTTGTACTGCCCTGCCTTCGGGTTGTTGATGGTAACCCTCTCATCAGCGCGGAAGGATGTCGAAGAGCCGACCATAACCCAGGTTCCGTTGTTGTTGTAGTATACGTACAGGTCGAGGTCCACGCCAGCTATGTCGTCCCAGTCGCTCCTGAGCTCCACGTCGAGTATCGGTGAGTTGGTCACGTTGACGAAGTAGTAATCCGACTCGCCCGTCTCCGGAGCAAGGATGTTGTGGTACTCGATGGGTTCGCTGAATCCGAAGGCCTCGGCGGTGAGATCACCGGCCCATTCAGGCACCTTCACCGTGAAGACCTGCTCGTTGCTCTGGCTCTTTACCTCGACCCACTTGTTCGGACTTAGCTTGGCTAGGTCAACCCTGCCGGTGAAGGGTATCACGGGGGTCAGTCCGAAGGGCGTGTAGACCCACATCGCGTTGAGGCCTGGGACAGCCTTGGCCATGACCACGCTCTCGCCGAAGCGGATCCTGTGGCCCCTGGCGCTGTCCACCATGCCGTAGGGTCCGAAGATGTCCGGGTACTCCATGCTCCAGAAGTCAACCTTCGGCTGGAGCAGGGACGGGTAAACCGCAGCAAATCCGTCCCAGGTTACGTCCGCCAGTATGTAGCCGTCTTCGGCGTCCTCCGTCGGAACGTTGAAGTAGTAGAGCCTCGCGTCCTTGACGTAATCGGAACCCTGGGTGCTGTATAGGTGGGAGTTGTCGTAGAGTCCGCTTGCCTCATCCGAACCTCCGAAGCTGAAGCTCGGCGATGGCGATGCAACAATCACGCTGACCGGCAGGGTAACGATGTCCTTGCCGTAGTCCACGTAGATCGCTCCCTCGTAGAGTCCGTAGGAGGCGTTCTCCGGGACCTTCAGGGTGGCCTTGAAGGTACCGCTGGACTTGGCGCCAAGGATGAACTCTCCGGGTGTAACCTTGACCCAGTCCCACGGGGTGATCCTGTAGAACTCCAGCTTGATTGTTCCGTTGAACGTGGCATCACCGTACTGCCTGACCTGGAGCAGGAGCAGAGGGGACCTCTCAAGCGGCTCCCTGACGGTGAACGAGACGACGGCACCTACTCCACCCTGCTGGATGAGACCGCCGATTCCATAGAGTCTTACGAGCATGCGAACGCCAAGTGTTGGAACGTTCGGGTAGACGGTCACCTTCATCATCTGCGTGTCGTTGGGTATGAGGTCGTTTATCCTCACCAGTGGCCAGTTGGTGGAGTTGACGTTCTCTATTGGTATCTCCGTCTCGCCGATCTTCTTGAGAACGCCGGCCTCGACTTTGACTTCAACGTCCTCGTTGTAATAGTTGGTCAGCTTGAACTCCTGACTGTCGCTTTCTCCAGGATAGAGGATGTTCGGGAAAGCCTCGTGGTCACTGCCCTCGTACGAACCCGCCTGCCACTTGGTGGGACTGGCCAGCACTCCTCCTTCTTCAAGAGCTATCTCAACCGCCTTGGTGGCGTTGAGGTAACCTGAACCCTGCTGGAAGACGTCGTTGTAGACGTTCTCCGCCGCAGACATGAGGATCTCTCTCATCTCTTCGGTGGTCGGGTACCTTCCGTGGGCCCGGTAGAATGCCTCAGCAACCAGGGCGCCAACACCGGCCGCCATCGGGGTGGCGAGGCTGGTTCCGGCCCAGACCTCGTTGGCGTACTTTCCACCGATTATTGGTTCTGCCCTCCATGCCTGCATGTTGAGTGTTGTACTTCCCAGGGCGAACATTCCGGGGGTGAGCACATCTGGCTTGACCTGTCCGAGGGCGTTTGGTCCCCTGCTCGAGAACTCAACGACGTCCCCATGTGGATCGAGGGCGTTCCATCCAACCGCTATGCGGTAGCCCCACTCTGTGGCTGCACCTATGGTTATGGCTCCAGGTGAAGCGCCCTCGCTGGGATCCGTGGCGTATCCCGGACCCTCGTTGGCCGCCGCGAAGAAGTGAACTGTTTCGGGCCTTATCTTGGTGAGATACTCCAGGAACCTGTCCTCGAAGCTGAATCCTCTGTCAAAGGAGTAGTACAGACCCCTACCGTAGCTGTTGCTCGTCAGCTGGGCCTCATCACCCGTTCCGGGCTGTCCGTCGTAGCCCTCGGTGGAGAAGTACATCATGTCTATCCAGTTGGACGTGGGCGTGTAGAGGTCTCCCTCGGCTATTATCTTGGATTCGATGGCGTTTCCAACGACCGGGTAGAAGTCCCCGGGTATTCCGAACGAGGCCGGTCCAACGGTCCTGCCCCTCGCGGCTATCGCTGCGGCACAGAGGGTTCCGTGCTCGAGACCGCCTGCGAAGATCGTTCCCAGCATGAAGGCAACGAGTGAGCCATCCTCCGGGGTAAGCTTCTCCTCGCTTATTCCGTGCTGTCCAAGGTTCCACCTCTCGTAGACCTGCTCAGCATAGGGAATCGGGGTCTTGCCGTCGGCTATGAAGTAGATCATTCCTCCCGAAAGGTCGGCGTAGCCGTCCCTGCCCGGAACGCTGAACTCTCCGTAGTCTGGATCGAAGTCCGTCCTGAAGAGGTCCCAAGCTATCACGGGGTTGTCTTTGGTGTGGCCGGTATCCTCGTTGAAGTCAACGAAGTAGCCCCAGTCGGTGGTGAGATCCACGTAAACCTTGTCCGAGGTACCGTCTCCGTCGGAGTCAACAACGAGAACGAAGCCTAGGTTGAGGTACTCAGCGTCGGGTGGAGTGTTAACAACCGCCAGTGCAAGGTCCGGGTGGAGACCGATGTGGACGACGTTGCCCTCGAAGGGGAGTGTTAGGTTGGTGTTGAGTGGGAGCCTCACGGGCAGCGGGCCCATTCCATCGATGTAGGGCATGGCCATGAAGCCTAGGCTGATGGCGGTGGCGTTGGGATCTGGAATGAGCGGGTCTGCCAGGAAGTCGGTCGTGGATGGCAGGAGGTAGTAGTAGGGTACCCCGATGTTGCCCATTCCAAGTCCGACGGCACCCTTGTTTATCGCGCTGGCGCGGAAGGTGACGCCGTCAACGCCGACGACGCTGGGTATTCCCAGGTTGAGCAGGTCGTAGGTGCGGGTGTCAATGTGCAGGTAGTTCTTGGTGAAGTTGAGGGGTATCGGCGGGAGGTACTTCACCGTATAGGCATCTATGTTGTAGGTGGTGTTGCCCGGGTTGTCGAAGCTGTGGACGATGATGAGATAGTCGCCGGGCGCGGGGTTGTCAAGCTCGACTCTCTCATCGGGACCGATCTTAAATGATCTTCCCACGATTGATCCGTTGTAAACCACATAGATATCAATGTCAAGGCTCTCGTTGACGCTAGATGTCTCGACAACGAAGGTGTCAACGGTGTCGTTTATTGTTACGGGGTATACGGTGAAGTTCCCATCGGGGGGAGCCGGAACGTTGGTCTCGTTGAGGAGCACGTTGGTCTCGGTGGGAATGTAGAACCCGTTGGTATCGAGGAAGTTCGTGCTTATGAGGAAGAGCCTGCCGCCGTTGTCGAGATACGTGCTTACGTTTGCAAGCTCATCGTCGGTAAAGGGCTCATAGTTCATGCCGGTAAACCAGATAACCGCCTGATAATCGGCCAGAACTGTGGTGTTGGGCCGTGGCCCGTCAACTCCAACGCGGTAGAGGGTGAAGTTGTAGCCGAGCTTTTCAAGGGCGGTCACGTAGTACTTGTCGAAGTCGTACCACATTGTACCGTTGTTGTCGGGGCCATTGTCATCGTCCACGAGGAGTATCTTCCCGCTCGGGGTTCCGTTGAAGAGGAAGTAGAGGGCGTTGGCCATGAGGATTGCCCGGTAGGTCTCGTTGGGCACGTTGGCAAGGCTCATTCCCGAGAAGACAAGGGAGAAATTGTCCCCCGTATAGCCGGTTATGTAGGGCGCGTAAACCACCACGGGAACGCCGGTGACAAGCGAGGTGTTCGTGTACCACGGGATGATTCCGAACAACGGTATGGCCTGGGGGAACACCATGTTAAACTGGAGGTAGTCCATCATCGAAGCGCTGTCAAAGGCTATGGGCCAGCCGTAGTAGGGCGACTCGGGGTTGGTTTCGATGGCGTAGGCATCCTGGAGATCCGGGTTTCCGAAGTCAACTCCGCTGTCGATTACCGCGACGTTTATGTTATTGCCGGTCACGTTGTACTTTTCCCAGACGTCCATCGAACCGAGGTTGTGCACGGCGAAGATGTCCTGCGGCTCCGGTATCGGGTAGGCCTTCCTCATCTGGCGGGCGAGGGCCATCTTGCCCTTGAGGACCGGCAGAACGCGGGGGATCGCGAGGTTGTTCCTTGAAATCACATTCTTGATGGGAACAACTTTCTTGCCGTTCACCATCATGGGGTCATGGAGCATCGCGGGGTAGACGTTGCTGAGTCCCGGTGAATTGTGCTCTTTAAGATATCTGAACACAGCCTTCAGGGATGTATCGTCCCCTGCGTTCCTAAGGGTTTCTATCATCGGCCTGACGTCGCTCATGGGGGCTATCTCGAGGACGCCCTTGATCTTTGCCAGACTCTGGAGGCTCCGGAGAGAATCCTCCGATATCTTGATGCCGACGATGTAGACGTTGGTACCGCCGATGTTGGCGTGTCCCATTATCTTAACTCCACTGATCCTCACGTTCTCGAGAGGGTACTGGGAAACGACCCTAACAGGAAGCCAGAAGTCTTCCGAAGACTTGGCCTTCTGGAGCTCCTTCACAACCTCCAATAGGTCGGGAGTGATAATCTCCTCTGGCCTCACGTACTTTTCCTCGGGCGAGACGGTAGTCCCGGGGGATACTTTCTCCACTGATATCTTACCGGCCGCCGAATCTCCGTGTGGATAATCTGTAGCGGCCACTCCTGGAGTTGGTAGTACCGCTGGCACCACTGAGAGCAGCATTACTACCGCGATCAAAAGGCTTAAAGCCTTCTTATTCATCCTGACACCTCCTAACCATAATGGTCATCTATACTGTGAAGGCCGCATGAATATAAATATTTCGTTCTGTTGAGTAGGATAACGACCCCGGGAGTCGCTATACCACCGTCAGTGGCTATTTTGGAGCGCAGGGGACATATTTGCTTCCTAACCGGTACTGAAAAACCCCTGAAGGTCAAAAACTGTGAACCGCAACACATAAAACCTGTTTATCAGGAGGAATTGCCGGACGGTGAAACAATGGAGTGGAGGAGAGTCGCACTTATAATCCTCATTGTGGCGGTGTTCGGTTTTCTCCTCAACCAGTACGTCCCCCACTATCAGGGCGGGGAGGTGTATGAGGCTGCCAACAGGGCCTACGGCCTCCTCGTGAAGGGCTTCAACGTGACGATCACCGTTGAGACCGTTGACGGAAAAACCATTACAGGGACCCTGTTGAGCGTAAGGGGTTCCACCATAAACATTGTGGTCAACGGAACCGTCCTGAGTGTCGGTGGCCCGAGTGCCACCAAGGAAGACCTCAGGGCCCGGCTCATAAGGGTGCACTATCGGGGAAAGGTCTACGTCTACGAACTCCCACCCCAGCTTGGTAGAATGGATGAAATAGCGGACAACCTGACGGTCAACGCCTACTCGGAGAGATTCAGCGGCATGGTGTACATAGACGGGAACATAACCCCGATCAGACTCGGAATGCTCAAGTACAAAGCTGATTACCTCTCTTACGGGTCGGTGACGATAAACCAGGTGAGCTCCAGTGGGGCAATCATAAGCACCAACATGGTTCCGCTGGGGTTTCTGAGGGAGTACTTAGGTAACTACTCGGTTTACATTTACGGCGTCCTCTACGTCAACTCGGAGGAGAGAAATCTGCCCCTGAAGCTGGTCGAGGTGAGGACGGGATGAGGGGCCTGCCCCTTCTCATTCCCCTCGCTTTCGTCACATTCATAGCCCTCGGTCTGGCCCAGCCGAAGACGATGGTCGTCGGAACGGCCTTCGCCCTGGCAATAGTTCTGGGCATTTACCGGGGGGACAGGATCAACTGGCTTGACGGTGGATTAAAGCTGGAGGACAGGCACGTGATCATCGCCTTCTGGGGGGCGGTTGGAATTATAGCTCTTCAGCTGTTCCTCCTTCGCGATGTTCCCCTCCTTCACCCCGCGATAAGGACCCAACTGAACCCCCGCCTGACGGCTTTAACATACTTTCTCGGCGTTCCGTCGAGTGTTTACCTGTTCCTCCGCGGAAAAAGGTATTCCCTCCTCTATCCCCTGGCGGTTTCCCTCTACGCTTACAGAACGCCCGTTCTTGTCAGCCTGGTGGCCATCGGTTCCGCCTACTGCGGGAACCTGCGTGCCGGAAACAGGTCCAGGATAACGGGCGTGGCACTTTTGATGGCGTTCCTCGGACTTCTCGGCATTGGAATGACCCTCGCCAGGGGTGAGGCCCTCTCCAACCTCTGGGTGAGGATTCAGAGCTCCACATCGGTGCTGGATATTATAGTCTGGCGCGCCGGCTGGAAGGGTTTCTACCACGGCTACCTCCAGTGGAGTGGGCTTAAATCTTACATAACTGGTGGTTATTCCCCCAGGGGACTCGTGGCAAAGTTCCTCTACGTCAGGACGGGCTCAACTATAACCCCAACACTGCTGGGGGGAATGTACCTGGACTTCGGGATCTTCGCCCTGCTTGAGGGCTTCCTCCTAGGGATGTACTATGGAATGATCTCAAGGGCAACACACCCGGTTACGCTGTCCCTCTACTACTCCACCCTTGCCTATGGGCTCATCGGCGTGGAGACAGGAATACTGGATCTCCCCGTCTACCTGCTCTTCGGACTCGGGGCTTACGTGGTCCTCTCGGGCTGGAAGAAATTGAAGCACGGGGTTGACCATGCGGATTAGCGCGCTCTTCTGGATCGCTACGGTATTCTACCTCCTGCTCGCAATGCTCTCGAAGAGTCTGTACCGGGGTCTCCTCCCGCCAGTGGAAACCGCACCGCTGCTCTATGCCCTGGCATTCCTGGGTATCATGTGGATCTCTCACCGTCTGGAACCTGGGCTCGACGGGAGAGAAAGGGCCCGGTTGTATCTCCTCACGATCTTCCTGGTTCTCTCAGCCCTCGGCCTTTTCGGTTTTCTGGTCTCCCTGGTGGTCATCGGAATCGCGTTCCTGCTCACCCAAAGGGCGAAGAAGATGGATCCGGCGGCTTTTATGGGGAGAGTGGAGAGGTTACTGCTGGTGCCAGCGGTTGTCCTCCTTGCAGTCCCCCTGCTGGCCGGTTCCGTACCCCTCTTTGATCCTGTGGAAAGGTACTCGGACTTCAGGTTCTTTTATCTCGCCGCTGGCTACCTGACCGTTGCACTCATCTCCATCCGACCCCATCTGAGGTTCTTCCTTCTCGGGGAGGTTATAGCGCTTCTCTCGACCTTCAGGACGGTTGGTCTTTCGGTGGCACTGGCCTACGTCCTCGGAGCCGTTGGTCGAGGCAATTCCGGTCGCGGTGGATGGAGGGGGCATCTGCCCCTTCTCATCGCGGTGGCGGCGGGTGTTCTGGTTCTCGCGGTCAGGTACCTGGCGACCCTCGGGACCTATCCTTCCTGGCACCTCGGTTTCCTGGAAACACTTCTCTATCGTCCGGGGTTCACATATACGGTCTACGAACGGCTCTTTGAGATGGGTATGCCCCTGGGGAGACGCGGGATACTGTTCTCCACCGATCCCAAGGGCTACGTCGGTTCCCTCTTTGGCAGCGATGTCGGTTACACCTACACCATCTTCGGTCAGCCCGCCTACGATTTCGGAATACTCGGGCTGCTGGAGGCGGGTTTCCTGGGGCTGGCGCTGGCCGATTCGGAGAGGACCCGGCCAACGGGGATCCTTGCGGTTACCTTCCTGATTCTGATGATTCCGATCGGAATGGATGCGTTTTTCCTCTCGGCACTCTCCCTGTTCGCGTACATCTCCCTGGAGGTGGGAATGTGGGCAGAAAGTGGCTGATCCCGATCCCCCTTGCCGTTGCCTTCCTTCTTGGTACCCTCACCTTTCCACCCTGGGATACGCTCACGTACGATGGCGCGCTCTATATAGACATCGCCAGGAACCTTGCCGTCAATCCAACCAACTTCACCTACCAGGGGGTCTACGTGATGTACCGTCCACCGCTCTACCCCTACACCCTTTCCGCTTTCTACCGCTTTATCCATGCTCCCCTGGACCAGTTAACGGTCGCGAGGCTCGTCTCCCTCCTGGCCTTTTCCCTGACGGCTTCCCTGGTCTTCCTCCTCGCCCGGGAGCTCTTGGAAGACGATGAAGGAGCCCTCCTAGCGAGTCTGTTCTACATCTTCAACGCCCTGGCCTTCACCATGGGAACCAGGGAACTGGTTCACAGCGAATTTACGCTCTTCTACACCCTCGCGATTTATCTCCTCTACACGGGAAGAAAAAGGGGAAATCCCACAAGGATTTACCTGGCCTTCGTCTCAGCCGGCCTAGCAATACTGACGCGCTACACTGGACTCTCCCTAATAGCGGTCTTTATCGCCTACCTCTGGTTCACGGAGTGCTGGGACTGGGCCAGAAAGAGGGAATACTGGGTTGGCTTTGCCCTGCTCCTCCTGACCCTGAGCCCATGGCTGTACCTGGGCCATCTTCACTACGGTGGAGCCCTGAAGCCCTTTGAAATAGCGAGCAGGACCGTTACAGCAGACAGGCCCGTTTCGGTCTCAGATTACTTCAAACTGCTTCGCAGAGATATGGGCGCGGTTCTTCTCCTCCTCACCGCCTTGGGCATCCTCGGACAGAAGAAGAACATGAAGGGCTGGCTTCTCCTGAGCTGGTTTTTTGTGGGTCTGATGGGTATCCTGACGGTCACCCATAAGGAAACGCGCTTCATAACGTTCCTTGCCCCGGTCATGGGAATACTGGCCGTTGAAGGAGTTTCGCTAATGGTAGACTGGGTTGAGAAAGTCCTTGAACTCGCTGGAAGGCCGGTAGAATCATGGAAAAAGGCCGTCACAATAGGCATCGCCCTTCTCCTCCTCGTTCCGGTGGGTAGGAGCGCCTTTGCCCTGAAGGAGAAGTGGGACGTAACGGGTAAGTACGACTCCCACGTGCTAAGGTATGCGAGCGAGCATTATCCGGGCGAAAAGCTCCTCGTGTCCCCCTACCTCTACACGATGGCGGGGTTCTACTATCCCGGCGCAAGGGTTGAGATGATACTCCGCCGGGAAGACGTCCAGAGGAAGATAAGCGAAGCCTACTACGACGTGATAATCCACAAGGAGCCAAACACATACCTTAACATCATAACGAGTGGGAACTACAAGCTCGTCAAGGAGTTTTACAACGGGAAGTTCAAAATCTTTATAAGGAAGAACCTCGGGGCGAATTAGGGCGCCCTATTTTCAAATGGACACATCCCCTCTCCTTTTCAATCATATACACTGACGAACAGGCCTGGATAGTTAATTTTAAAAATGACCGCTCGATATATCACCCGCAGTAATTAAACGGAGGGAATCGCCATGAGCGAGTACAGGTTTATAAAGTGGTTTGAGGAGCTCAGCAAGGAAGACGTCCCCCTCGTTGGGGGAAAGGGCGCGAACCTCGGTGAGCTCACAAGGGCCGGAATCCCGGTTCCGCCCGGGTTCTGCGTTACCGCGGAGGCTTACAAGTACTTCGTCGAGAACGTCCGCGTTGAGGATGGGAGAACGCTCCAGGAGTGGATTATGGACATCATCAGCAAGACCAACGTTGATGACTCAAAGCAGCTCCAGGAGAACACTGCCAAGATCAGGGAGAAGATAATCTCCCTTCCGATGCCCGAGGAGATCGCCAGTGAGATCGAGGATGCCTACAAGAAGCTCAGCCAGAGGTTCGGCAAGGACGCGGTTTACGTCGCCGTCCGCTCTTCTGCTACCGCTGAAGACCTTCCCGAGGCTTCCTTTGCCGGCCAGCAGGAGACCTACTTGGATGTTTACGGCGTTGAAGACGTCATAGACAAGGTCAAGAAGTGCTGGGCCTCACTCTGGACTGCCAGAGCTACCTTCTACCGGGCCAAGCAGGGCTTCGACCACAGCAAGGTCTACCTCTCGGCGGTTGTGCAGAAGATGGTCAACAGCGAGAAGAGCGGTGTCATGTTTACAGCGAACCCGGTCACCAACGATAGGAACGAGATAATGATCAACGCCAGCTGGGGCCTCGGTGAGGCCGTCGTCAGCGGTGCCGTTACTCCCGATGAGTACATCGTTGAGAAGGGCACCTGGAAGATAAAGGAGAAGTTCATCGCCAAGAAGGAGGTTATGGTGGTCAGGAACCCTGAGACCGGCAAGGGAACCGTTCTCGTCAGGGTTGCAGACTACCTCGGCCCGGAGTACGTCGAGAAGCAGGTTCTCACTGACGATCAGATAATCGAGGTAGCCAAGATGGGAGCAAAGATAGAGGATCACTACGGCTGGCCGCAGGACATCGAGTGGGCCTACGACAAGGACGACGGCAAGCTCTACATCGTTCAGTCAAGGCCGATAACCACCCTCAAGGAGGAGGCAAAGGCTGAGGAGGCCGCCGAGGTTGAGGAGGCGGAGGTCATCCTCAAGGGACTCGGTGCCTCGCCGGGCATCGGCGCCGGTAGGGTTGTGGTTATCTTCGACGCCAGCGAGATCGACAAGGTCAAGGAAGGCGACGTTCTGGTCACAACTATGACCAACCCGGACATGGTTCCGGCAATGAAGAGGGCCTCAGCGATCATCACCGACGAGGGCGGAAGGACCAGCCACGCCGCTATCGTTAGTAGAGAACTCGGCATTCCAGCGGTTGTCGGAACCAAGGTCGCAACCAAGGTCCTCAAGACCGGCGACTACGTCACCGTTGACGGAACCAGGGGTGTCGTTTACAAGGGCATAGTCAAGAGCCTCGTCGAGAAGAAGGAGGAAGAGAAGGCCGGCGGACAGGTCGTCGTTGCAGGCGCCCCGCTCGTCACCGCCACCAAGGTCAAGGTCAACGTCTCAATGCCGGAAGTGGCTGAGAGAGCTGCAGCAACCGGTGCCGACGGTGTTGGACTGCTCCGCGCTGAGCACATGATACTCAGCATCGGCCAGCACCCGGTCAAGTTCATCAAGGAAGGTAAGGAGGAGGAGCTTGTAGAGAAGCTCGCCGACGGAATAAGGACCGTTGCCTCTGCCTTCTATCCGAGGCCGGTCTGGTACAGGACGCTTGATGCTCCTACCAACGAGTTCAAGGAGATGCCGGGTGGAGAGGACGAGCCGGACGAGAGGAACCCGATGCTCGGCTGGAGAGGAATCAGAAGGAGCCTTGACCAGGTCGAGCTCCTCAAGGCAGAGTTCAAGGCCATCAAGAAGGTTGTCGAGGAGGGCTACGACAACATCGGTGTCATGCTCCCGCTGGTAGCCAACCCCGACCAGATAAGGAAGGCCAAGGAGATAGCCCGCTCAGTCGGCCTCGAGCCGCACAAGGACGTCGAGTGGGGCATCATGATCGAGGTCCCGGCGGCTGCGCTAATCATCGAGGACCTCATCAAGGAGGGACTTGACTTCGTCAGCTTCGGTACCAACGACCTCACCCAGTACACACTGGCAATCGACAGGGACAACGACAGGATTGCCTACCTCTACGACGAGAAGCACCCGGCCGTGCTCAAGCTCATCGAGAACGTCATCAAGGTTGCCAAGAAGTACGGCGTCGAGACCAGCATCTGCGGACAGGCGGGCAGTGACCCGAAGATGGCGAAGATACTCGTCAGGCTCGGAATTGACAGCATCTCAGCGAACCCCGATGCCGTCGAGCTCATCAGGAAGACCGTCGCCCAGGAAGAGCAGAAGATCATCCTCGAGGCTGCTCGCAAGAGGCTCTTCGAGTGAAGCCTTTTCGGCTTCCTCTTTTCTACTTCGTTTTCTCCGCTTATGTGACACAACTCATTAAGGCTGGCCCTTCCATTCACCCCAAGCTTTTTATACCAACGTTTCGACAGCCATCTCAATGAAGCGAGTCGAAGCGATGCGCGAGCAGATCCTCAGCGGACCGATGGTTAAGACACTCCTCCTGTTAGCGTATCCCCTCATTATAAACCGTCTCGTTCAGGTCCTCTACAACCTGACCGACACCTACTGGCTTGGCAAACTTGGAAGGGAGGAATTGGCCGCTCCCGGAACGGCCTGGCCCCTCGTCTGGTTCTTCATGAGCATGGGGATGGGTTTTGCAACGGCAGGCTTTGCCTTCGTTAGCCAGTACGTCGGGGCGGGGAAGTACGGGAAAGCCAACAGGGCGGCTGGAGCGCTCTACTCGCTCATGACCTTCTTCGCAATTGGCGTCGGGGTATTTGGTGTTATCTCGGCTCCCTATCTCCTCAGGTTCATGAACGTGAGCGATACGGTTTACCCCCACGCCCTGGCCTACACCCGGGTTATCTTTGCAGGGATACCCTTCTCCTTTACCCTCTTCGCCTTCAACTTCCTCCTTAGGGCTATAGGGGACACTAAGACGCCGGTCAAGATAAACATAGCGACGGTTCTGCTTAACCTCGTCCTCGATCCCTTCCTGATCTTTGGCTGGGGTCCGTTCCCCGAGATGGGTGTCGTCGGAGCGGCGGTTGCGACGATGTTCTCCAACAGCCTGGGCTCGGCCATCGGCGGCTACCTTCTCTTCAGGGGCAGGGTGGGGATTCACCTGACACCCGAGGCCCTCAAACCCGATTGGCCCTTCTACCGTCGGATCTTTCGCGTTGGGATCCCCTCGAGTGTGGGCTCATCAACGACGGCCCTTGGCTTCGTAATCCTCACCAGGATAATCTTCACCCTCGGGGCGCGGTACGGTGATCCCGACGTGGCCTTTGCCACGTACTCCATAACCAATCGCCTTACAAACTTCATGTTCGCCTTCTCCGACGGGATAAGCATGGCAATGGGCACGATGGTTGGGCAGGCGATAGGGGCGGGGCTCTATGATCGGGCAAGGGCAATCGCCGAGAGGACAATGGCAATAAACTTCACGATCCTCGGCGCTGGAACGCTTCTCTTTGCCCTCTTCCGCGTTGAGATATTCAGCTTCTTCATCAACGACCCCGCCATAATAGCGGAAAGCGCCAAGGTGGTGAAGTACTTCTCGGCCTCGCTACCCTTCTTCGGCATCTTCTCTGCGGTGAACAACGTCTTCCAGAGCGCGGGGCACACGAAGAAGAGCATGCTCCTCAGCATGTTCCGGCTCTGGGGACTCAGACTGCCCCTCAGCTACGGTCTTGGCGTTCTGATGAGGGACACGGCGGGCATATGGCTGGGCATGGGGCTGAGCAACGTCCTGGGAGCTTTAGTTGCCCTCGCCTGGTTCCTGCGCGGCAGCTGGATGGTGGGCATAATCGAGGGGCACTCCGGAAAAGGGTAAGTCTTTTATACTGGTGGCGTTAACCTCTCACAGGTGCCACCGATGAAACGCTGGATCCTCCTGTCGGTGATCCTCCTTCTCCTCCTTCTGCCGATCGGTACCTTCCACAGGGGAGAAACATCCGTTCCCGGGGAAGATTCTCCCAAGGCTCCGGGATCCCTCCACAGGGTAAAAACCGACTTTCGTCACGAAAGGCCAACGGTTCTGGTCCACGACGTCACGCCCTACTACTTCGAGGAGATACGCGAGATAATCGGAGTGCTCGACGAATACAACTATTCGAACTCCACGATTCTCTTCGTCATTCCCGTTTTCGACACCACCCACTACGGGGACGAATGGGATCTGAGGAAGCACCCGGATTTCATTAGATACCTCAACGAGCTCCGTGGAAGGGGCTACCGGATAGAGCTTCACGGCTACGCCCACACCTACCATGAGTTTAACTGTTCCTACGAACTCGCCAGCGGGAAGCTCGACAAAGCCATTTCCCTGATGACATCGCTGGGCTTCAAAAACCTGAGCCTCTTCCTACCACCCGCCTGGGCCATCAACAACGAGTCCCTGCGGGCGATCCTTGAACACAACCTGACGGTCATAATGGTCGATTACATGATACTTCCAAAGGGGAGCAGGGTGAGGATAGTGAACAGAGAGTACACCTGGTACATTAACGAGAGCCAGGTTCCGGACAGGCTGCGCGTTGCGTTACACGACTACAGGATGGCCTCAAGGGAGGGGGTGCCCTTCTGCCTCTCCGTTCATCCCGGGGTCGTCAACTACGGGGGCGGACTTGACTTCCTGAGGAAGTTCTTGGAGGAGGTTGGGACGCCGGGGAGGTCATAAGCTTTTTATATCAGCGTTTCGATTGCTGTCTGATCGAAATGAATGGCGAGAAAATCCAGAGGATGCGGGAGCAAATACTCCACGGGCCTATCGAGAAGACCCTGCTCGTTCTCGCGGGCCCCCTCATCGTCAACAATCTCGTCCAGGTCGTTTACAACATAACGGACACCTACTGGCTCGGTAAACTCGGAAGGGAGGCACTATCCGCCCCCGGTACCGTGTGGCCGATAATAGGAACGCTCATGGCCCTCGGCATGGGGTTTGCAACGGCGGGCTTCGCCTTCGTGGGCCAGTACATCGGGGCGGGAGAATACGGGAAGGCCAGTAGATCCGCCGGGGCCCTCTACTCGCTCATGCTGCTCTTCTCCGTGGCAACGGCGATGGTGGCTCTCCTAGTACTTCCCCTTGCGCTCCGCTTCATGCGGGTCAGCGACAACGTCTACCCCTACGCCCTCACCTACGCGGCGATAGTCTTCCTCGGGCTGCCCTTCAGCTTTGCCTTCATGTCCTTCTCCGCCCTGATGCGCGCCGCGGGGGATACCAGAACACCGGTTAAGATAACCCTTCTCACCGTGACGATAAACACAATCCTGGACCCCTTCCTCATTTTCGGCTGGATGGGATTTTCCGGGATGGGGGTGGCCGGAGCTGCCCTTTCCACGGTGGTCTCGAACATCGTAGGTGCCCTCACAGGTTTCTACCTGATGTTCCGGGGTAAGGTAGGAGTCCATCTAACCTGGCAAAATCTGAGGCCCGACAGGGAATTCTACGGGAAAATCTTCCGCGTTGGCCTGCCTTCAAGCATCGGTCAGTCCGCCAACAGCTTCGGCTTCATCGTCCTCACTAGAATAATCTTCGGCTTTGGGGATGTTACATACGCGGCATATGTCATAACGACCAGGCTGGTCAACTTCCTGACGAGCATCTCCAGGGGAATAACCATGGCGATGGGAACGATGATAGCTCAGAACGTCGGGGCCGGGAACTACGGGAGGGCTAAGGGAATCGCGGAGCGGACGATGGCCGTGAACTTCGCCATAGCAACCCTTGCGGTTGTTGTAATAGCACTCCTCCGCGAGGATGTCTTTCGTTTCTTCCTCAACGATCCTGCGGTGATAGGGGAGAGCGGGGTGGTTCTAAAGTACTTCCTGATATCCGTGCCATTTTTCAACGGCATATTCATGGTTGTGAACAGGACCTTCAGCGCAGCGGGTCATACTAAGAAGAGCATGCTTCTCGGGATATTTCGCCTGTGGGGGCTTAGAATACCCCTGAGCTACGCCTTCGGTTACGTTGGAGCCATAACCATCCTCGGTCTTACCATACCGCTCGCGAGCCTCTTCGACTTCACGAGCAGGGGGGTTTTCTTCGGGATGGGGTTGAGCAATTTCATAGCCGCGATGATTGCGCTGGCCTGGTTCCTGCGCGGCAGCTGGATGAGGCGCATCATAGATGAGTCAAAAGGATAACCGGTCGCCCCACAAATCGTCAGGCGGAAATCTAATAAACCAGGTACCGAAGGTTCGCCGGTGAGGTCTGTGAAGAGGGACGAACGCTGGAAGGGTGTCTACTCCTTCGAGGACAGCCCCTTCATCATGGAGATTCTGACCGAATTGAGAGACGAAAAAACCGGACCGATAGCCTTTAGGAAGGGTCTCGTGAGACTCGGTCGCTACATGGCCTACGAACTGACCAAAACGATGGATGTGGAGAAAGTCCGGGTGAAAACGCCCCTCGAGGAGACGAAGGGGATGATCATAAAGGACCGGCGCAACGTGGTAATAATAACCGTCCTCCGCGCGGCAATACCGTTGATGGAAGGTTTGATAAAGGTCCTCGAGCATGCGCGCGTTGGTATCGTCTCGGCATCGCGCGGAAAGGCACCGAAGTTCGAGATAGAGATGAAGTACGTTAAGGTTCCGCAGGTGAAGGCAGAGGATACGGTCATCGTGGCTGACCCGATGATAGCGACCGGTTCGACGCTCATCAGGGTTCTCGACGAGGTCAAGCGCTACGGGAAGCCGAAGAGGCTCGTTGTCCTCGGCGTTCTCGCGGCCCCGGAGGGGATAAGCAGAATAAAGGAGGCACATCCGGACGTTGAGATTTTCGTGGCGGCCATAGACAGGGAGCTCAACGAGAAGGGCTACATTCTGCCGGGTCTTGGGGACGCTGGAGACAGGGCCTTCGGGGAACCGGTGCGACCCTGATTCTCCTTTATTGATTTTACCCCCTTCCTGGGATTACTCCGGCCTGTCAGGGGTTGAGCGGCAAAGTCTAAACTGTCCAATTCACAGGGCTTTCAGGCTAAAAATTTATAAAGTATCTTGGGTGTTCCCGTCATGGTGAACTGTCCGGCGCGGGGGTTGCCGAGCCTGGTCAAAGGCGGTGGACTCAAGATCCACTCCCGCAGGGGTTCCGGGGTTCAAATCCCCGCCCCCGCACCATTCAGCCCTTTCTGACGAAAGCGCTGGCGGAATATTGCTGACTGTTTCTTAGGTCATATATAACTCGGATTTCCATCTTAGGAAGTGCAAAGTTCGATTGGTGAAGTTGAGAAAGCCCGTGGGATAAGGTTTATAAGACGGCCTCCCAACGATGGCTGAGGCGAGACCGGTGGGACGAGAGATAACCGAGGAAAAGCTCCTGAAGTATTTTAAAATAACTGAAGAGGCCCTTAAAACCCTCGAAGTTGCCGTTCACGAGAAAAGCCTCCTCTGGGTTGCCGCTCAGGATTTTCTGACCATGGCCAAGAGCTATTTTGAGGACGCAAAATACTACTACGGGAAAGGTGACTACGTGACCGCTTTTGCTGCCCTGAACTACGCCCATGGCTTCATTGATGCAGGCGTAAGACTCGGGGTTTTCAGGGGAGAGGATGACAGACTCTTTGCCTTCGGCTGAGGTGAGGACCATGGGGGACTACGTCGTTGTTTTGGAGGCTCCGATAATAGTGAGGGACGTTGAGACTGGGGAGGATGCAATAAACGTCGCCGTTTCCAAGGTCGCCAAGGCCCTGAACAGGGAAAAGCTCGATTTCGTTCGGGTGGAGATCGGCTACTCCCGGTGTCCTGTCTGCGGTGCCCACTTTGAGAGTGCCTTTGTAATCGGCTCCGTGGGACTCGTCGGGATGTACCTCACCATAAAGGTCTACAACGCGCAGACGGTGGAGCATGCCGAGAGGATAGCCAAGGCGGTGATAGGGAAGGCACTTAAGAAAGTCCCCCTCAAGGTCTATGAGATCCATGAGCTGACGGGAGAGGATGAGGGTAACGGTTTGGAGCTGGATGGATGATCCTTTTCTCCGACCCTTTCCGACGGGTTCAGTGAAGATATCCGGGCAAGGGTTTCCAGCCCGACAAAGCTTTTAAACACCCCCCAATCAATGGACGACATAACGGATGGAGGTTTTGCCATGACTAAGTTCATCTTTGTCACCGGTGGTGTCGTCAGCGGCCTCGGAAAGGGAATAACGAGCGCCTCCCTTGGGATGCTCATGAAGGCGCGCGGATTTAGAACGACGAACATCAAGATCGACCCCTACCTCAACTACGATGCCGGGACGATGAACCCCTATCAGCACGGGGAAGTCTTCGTCCTCGACGACGGCGGTGAGGTTGACCTCGACCTCGGCAACTACGAGAGGTTCCTCGATACAAGCCTCAGTTTCGACCACAACATAACCACGGGAAAGGTCTACTCGGCCGTCATCGAGAAGGAGAGGAGAGGCGAATATTTGGGAGCGACCGTCCAGGTCATACCTCACGTCACCAACGAGATAAAGGACAGAATCCGGAGGATAGCGAGGGACTACGACGTTGTGGTCGTCGAGATAGGGGGAACGGTGGGAGATATCGAGAGCATGCCCTTCCTTGAAGCTGCCAGGCAGATGCAACTGGAGGAGGGAGGGGACAACGTTGCCTTCGTCCACGTCACCTACGTGCCCAAGCTCCGCGTTGTCGGCGAGCAGAAGACCAAACCGACCCAGCACAGTGTCAAGGAGCTCCGCTCCCTCGGAATCCAGCCGGACGTTATAGTTGCCCGCTCCGAGGATCCCCTGGAGGAGTCGGCCAGGAGAAAGATAAGCCTCTTCACGAACGTCCCGGACGAGGCGGTAATAAGCGCCCACGACGTCGAGGATACCTATGAGGTTCCGATAATGCTCGAGCGGGAGGGACTCGCGAGGTACCTCACCGGGAGACTGAACCTTCCCGAGAGAGAGCCCGATCTCGACGACTGGCGCGGGATGGTCGAGAAGTATAAGTCCCTAGAGGACACGGTCGAGATAGCGGTTGTTGGAAAGTACGTCAAGTTGGCGGACTCCTACCTGAGCATAAAGGAGGCGTTAAAGCACTCCAGTGTCGCCAGCGATGTCAAGGTGAAGATCCGCTGGGTGGAAGCGGAGGACCTTGAGAGGGGTGGCTTTAGTCTCCTCGAGGGCGTCGATGGAATCATCGTCCCCGGCGGCTTCGGTGCGCGTGGCACAGAGGGCAAGATGATGGCCATACGCTACGCGAGGGAGAACGACCTTCCGTTCCTGGGCATCTGCTTCGGCTTCCAGCTCACCGTTGTCGAGTTCGCGAGGAACGTCCTCGGACTCAAGGGGGCACATTCAACCGAGATAGACCCGCAGACTCCGTATCCGGTCGTCGATCTAATGCCGGAGCAACGCGATCTGGACAGGCTCGGAGGAACGATGCGCCTCGGTGCTTATCCTGTCCACGTAAAGCCCAACACCCTTGCGAGAAAGCTCTACGGCAGGGAGATAGTCTACGAGCGCCACAGACACCGCTGGGAGGTCAACCCCGACTACATAGAGCGGTTTGAGAAGGCCGGACTGGTGTTCAGCGGGATAGCCGGTGACGACGAGCGGAGGATGGAGATACTTGAACTTCCGGGACACAGATACTTTATAGCGACTCAGTTCCATCCGGAGTTCAAGTCCAGACCGATGAATCCCGCGCCGGTCTTCAGGGGACTAGTAAAGGCAGCAAAAGAGAGGAAGTACGGAAGCTGAGGACTAAAAGCTCATTTCCACCCCGATCGAACCTTCCTTTCCCTCTTCGGGTTCATCTCTTTTTCGGAGCTCCACGTAGAAGGAAACCCCCGCAACCCAGAGGAACTCGTAGAGGAGCGCGTTGAGGGGGGTCTGGAGGAAAGCGGATACGTAGGCCCCAGTTTTTCCGCTGAAGATCAGCGTCGAAAGAAAGGATAGGGGGGAGGAGGCAACTGAAATCCCCAGAATTCCCGCCCAGACGAGCAGTCCGAAACCAATACTCTGAAGTACGCTTCCCAGAACAAGGTTGATGGCTTTAAAGGATGCACCGATGTGACCCTTCTCGACGTAAATTGGAACCGCGAGAAGGCTGAGAACCGTGGCGAGGGCCCCAAGGGGTATCAACAGGATGAAACCGACCACAAGGAGGATGGCACCCGTGGGCAGGGTCATCAGGCCCACGCCGATGGGCACCAGGGCTACGCCGATCAGGAGCAGGGCCACAACGGTGTAGAGCAGGTTAACCGCGATAACCCCGGGGGATCTCCTGATGCCCTCCAATATCAGCCCGGATAACCGTATCTCACCGCCCCTGAGGTGCTCAAGGGCCCCCTTCACGATCCCATACTGGAAGATGGAGCTCAGCACAAAGGCTATGACCATGTAGAGGCCCATATTTTTAAGGAATTCATGGGGATGTGCCCCTTCCACCCCGGGACTGCCGTAGTGCTCCACCAGGATGTTTCCGGTCACGGATTCGTCTCCACCCGCGGGAAGCCCGGTCAGGAGGAGCTGGGCCTCGAGGGGTGCCAGGAGGAGTGCCAGGATTAGGGCCAGAAGGTACAGCCGTCTGCTCTCCAGCAGGATGGAGAAGGTGCGCGCGAATGATTCCACCGCTCCCATGCCACCACCGGGAGGAGTAAAGCTTCCACCTTTAAAGTCTTTTCCATCCGTCCCTCCCAGAAAAGCTTATAAACGAACCTCCGAAAGTGGCGATGGGTTGTAAAGGCTGATATCAATCTCATGAGGTGAGAAGAATGGCTATCTGGCAGGGAAGATCACTCAAGAAGCCCTCAGGCGGAAGGATCATCCTCGCACGGAAGAAGCGGAAGAGGGAGCTCGGAAGGGAGCCTGCGTTTACAAAGGTCGGAGAGGACAGGGAGAAGATGAAACTGATAAGAACCCACGGCGGCAACCAGAAAGTCCGCCTGGTTGAGGCCCTCTACGCCAACGTCTTCGATGGCGGGAAGGGTAAGAGGGTCAAGATACTCGGTGTCGTGGAGAACCCGGCCAACAGGCAGTACGTCAGACGTGATATCATCACAAAGGGCGCCATAATAGAAACCGAGCTCGGGAAGGCCGTGGTAACCAGCAGGCCCGGGCAGGATGGCGTCGTCAACGCCGTTCTCATAAAGGAAGAGGGCGCCTGATTCTCTTTTCCCTTCTTCGAAAATTTGAACCGGGAACATCTAGAGCCCGGACTCTTCCCGATACCGTTTTAGTTCCCTCTCCATCACCTTCCTCGCCTGCTCCTCGACCATCGGTTTAACGAGTTCGATGACCCTTCTCTTAAGCTCCTCTAGGCCCTCGCCCGTGGCAGCGGATACCCTGAGGGGTTCCAGACCCTTCGAGCGGAGAAACTCCTCCACCGCTTTCACCTTCTCTTCATCGGCTATATCCACCTTGTTGAGCACCGCTATGAAGGGGAACTCTCCGAACTCACGGTGGATCTCCTCGAAGAGGTGTATCTGCTCCTCTATCGGGTAGCCGCAGTATTCACTCGGATCAAAGACGTAAACGATAACGTCCCCCAGGTGCTTCAGGGCGAGTATGGCCTGCCGCTCAACCTCGTTCCTCTCGCTGAGCGGCCTGTCGAGAAGGCCCGGGGTGTCTATGACCTGATACTTGAGGTGGTGCTCCTCGAACTGGCCGACGTTTATGCCCTTTGTGGTGAAGGGGTAACTAGCGACCTCGGGCTTCGCGTTGGTTAATGCCCTCAGCAGAGTGCTCTTGCCCACGTTCGGGTGGCCGGCTATGACCACAGTGGGAAGCTCCAGATCGACAACCGGAAGGTCTTTCAGGACGTTTCTGGCCTGGTTGAGGTACTCGAGGTCATCGGCGATGCTCTTTATGACGTCCGCAACGCGACCATAAAAGCTCTTCCTGAGCTTTGCGATCTCCTCCGGGTTTCTGGAGTAACGTATCTTCTCGGCGTAGCGCTGCTCGAGGTTCCTTATCGTCTTAATTGCCCAGTTGACATGAGCCAGGGAGCGATGGAACTGGTCGCGGTCCACGAGAGTGTCTACCAGCTCGCGGTAGAACTCGGGCAGCTCGGAAACGCCGGGCGTTCGATCGAGGATCTTTTTCAGGTTGTCCCTGACAACGCTTGAGACGGTTCTAACGCGGAGCTCTTCCCTCTGTCTGGCCTTTGCCCTCGGTCCACCCCTGGGTGTGGAGGCGGACGCCGCCCTCTCCGCCCGCCTGAAGGCCTTATCTATGAGTTCGTCAGCGGTAAGAACAGTTGGCATCTTCTCAAAGGGATTCTTCATGGTCTCACCTGCATCTAGAAAGGGAAAGGGAGTGCTTAAAAAGTTATTCGGGGGTCAGTCGAGGGCCTTGTTTATCTCGTAACCTATCAGTGAGGCCAGCAGGACGATGAAGAACATTATGAGGGTCATCAACTTGCCGGCTTCCGAGGTACTTGTCAGCCCGGCCAATATCATCAGCAGGAACACCACCACGAGCAGGACCCCAAGCTTCTCGAAGAGTCCCTCATATCTGTTCAGGACGCTGTTGAAACTCATCTTCCCACCCCCTTTGTTTTCTAAACTAGAATGGTGCGGAGATATAAAAAAGTATCGCTAGATTTCGAATGACCTGCCGACGTGAAGCAATCCCATCCCATCCCCCAATCGGGATTTCAGGTATGCGTAGGAATCCACACCGGTGCAGTGACCTGCGTAGATTTTCCCGGCGGGGGGGTTGTTCACGATGTCATCGAGGAGTTCTCGGCCCACCCCCAGCAGGTGGAGGCCTCCCATCAGGACCCCAACTGGTCTGTCTAGAAGGTTCCGGGCATGCTGGACGATGTTCAGAACTCCCGAGTGGCCGCAGCCGGTTATCACGACACTTTCCTCACCGGAATCAATGATCAAGGCCACGTCATCGGGGACTGTGTCCCTCACGAGGTTTCCATTCTCCTCAATGTACCCAACGGCCCGGTCCCAGGTGCGTCTCGGTATCTCTCCGGAGCTCCAGATACCCGGGGCGAACTCGAAGGGCTCCCTCTTCAGTACGAACCTCGCTCCAGCGTCTTCCAGTTCCTCCCTGGTGAAGGGCATTCCGATGTTCCTCCTGAAGGGTTTGATAGCTATCCTGTGCCTGAAGATTTCCGGGTGTGCGATGACCTCCACGGGATTTCTCCTCGCCTCTAGGAGGGCCTTCAGTCCACCTGTGTGATCGTAGTGACCGTGGGTGAGAAAGACATAATCGATCTCCCCTGGGGAGACCCCGAGCTTCTCCATGTTGCCCAGCAAAACCTCACCGTCCGCCCCGGTGTCAACGAGGACTCCCGTTCCATCAACCTCAACGAAGACCGAGAAACCGTGGGCACCGAGGGGACCCTTTCTGTATCCGGCGTGGTTGTCGTAGATAACGGTGACCCTCATCATCACCCCTCGAAAGGTTTATCTTTTCCAGGTTTAAATCCCTTTGTGATCGGCCATGGTGGTCCCCTCAGACTACCTGTCATCCCTGACATCTGGTGCGATCCTGGGGTTCGTGTCCTGGTTCCCCGTGGGACCGGGCGGAAGGGCGGTGACATCCCTGCTGGAAGCCCTGGCCCCCGGTTACTCCAGCTACGTTGTTCCCGCTTACCTGGGGATCGTCTTCTCCCTCATCTTCCATCTCCGGGACTGGATAGCCCGGGCGGTTCAGGGTGTTCTTACCGGTAGATCTGGATCCGAGGTAAGGTACTTTCTCTACGCCTCTGCCTTCACAGTTCTCGTGGGCTATCCGATTATCCGGGGACTGGAGACTGTTCTGAACCCCGGGAGCTCGGACCTTCTGAACGCGGCGGTGGGGGCCGTCTTAGTAATCACAGGTGTTTTCGGCGGAAGGGTCATGTCCCTACTGGCCGGTGTCGAGGACCGTCTCAGGGAGGATCCGGATGAGCCCACCTTTCTCGACTCCCTCATCTCGGGGTTGCTCCAGGGCCTCTCCTTTGTCGGGGACGTCTCTCGAAGCGGCCTGGTGCTACTCGGCCTATCCGGAACTGGCATTGATGTGGAGAGGGCCCTGGAACTCAGCTTCCTGATAGCACCAACCTACCTCGTGATGAAGCTCGTCTCCCTTGGCCGGTGGGAGCCGGGGCTTGGGGTTACCCTTCTCTTTGCCGCGTTTCTCTCCTCCTTCGCCGTCAGCCTGCTCACCATCAGGCTTCTTCTCAGGGGGGCCAGAGCACTGGGGAGGGGCTTCCTCGTACCGTACGGTTCAGTGGCGATAGTCTTCTATCTGATGGGGGTGATGATGTGAAGGGTGTAATACTGGCTGCCGGGAGGGGCGAGCGACTCCGTCCCCTCACTGACGACCGGCCGAAGGTCATAGTGAAGGTTGCGAACAGGCCGATAATCGAGTACGTCATGGAGAACCTGGACCCCTTCGTGGACGAGTTCATAGTGGTGGTCCGCTACGAAAAGGAGAGGCTGATGAAAGCACTTGGAGACGAGTTTGGGGGCAAGCCAATAACCTACGTCGAGCAGCTTCCCGGAGAGGGAACCGCCAAGGCCATCGAGTCTACCAGAGACCTCATAGGGAATGAGGAGTTTATAGCAGTCAACGGCGACATCTACTTCGAGGAAGAGGCCGTGAGGGCACTGATAGCCACCTTCAGAAGGGAGAACGCGGACGCGGCACTCGTTGTCAAGCACTTCGGGGATTTAAGCCATTTCGGCAGGATAGAGGTGAAGGGAAACCTCGTTAGAGCGGTCCTCGAAAAGCCGGGAAAGGTTCCAGGCTACGCAAACCTTGGAATCTACGCCTTCAAGCCGGATGTGTTTGATTTCATATCCCGGACCCAGCTCAGCAAGAGGGGCGAGTATGAAATCACCGACACGCTGAACCTCATGATCGAAGCGGGGAAGAAGGTTGCCTATGCCGTTTACGACGGCTACTGGAATGACATAGGAAGGCCCTGGAACATGCTGGAGCTGAACGAATACCTCCTCAAAACCAAGCTGAAGCACGACGTCAGGGGAGAGGTGGAGCCTGGGGCGGTGCTCATCCCCCCCGTCGAGGTCGGTGAGGGAACCGTGATAAGGAGCGGCGCCTACATAATCGGCCCCGTCAAGATCGGCAAAAACTCCCGTATAGGGCCGAACTGCTTCATAAGGCCCCACACGAGCATAGGCGACAACTGCCACGTTGGAAACGCCGTCGAGGTGAAGAACTCCATCATAATGGACAACAGCAACGCGCCGCACCTCAACTACGTGGGCGACTCGATAATCGGCGAGAACTCCAACCTCGGGGCAGGAACCATAACTGCGAACCTGAGGCATGACCGGGGCAACATCAGGGTAGAGATCAAAGGAAAGCTGGAGGACAGCGGCAGACACAAGCTCGGGGCCATAATAGGCCATGGAGTTAAGACGGGCATAAACGTGAGCATCTACCCCGGCAGGAAGATAGGGAGCGGCTCCTTCATAGGGCCTGGCGCGATAGTGGACAGGAACGTCCCTCCAAGGAGCCTCCTCATCGTTAAACAGGAGAAGGAGGTCCGGAGGCTTTGAACGGTATCTATCTCCTCAACGTGCTCTCCCGCTGGATACTCCTTGGTGTGGCCTCCTACAAGGCATACCGTGAGAGGAGCATGGGCTGGGTACTCCTTTCAATGGCTTTCCTCCTGGCGGCAGTGGATCCTGAGAGGGTCCTCCTGGAACCCCTGGGTCTCAAACTCGATCCCGAGGTTTCCCGGGTTCTCGACCTTGTGGGAACTGCCCTGGAAGGGACCCTCCTGATAGTGGCGGGGGGCTACATAAATCCGACGGGTTCCCCCCTGCAAAACACTGCCATCGGCCTTTTTCTCGGTGTTCTGGCCTACATCTGGATTGTTGTTACCAGTGTCGTGGGGTCAGGGGTGGGCTTCACCGTTAGGACCTTCTTCCCCTCCCTCCTGTACGCGGGTAGCTACATATACGTGGGAATGCTCCTCTATAGATACGTGGTTTCGAGGGGTGTCCAGCTCCTCCTTCCCGCGGGGATGGTACTGCTCGGAATTCTCAACGCCACATACCCAATAACGGCCCGGTGGGAATGGTTCCTTCCCTACGGCTTCCTCATGGGAACACTTTTCAGAATAGCGATGGCGATAGGTGCTCTTGACTTCGCTTTCTGGCCCCTCCTGGTCTCCAGCGTCAGGACATTTCCCCCATACTCCCCGGTGGTTTCGGTCTTCCCGACGTTTGAGGATTTTCTCGAGCACATCGGCGATCTGCGTCGAATTCCCAATCTCCTCCTCGTGACTAGGCGTGACGTAGGATCCCTGAAGAGTGTCCTTCATCCAAACGCGCTCGTTTTCTGGGTGACGAGGGTAAAGGAGGGGGATATCTCCGACTCGCCGAGGATCTACGCCATAAGCCCGACTAAAATAGATATACTCACCCACCTCATTGCCGGGGCCGTGGACAGAAACTACAACTTCGTGGTGATTGACGGCGTTGAGTATCTCATCCTTGAGAACGGCTTCGAAAGAACCCTCAAGTTCCTCCTCAACATCAAGGACAGGGTTCTCCTCAGGGGCGGGCGGATGGTTCTCATAGTTGATCCGGACGCTCTGGAGAGGCACCAGTGGAGAATAATAGAGGCGGAGTTTAGGGGGAGGGGCCTCACCAGAGGCCCATTTTCTCGATGAAGCGCTTGTAGTATCTCGTGTCCTTTTCGAGCTCCGCCTTCTGGAGTATCTGGCGTTCTATTGCCCTCAGCGCATCGTGAACTGCCTGTATGGCGCCCCACGTTTCACCCGTGGCCACGAAGACGCCCCTGTCGGTCACTACGCGCATCCTGGCCTGGTAGAGGTGCACTCCGCGGAACTTCTCCGGGAAGCGCCTTATGTGGAGGTAGATTATTCCCTCCTGACCGAGCAGATCCTCATAGCCGTCAACGAAGCGCCTTATGTCTTCGATTATTCTCTCCCTTGTGAAGTCGCTGAGAATGTCCGCATCACCGCCGAGCTGGAGGTAGAAGCGCGCCTCCTTCTCGACCATCCTCGATATCGGCAGGAGCAGGTCCTTTACGGTGAGGACTCCAACGACCTTGTCGTTCTCGTTGGTCACGATGAGACCGTCTATGTCGTTCTCCATCATTATCTGGACGGCTTCCTTTACCCTGGTGTCGGGGCGGACGGTGATGACACCCCTTATCATTACATCGCGGAGCGGCATGCTGAAGGGTGGTATCTTCTCTCCAGCGACCTCACCGGCCTGCGCCCTGAAGCGCGGTTTGATGAACCTTATGATGAGATCATGGAGAGTGACGAGCCCCTCGAGCTTGCCCTCCTCGTTCACTATGGGTATTCTCGATATGGCGTGGTCGCGCATTGTGGCGAAGGCCTTGGCGACGGTGTCGTCCGGCTTGAGGGTGATGACCTCCCTCGTCATGAACTCCTCGACCTGTTTATTACCGAAGTCGCCCTCCGCGACCCTCTTTAGGAGCTCCAGGTCGCTTATAACCCCGATTATTTCAGCCTTACTCTCCCCGACGGGGAGAGAGCGCAGGTCGACCTCCATCATGAGCTTGGCGGCCTTGCTGAGGTCGTCGTCCGGTTTTACCACGGGTGCGGGCTTGTAAACGTCCCTCACCTTGGCCCGGGTCGGGTCCCATTTCAGGTGGGAGCGAATTATAAGGTCCTGGGTCAGGACTCCCTTGTACAGGTTCCCGTCGAAGACAAGAATCAGGTCGGGGTCTTCCTTTTCAAAAATCCCGATCGCCTCAGAAAGCGGGGCATCTATGTCTATCTTCTGGAACTTGTCCGTCATGACTTCCTGCACGGTAATACCGACCATGCCGTCACCTCCTCAACGTTTGTTCCTACGGCACCGGAGGATTTAAACCTTTTCAGGGGTCCGGCGCTTTTTAGTTACCAGAACTTAATAAATCTTTCGCGGAAAGATTTATAAGACCGGAGCCGGAACTCAGAAACGCGCCGGGGTAGCCTAGCCTGGGAAGGCGCGGGACTCGAGATCCCGTGGGCTCCGCCCACCAGGGTTCAAATCCCTGCCCCGGCGCCATCTGCCTGGCCATCGAGGGTTTCTTGATCCGAGGAAAACTTCCTTTTAATATCCCTCAGGGACTTTTCGGTTATCTCTTTGAACTCTTCCCGGTTATTTCGTAGAAACCCTTCAAGATCAAACCCCGTTATGTTCTTCAGGAACTCAAAAGCTTCCTTTCCCTGGAGGACTACCCATCTCTGTTCGAGAGATGAGAGGTGGTTTGACAGGTTTACCGTGCTGTAGACCAGCATAACGGGCAGGTATCTGTTCTCATCTTTTGGATTCAGTCTCCTTGGATGATGGGGGTCGGTCAATACCCCCGCCATGTCCAGATCCGCCTGTTTTCTCTTGGAGTCCCCGATATTGTATGCGTACCTAACCTCAATCCCGATGCCATCAAATTTCTCGTTATAATAGTCTATGTATTTGTCCGCGTTGGTCTTCTTTTTTCGCCCTGTACTCTGTTTTTCGCGAAGGGAATTAATATCCCGGTGTCTTTTGGCTATCAGGCGTTCAAGTTCCCTTCTAACGGCTTCTTGTTTTAAGGGGTCTTTTATGCTATCAAGAGGGATCAGTATATCCAGTGTTCGGGTGTGTTCTTTGGCTTTTTGATCCCCCTTCCTATTCCCCGTCTTCCCTTCCTCTGGTTTTTTGTACCCGAATCCTGTGAGGATCTTCTCATCTATTCCCAGTTTCTCACGGATTATCTCTTTCGTAATTTTTTTCTCAAATAGGTCTCCCAGCTTTCGGGTTGTACTCTGGACGAGGCCTCCCATTATCCGCCATTCTATAATGGTGGGAGCATCAAGTCCCAGCGAAGAAAAGACCACATCTTCTCTGTGACGACGAAGTTCCTTATCGAACTCATTAAGCCGTTTGTAGTCTTTGAGGCTCTCTAAGAGGTTGATAATCTCTTTTTTAATCCTTTCTTCCAGACTCGGTTTTTTGTCATCGGTATCCACTTTGATCCACTCCGCCAGATTGGTCTGCATTGCCAAAACCCTCCCCCAGCAACCCCACTGCTTCCTCAAGTTTCTTTGCAACCTCTATGCCCCGGGATGTTAGCCGATAACTGACCCTGGAATTATCGTTGGTAATCACCTTTGTTATCAACCCCAGGGACTGAAGTTCCCTTATCCTTTTCATCAAAGTTTCAGGGGATCCACCTACCATCGCCAGAATCTGAGTCAGCGTGTATTTTTTGTGAGGTGTGTTCTCTTTTAGTACAAGGAGAAGCCTAATTGCACGGGGTCGTTCCAAAAACTTAATAAGCTCCCACTCTGGGGGGATTCTGTTGGAATCCATCTCTACCGGCTCTGATAACCCGTAACGCTTAAAAACGTTTATTACGTCTTTCGTAATATGCTTCGAAATCCGTAAGGTGAGAGCATGGGACAGGGCACTTTAGACGGGCTTATGGTTTATCCCGGGAAAGGCAGGTTTAAAATCGTCTGGAAAAACCTAAGTCCCGAACTGATCACGTTTAAGGGAAAGTTCAACCATCCTGTTCACTCATGGTTCCGGCTGACCCCCAGTTATTCCCCCGATCTCGTTAACATCCTCCTTAACGAACTCGGTAAAAGCAGTTCACAGGACGTTGTCCTGGATCCTTTCTCCGGAACGGGAACCACGCTGCTGGAATGTAAGAAAAGGGGTATACCCTCCATTGGGGTTGAGATAAACCCGGTTTTATACAGAGTAACGCGGGCATCTTCATCATGGGATAGGTTGGATCCCGGTCTGCTCAAGAATATTGTGAGGGCTTTTCTTGATTTTGCGGAGGAAATGTTCCAGAGGTTTGAGTCGGTTCCCCTAAGTAAATTTGAAACCCATGGAATAATGCTTCCCAGACTTTCCAATCTCTTTCGATGGTGGGCTCCGGATGTATTGAGGGATCTGTTGCTGATTAGGGAAGCCTTCAAGGAGTACGCCATGGAGTTACCGGAGGAATATCAGGACTTCCTCTGGATTGGAATGGCGTCCATACTCTTGGACTTTGCCAACATAAGACGAAACCATCCAACCATAAGTTTCGTTGACAATCCCTTTAACCTTGGCCAATCCAACGGTGGGAAAAACTGGATAAAGAAGTTTAGCATGTCTGTCCTTGCAAAAAAGTATGAGGTCATGATCAAGGATGTGGAAAAAGTCAAAACTGAAGTGCCGAATCCCGCACCGTCAATGGCAATGATGGGAGATAGCAAGCATCTTGGAGATGTAATTCCCGGAGAATATCACGGCAGAATTACGCGGGTAATAACTTCTCCCCCCTATCCAAACAGGTATAGTTACGTCATGGAGACAAGACCTTATCTGTACTTTTTTGAGGTGTTTACCAGCCCTTCGCAGGCGTCTGAGCTTGACATGGAGACCATAGGGGGAACATGGGGCAAGGCCACGTTTTCTCTTAAGGGTAAGCGCATCCGCCCGGTGAACAGCATAGTGGACGATGCACTCTCAGATATCCCCGAAAAGATATACTCCCTAAGTGACATAATGGCCAATTACGTTGTGAAATACTTTAACGATATGTACCTGCACCTGGCTGGGATGTCCCGGATATTGAAGGAGGGTGATTCAAGAGTAGCCTACGTCATAGGAAACTCCTACATTAAAGGCGTTGAGGTGCCCTCCGACCTTTTGCTGGCCAGGATTTTAGAGGGGCTTGGGTTCACGGTTGAAAAGATCTGGCATCTCCGAAAACGGGGTGGAAAGAGGGGACTGTACGAGGCCGTCGTGTTCGCCCGCTATTGATCAGGTGGTTATGTACGCCCCGTCTTTCTCCACTATGACCGTGTGCTCGAACTGGGCAACGTTCCCGCCCCTCACCTCGCGCAGTATCGGGTAGCCGCGTATGGCTCCCATCTTCTCGAGTTGAGCCAGGGCCAGCTTCAGCTGTCCCTCCGGCATAAAACCCTGCAGCCAGCGGTAGGCGAAGGGGAGCGTTTTGTAGTTGTTCTTTATATGCATCAACAGTCTCCTCGCATGGGACATTCTAACGGGCCTGTCCCGGATGTACATGAAGATCAGCGCTGGCGGAACCTCTATGACTTGTCCCGCCCCGATCGTGGCGAAAGGTTCTATCGCTATGACGTCGCCTTCCCTCAGCTCGTAGGTGTCGCCCGGGCGGTAGACGTTGGGTATGCTCACCCCTGCGTGGAGCCTGTAGCGTTCCACCTTGTGGCCGCTGAGGTTGACTATGGGATTGAACCCCCTTCCCCGTATCGTTTCCTCAATTGCTCTCCCTATCTCGTTTATCCGAACTCCCGCTCTGACGGTTGATATCGCGTTTTCTAGGGCCTCCCTGGCGGCTTTCATGAGCTCATCTTCTTCCATCCCGACGCGGAAGGTGAGGGCAGTATCGGCAATGTAACCGTCCACGTGGACGCCGAGGTCAACCTTGAGGTAGTCGCCTTCCCCGAGGGTGCTCTCGTCCCCCCTGTAGGGCGTGTAGTGGGCCGCCACCTCGTTGATTGAGAGGTTGCACGGAAACGCAGGTTTTCCCCCGAGCTCAACTATGCGTCTTTCCACGAACTCCGCTATGTCGTAGAGTTTTGCTCCCGGCCTGATTAGTCCGGTGACTTCCCTCTTGACCTGTCTTGCTATCTCCCCCGCTTTTATCAGGGCTTCCCTCTCGTCCACCTTTCATCACCACCGGGGGATTGGGAAGATCCCCTTAAACCTTTCCACGGGAAAACCTTTTATTGCCGCCCGACCCTACCCCTACGGTGGGCCCATGCTCGAACTGGGGAAGCACATCAACGTCTCGGACGACCTCTTCGTGGTGAAGAACCTTATAGGTTCAATCCTCCAGGGCGTCGGAATCGCCTACCTCTTCCCCGTGCTCCTGGGATGGTTTTACCCGGATGAGGTAAGCCACGTACTTTACTTCGCAATCCCGGGGGCCCTGAGCATTCTCCTGGGAGCGTGGCTTGCCAGGCACATGGGTAGCATTGAGGACGTCAACCTCAGGCAGGCAATGATCTCGGCGGCCTTCGTTTGGCTCTTTGCCTCCTTCATAAGCGTCGTCCCCTTCATGGGGATTGCCGGGATGTCCTTCATTGACTCCTATTTCGAAAGCATGAGCGCCTGGACCGGTACGGGGCTCACGATGATGACCCATCTTGAGGCCTATCCCCACATGCTCCTCTTCTGGCGCGCCTGGATGCAGTGGCTGGGGGGAATAGGCATAGTCCTCGTAGCCCTGACCGTTCTCATCAGGCCGGGCGTCGCCGCCGCGAGGCTCTACCGTGCCGAGGCGAGGAGTGAGAGAATCCTGCCGAACCTCGTGAACACCTCCAAGATAATCTTCGAGATATACCTCTTTCTCACCCTCATCGGCATCTACCTCTACTACCTCAACGGCATGTCCCTCTTCGATGCGGTGGTTCACGCGATGACCGGTCTGGGAACTGGAGGTATGAGCAACCACGATCTGAGCATAGGCTTTTTTAACAGTCCCTCGATAGAGGCCGTCACGATATTTCTCATGATAATGGGTGCCGTTAACTTCACCGTCCACTACCGGATGTTCGTCAACAGGCACCTCAAGCCCTTCTTCGATGACATCCAGGTCAGGTATATGTTCGTCTTTCTCCTACCCGCGATCCTGCTGATTGCGTACAGTCTCCTCGGTATCGGCTCCCCGGTAGGTGAATCCCTTAGGGAGGCGGTTTTCCACTCTGTCTCGGCCATAACCTGTACCGGCTTCGGAATAGCCGATCTGAGCAGGTACCCCGAGCTCGGCAAGTTCATAATAGCAGTCCTGATGGTCATAGGCGGTGGCGCGGGAAGCACCGCGGGCGGTATAAAGCTGATCCGCGTTACCCTCATGTACGAGAGCCTCAAGTGGACGCTCCAGCAGGCCATACTCCCAAGGGGAGCGGTGATAAAGAGAAAGGTCGGCAACTACGTCTTCACCGAGGAGGACGTTCAGGAGGTCATGAGCTTCACGATGACCTACATAGCGATCCTCCTCGTCGGGACGATCTACACGATGGTAAGGATGAAGGCCACCCTGGTGGATTCCCTCTTTGAGGTCGCCTCCGCCCAGGGTAACGTTGGTCTGAGCGTTGGCCTGACCTCCGCCGCCATGCCCCCCGATATGAAGGTTCTCCTGATCCTCCATATGTGGATAGGCAGGCTGGAGATATTCTCGACGCTGGTCTTTATCATAAGCGTCCTCCTCCTCTTTCCCAGGGTGGTGAGGGTCAGATGAACGTGGTGGAGGTGGAGAACCTGAGCTTCAGGTACCGCCGGACTAGATCCCGCTCCCTGCGGGACGTTAACCTCACCATTAAACAGGGTGAACTGGTTGGGGTAATCGGGCCAAGCGGGAGCGGGAAGTCAACACTAAGTCTCACCCTGAACGGCGTGATCCCGAACTTGATAAAGGGCGAGTTCGAGGGGAGGGTTCTGATAAGGGATCCCCGTACCGGAGAGGAGTTTGACACGAGGGAGACGCCTGTTCCCAGGCTGTCAACCGTGGTCGGTCTCGTCCTCCAGAATCCCGAGAGCCAGCTCTTCAACATGACCGTTGAGGAGGAGATAGCCTTCGGCCTTGAGAACCTTGGTCTCGATAGGAACGAGATACTGCGGCGAATCCGGTGGGTTCTGGAGGTTACCGGGCTCAAGGGCCTTGAAAAGGAGTTCCCCCCCACCCTGAGTGGCGGTCAGAAGCAGAGGCTCGCCATAGCCTGCGTTCTGGCGATGAAACCCTCCATTCTTGTTCTCGATGAGCCAACGAGCCAGCTCGATCCCCTTGGCCGAAAGGAGGTTCTCGGCCTCGTATCCCTCCTCAACAGGGAGCACGGCATAACCGTTGTCCTGGTGGAGCACCACACGGGGTACCTCTTCCGCCATGCCGACAGGATATTGGTGATGGACGGCGGGTCGGTGGTTATGGACGGGAGGCCCAGTGAGATAGCGGAAGAAGTAGAGAAGCTGAGGGAAATAGGGGTGAAACTCCCGGCATCCCTCGAAGCATCCCATGAGCTCAGGGAGAGGGGCCTGGTGGACGGGCTGGCGCTGACCCCCGAGGAGTTCAGCTCGATTTTGAGGCTTCGAGCAGGAGCTCGAGGTAGGAGCGCCTCTCGAAGCGCCTGACCCCCAGATCCCTGAGTATTCTCCTGAGCCTCTCGACGATCTCCTCGATGTTCTCCCCGTTCCCGACCAGGGCCTCTATCTCGATGAACTTGCCGAGGCCTTCAACATCGTCGAGTGCTATGATTACCCCTTTGTCCACGTAGTACTTCTCCCTGACCTTCTCCACAGTGAGAACCTCCCGAAACCCGAGGTTCAGGAGTATCTCCTCGTGCCTGTCCGGGTCGCTTATCGGAACCTCTATCTCCTTTCTCGTCTTCGAGTTCGGATCCATCTTCGGCCCCTTGTACGTGAGGAATGACTCAAAGTGCCCGTTGAAGCGCCTCACCCTTATCCTGAGCGCTTCGTCAGTCTCAGCGAAGTTCCTGCACGGATGCTGGAAGTAGGTGTCCTCATGGTACTCGCGCCTTATCAGTTCGAACCTTTCCCTTACCTTCTGGAAGATCTCATCATCGGCGTAGCCCTTGACCTCAACCTCAATCACCTCATCACCCCCAGGTTCCTCATTAGTTGGGTCTCGCAGGCGGGACAATAGAGGGGGCCCTTCAGGTCGGTGTCCACTATCGAGTTTGAGAAGTGCATGACGCAATCCCTCCTTGGACAGTGACCGAGACCGAAAACGTGGCCGAGCTCGTGCATGGCCTCCTTAACGGTTCTCTCCAGCAGGAGTTCATCGTTGGGTGGTTCGCCGTAGAACTCCGGTCTGAGCCTGAATATCGAGACCACCGCCGCACCCAGACCGGGATGCGCCAGGCCGAAGATGAAGTTCAGTCCCTCCTCATAGAGATCGAGCCCGGTGATCCCGAGTACCGCCCTCGCCCCGACTCCGAGCTCCGCGAGGACCGGAAGGAACGCCCGCCCCAGGAACTGTCCCCTGGCGGGGTTGAATGCACTTTCAAAGACCTCCACGGGAAGGGGATCTCCCACCTTCACTGGAAGGCCGAGCCTGGAGTAGTAGGAGTTGACGAAGGTCGAGACCCCCGCGACGATATCCTCCGGGACATCGCCTATGGGAACCACCAGTATCATTCCCTCCCCTCCAGGTGGTTCAAAACGGTCTCTATGAACTCCAGGTACTCGGGCATGTTTTCGAATGCAATTTCGTCGTCAATCAGCTCGTAGTCGTAGACAAGGATCTCCCTGAGCCGGGCCAAGAATTCCGCCTTCTCGATCACTTCTCCGGAAATCAAACCCCTCTCCCCGAGCGATGTGATGACGTCCGCGTAGGAGATGGCCGTTATACCGTGTTCCCTGGCTTTTTCCGCAAGCTCATCGAGGAGGAGTCCTATCGCGAACTCAAGCCTTTTGTATATCCCGTCCTTCGTGAGTCCCAGATTTTTGAACTCCCCGGGGGAGGGTGGCATGCCTTTTCTTATCATCTCCAGGCTCTCAAGAACTTTCTCCCTCAAGTCCCACACCGTCAAAGATTGGAAAAGGGGGTATAAACCTTTTCCGGGAGAAGGGGAAGCTCACGGGGTGAGGTCCATCGGCCTGAGCTCCTCCAGGAGGTGCTTCGCGAACTCGATGGTCTTCTCGATGTCCCTCAGATCAGCGGTCTCGACCTGGCTGTGCATGTAGCGGATCGGTATGCTCAGCACTGCGGTGGCAACGCCCTCCCTGTTGATCTGCATGATGTTCGCGTCGGTTCCCGTCGGCCTCGGCGAAGCCTCGACCTGGAGTTCAATGCCGTACTTCTTGGCAACCTCGTCGGCGAAGGCCCTGAGCTTGGGGTTGATGTTTGGACCAACGTCCATGACCGGTCCGCCGCCGAGCTTGGGAACGATCTTGCCCTTGTCGCCGACCTGCTTGGCGAAGGTAACGTCCATCGCTATTCCAATCTCGGGATCTATCGCGTAGGAAGCGACGCGCGCTCCCCTTAGTCCAACCTCCTCCTGGACGGAGCCAACGAAGTAAATGTCAGCCTCGTGGTTCTCAATCCTTTTCGCGGCCTCAATCATGGCGTAGAGGCAAACGCGGTCGTCGAGGTAGGGGGTGGCTATTCTGTTCTCGCTGAGCTGGGTAAAGGCCGGGGCGAACTCGCCTACAGTTCCAACGCGGAAGCCTAATTCCTCAGCTTCCTCCCTGCTGTCAACGCCCACATCAACTACTATCGTGTCCCAGTCCGCGGCCTTCTTCCTGTCCTCCGGCTTCTGGAGGTGCGGCGGTATGTGGCCGACAACTCCAAAGCGCTCGCCCTTCTCGGTGAAGAAGCGAATCCTCTGCGCAACCAGGGTCCTCGGGTCGACTCCGCCGATTGGAACGAGGTGGAGGTAGCCCTCCTTGTCGATGTGGTTAACCATGACGCCTATCTTGTCCATATGGGCCGCTATCATGACCTTCGGTCCGGAACCCTTCCTGTGGGCTATGACGTTGCCGAGCTTGTCGATGTAAACCTCATCGGCAACCTTCTCAAGCTCCTCCTTAACAACGTCCCTTATTCCAAGGAACTCGTAGCCGGAAACGCCCGGCGCTTCCACAACCTTCCTCAAAAGCTCAACGTCAACCATGGCTTTCGCCTCCTTTAGATTTCCATCTGAATGTACTTGACCAGCTTAATAAGGTTTGCGAAGGGAGGTCAGCCAAGAAGAACCTGCAGATAGGCCTCCTCGCCCGGTTCAAGGTGGTCTATCTCCCAGATAACCTTCCCGTTTTCTACCCTGGCGCTGCCCTTCGTTGTCCGGACCTCTACTGCGTTGACACTCCTCTCGAGCTTCAGGTTGTCAATGCCCTTCAACCGGGGGGCCCTGATCTTAAGGAAGTAGTGGCGTCCGGCTTTCTCCTCGTGAACCAGCGGTCTGAAGAGGGACGCATAGGAAGTTCCGGCGAGCAGAAGACCTGAGAGGACCAGTATGAGGGGTGTCCTCCAGTGACCTTCGGGCGGTTTCGGTACCGTTGTTACCACCGGCGTTGTCCTGGTTGGGGTTGTCGTGGGGGATGGTTTCGGAGGCTCGAAAGCTCTGGCGGTTATGGAGCCGCCAACGTACTCGCTGCTCTCCGCCCTAAGGATTATCGTCCCGTAGCCGGTTTTTTTGAGGTTTACGACGGCCATTCCGGAGGCGTTGGTCGTGGCGTAGTCCCTTCCCAGGGGGCCGATGGCGATAACGGTTACGTTGGATACCGGCTTCCCGGTTGAGTCAACGACCCTGACCAGAAGGGTGTCGTTGGACTGTTCGTAACTTATGAAGAGCTTCCTTACTTCCACGACGGTCGTCACGATCTTTCCATCGAGATCAAGGGTCACTTCATAGGCCCCGGGCTCGCTCACGGGATGGACAACCGTTCCATCGTCGTCAGTCATCAGGAGACGGCCGTTTATCTTCACGGGGATTCCGGGAACGCCCCTTCCGTTATCGTCGTGAACGAAGACGTGGATTGCACCGTTTCGATAGTAGGCTTCGTAACCCAGATTGCGCTGGAACACCCGGAAGGAGGCCGTCTCGGACTTGTATTTTCCTCCGAAGTATGCCCAGAGCCTCACGTTGTAGTTCCCAACCGGCGGCCTGGTCAGGGTTACGTTTCTGATCCAGCTCTCCCCCGGGTTCAGGTAGATCGTCGTCGCGAAGTCTTGGACCCTCTTTCCGTCCCGGGTTATCGTGTACCCCACCCTGCCGATGATTATTCCGTTTGCCCGGGAGGTTACCGTCATAACAACGCTCACGTTTCTCCCGTAGGGATACTCCCTCCCCACGTCTATCGCCAGGTCGTAGTCCACCAGGGTCTTTACTGTCAGGTGAACCCCCGCATCGGAGTAGACCGATCCAAACCTGGCCACGAGGGTCAGGTTGTACCTCCCGGGCGGTACGTTCAGGATCTTCACCGAGAGGGTGTCCTCAACGGTGCCGTTGGGTTCTATCGGCTTTCGTATGATCTTACTCTGGTAGAGGAATCCCTGGGCCGGCCCCGTGATGTAGACGGTTACGTTCTCTATCGTGCTGTTCCCCAGGTTTGTCAGCCGGAATGGTATTATGACCGTGTCCCCCGGAACTCCCGAGAAATCGTCCTTGAGGGGAGTTATAACGAGGGGCCCGGCTCCCGCCCCCGTGGAGAGTGGAATCGCCGAGAGTATAAGAATGATTGCGATCAGGTGCCTAGGTTTCACGACCGATCACCCCCAAAAGGGAGGTCTGTCTGCCAATGACTTCATCGAAGGTCGAGTGGTTTCCACTCCGAAGGCTTATCTTATAGTTCTTTCCACCCCGCTCAAGGTTCTCTGGGTAGAAGAAGCGCCAGCCCCGGTTTATGAACTTGACCGCTATGACGGCCTTCCCCCCGAAGCGCTCCGCGAAGGAGGTGAGCTTCTCGTAGTCATCCCTGCCAAAGTAGAGTCTCTCGTCGTGGGTGCTCTTGACCTCAATGCAGAGGTATATCTTCCCGTTTCCAGCTACGATGTCCACCTTCTTGCTCCCGGCCGAGCGCACGACCGCGAAACCGGCTTTTTCTAGCATTCCTATCAGCTCCCTCTCGGCGCTCGCCCCCCGCTTATATCTCATCGCACTCCCTCCTTGGGAGTTGTCCGGTTAGGTTTATAAGTTCTGCCCGAGAGTTTCTCCAGGTGATGCTCATGGCGGTTTACGAACTCGGTGAAAGGAGACCAAAGGTTCACGAAACGGCCTTCATCGATGAGACTGCCTCCGTTATCGGCGACGTCGTTCTCGAGGAGAAGACGAGCGTCTGGCCTTCAGCGGTTCTCAGGGGCGACATAGAGCGGATCTACATCGGCTGCTGCTCCAACGTCCAGGACAACGTGAGCATACACACCTCCCACGGCCTCCCGACCAGGGTTGGAAAGTACGTGACGATAGGCCACAACGCCGTCGTTCACGGCGCGACCATCGACGACTACACCATCATCGGCATGGGCGCCATAATCCTTGACGGGGCGAAGGTAGGCAGGCACGTTATCATAGGGGCAGGAGCACTCGTCCCGCCGGGCAAGGAGATACCCGACTACAGCCTCGTCGTCGGCGTTCCCGGAAAGGTCGTCAGGCAGCTGAGCGAGGAGGAAATCGAGTGGACGAAGAAGAACGCTGAAATCTACATGGAGCTTGCGGAAAAGCATCTCCAGTCGAGGAAAAAGGTCGAGTGATGCTCGATGCTCCGCCGCCTGCTTTCCCACGTTCCCCATTTGATTTTCAAGCCCGCTTACGACCTCTACGAGGACTACCTCCTTGAGAAGGTTAAATCCGGAAAGCTCCCAAACCACGTGGCCATAATTATGGACGGGAACAGGCGGTGGGCGAGGAAGATAGAAAAACCCCCGTGGTACGGTCACCTCTTCGGTTCTCAAAAGCTTGAGGAGATAATGGAGTGGTGCCGCGAACTTGGGATAAGGACGCTCACTGTCTACGCTTTCTCCACCGAGAACTTCAGGAGAACGCCCGATGAGGTACGCGCCCTCATGGACCTCTTCGAGAGGAAGTTCAAGGAACTGGTAGAGGACGAGAGGGTTCACAGGTACGGCATAAGAGTGAACGTTCTGGGGAGGAAGGAGCTCCTGCCGGAGAACGTCAGGAAGGCGGCGGAAGATGCAGAGCGTGCGACGAGGAAGTACTCGAACTACTTCCTCAATATAGCCCTCGCCTACGGTGGCAGGAGTGAGATAGCGGATGCGGTGAAGGACATAGTAAGGGACGTCCAGGAGGGCCGGATAAGCATCGAAGACATCGATGAAGAGATGATAAAGCGCTACCTCTACTACCCCAACATGCCCGATCCCGACATCGTTATAAGAACCGGGGGGGAGGAGAGGATAAGCAACTTCCTCCTCTACCAGATAGCCTACAGCGAGCTCTTCTTTGTTGACGTCTACTTCCCGGAGTTCAGGAAAATCGACTTCCTCAGGATTATCCGCGAGTACCAGAAGCGGCAGAGACGCTTTGGAAGGTAACGTTTTCAGATTGGGGTCATCTCCCGGGAGAACGATCCTTTTTAAAGTTTTCCGCGAAGGTTTATTAACTTTGGGTTCGAATTCTCGCCGGTGGTGAGTGATGGAGTACAGTGAGTTGAGTCCCAGGATAAAAAGGGTTTACTCCCAGGTCAGGTACCTCGATGATTACCGCTGGGAAATTCCAGGAAACAGAATAATCGGAACCCACAAGAGGAGCAACGTGAAGGTCATCATAGACGTTGCCGACGATAGGGAGAGTGCCGAGAGGATAGCCGACGCCGGGAAGAGCGAGGGGATACGAATAATCGCGGTCCCGGACAGGAACGTTTTTTTCGTTCACAACGGGGCTTTCATCCTTACCTACCGCTACATCAAGGCGACCCTTGCCGATATAAACGACCATATAGTCTGGAGCGGCTTCAGGGTCGTCGAGGACGATGGAAAACTCCTTCAGGAGGACTTCTACGAGTACCTTGGAGGAGCTTTGATCAACCACATAAAGAACAACATGCTCGCGGGTCAGGATTATATCTTCTGGCAGTTCTATAAGTGTGAGGAGTGCGGCAAGTACGTTGACGTGGAGAGCGTTGAGAGGCACCTCCGGGGGCACGGGATAAAGCACTACGAGAAGAGCGAGGAGCGATACGAAATCTTCGAGATAAACTTCAGGGACGGGAAGATCTACGACAAGTACGGCAAGGAGGTACCGATGGAAATGTTCAGTGAGGAGGCCAGGGACTTCCTGGAGGAGGTAACCTCCGGAATAAAGGGGTAGGGGCTCAGCCCCGGAACTTCGGCCTCCTGCTGAGGAGGAGCGGTAGGGGCCTCGGCTTGTAGGGGAAGCCCTCGGTCTTCCTCTTTATCTCCCTGATGAGGTCTTCGAGTTGCATCTCAACCTGCTTGCCGTCTTCCCTTCTCCTCACCGTTACCGTGTTCTGCTCCTTCTCGTTCTTGCCGACGACGACTATGTAGGGAATCCACTCCTTCTCCGCCTTCCTTATCTTCTTATTGAGCCTGTCGCCGGTGTCGTCAACGTCAACCCTTATCTTCGCCCCTTCAAGCTTTCCTGCAACGTAGAGGGCGTAGTCAAGAACCTCATCGCTGACCGGTATAACCCTGGCCTGTATCGGGCTGAGCCACAGCGGGAACATCGGCTTCTTACCCTGGGCCTGCAGTTTCGCCTGTTTCTCGAGGATTGCGTACATGACGCGCTCAATTGCTCCGCTCGGGGAGCAGTGGAGTATCAATGGATAGCGCTCCTGTCCGTTCTCGTCGTAGTAGGTTATTCCAAACCTTTCAGCGTTCTCCACGTCTATCTGCACCGTACTCAGGGCTGCAGCTTTGTCGAGGTTGTCAACGAAGTTGAACTCGAACTTGAGTATGAAGTAGAAGAACCTCTGGTCCCACATCTCTATCAGGACGGGCTTGCCTATAATCTTAGCGAGCTCGACTATGAAGTCCCTGTTCTCCTCCCAGAAGTCCCTCGTAAAGCGTATGGCCACCTCGTAGTCCTCTGGCGTAAGGCCAACGCCCTTAAGAACCTCCATGCTGAGCTTGTACTGCTTCTTGAACTCGTCCATCGCCTGCTTTAAATCGCGAGCAACGGTGTGCATGTCCGGCATCGTGAAGGCCCTGAGCCTTCTCAGGCCCGAAAGCTCACCGCTCTTCTCTCTCCTAAAGGAGTATCTGGTTAGCTCGTACATCCTCAGTGGGAGGTTGCGGTAGCTTATGATTGCGTCCTTCTTTATGAGAAACTGGCCGAAACATGCCGCGAACCTGAGGAAGAACTTCTTGTCGCCGCTTTTAACTACGTACTGCCTCGCCGGGAAGCGGTTGAGATACTTCTCAAGGGCAGGGTGCTCGAAGTCATACATGATTGGCGTTTCCACTTCCATGGCACCGTATTCAACGACCTTCTCGGTGACGTACTGCTCGAGGAGGCCCTTTATCAGGCGTCCCTTCGGGTAGTAGCGGAGGTTTCCTCCGTCGCTTCCCGGTTCGTAGTCAACGAGCTCGTGCTCGAGCATGAGCTTAACGTGCGGTGGTTCTCTGTCGGCTATTCTGTTCTTGCTTATCTCGTAGTTGGCGAACTTCCTGAGGTTCTCGTGGCCGGTGAAGTCGAACTTGTCCACCTCAATGAGTTCGCCCTCCGGCGTGAGAACGTACCAGTAGCTCTTCAGTTCCTCCTCCTTTTCGAGGGCAATGTTGCGCTCCTCCTTTGAGACTGCCTCGCCGCTCGGCACTATCGTTCTGCTGAGTTCCGCCAGCGGGTGCCCCTTGCAGGAGAGCCTGAAGGCCTTGTAGTAGCCGAAGGGCGCGCGCTTGACCTCGAAGCCCCTCTCTTTAAGCTTCTCCTCGATCTTCCTGAGAACCTCAAGTGCAATCTCCGGTTTCGCGAGGTCGCTGCTCAGGTGTGCGAAGGGATAGACGAAGACCCTGTTCGTCCCAATTTGTCTTGCGACCTCTTCGATTTCCTTCACGGCCTTCTCGACAACTTCTTCGGGGTTTGACTCATCAACCTTCTCAACGCTTATGAAGGCAGCGAGAACCTCATCGAGCCTACCCTTCCTCTGTTCTTCACCTATCGGCTCGGGGTTCTTCAGGGCTTTGTCCTTGACTTCGTACTCGAGGTAGTCCGCGTGTATCAGAAGCATTCTCATTCCTATCACCACCGTGGGCTCTGCGCGGATTACTAAAACCTTTTCCCTCACCTTATAAATCCTCCCCGGCCAAAGACTTAAAAAATACGAACCGGAACTTTCACGGAGGTGGGAGGATGGAGGAGAAAAAGGTAAAGCCCGGCGATCTCGTCCTTCCCGGAGATTACCTCGGTGTTATTGAGGAGTACTTTCCGGGAGAGGGTGTCAAAGAGGAGAACGGAGAGCTCTACGCAGTTCGAGCCGGAAGGGTCGTGGTTGACCAGAACAGGATGGAGATAAGCGTTGAGCCCGTTACCGACACCCCGCCGCTTCCCAAGGTGGGAGACGTTGTCATCGGCCGGGTCATAGAGGTTAAACCCCAGGCCGCGATAGTCCAGGTAATCCGCATAGAGGGCAGGGAGAACGACAGGGAGATAGCAACCTCCAAACTGGCCGGCATTCACATCTCGCAGGTGGATGATGGATACGTTGATAGCATGCAGAACGAGTTCAGGATCGGGGACGTTGTGAGGGCGCGCGTTATATCTGCGGAGAAAAGCCCGATACAGCTCTCCACGAAGGGTCACGATCTTGGCGTTATCTACGCCCTCTGCACGAGGTGCAGAACCCCCATGGTTAGGCGGGGTGACAGGCTCGTCTGTCCGCGCTGTGGTCACGTCGAGACGAGGAAACTTTCTTCCATGTACCGGAAGGTGAAGGTGTGATGGCGCGAGCGAAAAAGACAATAACCATCCACGTCCGCGACGACCGCGAGAAGGAGGAGTTCCTTAAGGAAGTCCAGAGACTTCGTCTTCCAGCATTCATCTACGTCCATGGAAAGCTCAACGACCTCAAGGTAAACGTCCAGGGAACGAAGGACGAGATCAGGGAGGCCCTCAGGAAGATACGCGAGATCCACAACAGGGTGAAGGCAAAACTATACCCGGACAGGAGGGGTTTTTACCACTACACTGTGGACGATCTCCTGCGCGAGGCCGGGGCCAGTGTCTCAACGCCGATCCTGGTTAAGACCCTTGAACTCCTCGGTGAGAGTGTAGAGCTCAGAGAGAATGAGCTAGTAACGTCGCTGCCGTGGGACGATGCGGTGAAGCTGGTGGAAAAACTTGGCGAGGTACTTTCAGAGGTAGCGCTCAGCACAACGAGACAGATAAGGGAAGTCGTTCTCCCGGTTGCGGTGGTCTACGATCTCGATCCCGATGAGGTTATGGATAAGCTTGTTGAACTCGGACTGGCCGAGTGGAAGGAGGATAAGTTTAAATACGAACTGGTGAAGAACAAGGAGCAGGCCCTGGAAGAGCTCCTGAAAGCCCTGAAAGGTGAGGAAGATGAAGATCGAGGTCATCAAGCGTGAGGAAAACGTCCTTGAGTTTTACCTTGAGGGGGAGGATCATACCTTCGCCAACCTTCTCAACGAGGTGCTCCACGAGAATGAGCACGTAACCTTTGCCGGCTACACAATCGAACACCCCGTTCTTATGGCGAGAAAACCAAGGTTCAGGATCGTTACCGACGGCAGTGTAACTCCCGAGCAGGTTCTTGAGGAGGCTGCCCAGAAGATATTCGACAGGGCCAGGGCAGTGCTCGAGGCCTGGAAGGACGCCCTCGAGGGTTAACCTTTTAAGGTTTTTTCCCTTTAATTCATCGGTGTTGTCGTGAGGAAAGACGTCCTGGTTGTTATCCTCGTCCTCCTGGCGATGAAGTCGGTCGTCCTTTTCACAGCCCTCGGTGAGGTTTCTCTCAGGGACTTCTGCCTTCGATGGGATGGAGAGCACTTTCTTCACGTTCTCCAGGGCAATCCTGAGGATTACGAGATCGTTTTCGCCCCTCTCTACCCGCTTACTGCCGGACTCCTCACCCATATTGGAATCAGACCGTGGCTGGCCCTCTTTATAACCGCCAACGTCTTCAGCATCGTGCCCCCGCTGATGGCCCTGAGACTCTGGGGCCGGAGGGAGGCGCTGTTTCTCGTTCTCAACCCTGCCTACGCCCTCTTCACGACCGCACCCTACAGCGAGTCCCTCGCGCTCTCCCTCCTGCTCCTCTCATACCTCGCCCTTGTCGAAAACAGACCCGTGCTCTCGGGTCTCCTGGCCGGTTTGGGCGTTATGGCCCGCTACAACCTGGTTATCTTCGCCGGTGTTGTTTTTCTGTATCTGCTGGCAAAGGATCGGAGGGCAGCGGCGGGCTTCCTCATCCCCCTCTCCCTGACGGGCATTGTAATGCTGCTCTACCTGACTCCCCACGGGGGGATCGGGGCCTACTTTGCCGCCGAGCGCTACTGGGATCTTCACTGGACGGATCCCCTCGGGCAGGCCCGCTGGATCCTGCGGAGCTGGTTCACCGCCCAGGGGTGGATGCTGGAGGATAATCCGCTGTACCCGTGGCACTGGCTCGTAAGAAACTGGCTGTTTATCAGTGTTTACCTGGCCGGTCTTCTGATACTGATCAGAGAGAAGAGGGGTTTAGAATTCGCGATCTCAGCTCCCTTTGTTTTCTTTCAGATGGTTGTAACGGGCACGCCGGCTATAAGTACGCCCCGACTCCTCCTTCCGGCGATTCCGGCCCAGGTGGCTGTTGGGAGGGCTCTTGATGAATGTGTGTTCATCTTTCTGTTCCCAATTTCTCTGCTGGCCACCCATTACGCCACCCTCTGGCACGTCCAGGCTTTTTTTGGGTGAGGTAATCAGGAGTTTTTCTGGGGAAAAGCGCTGTGGGTTACTTGGGAGTGGAGGGTATGGGGATCCACAGCCGTGTACTCGGCGGAAGTTTGGGGACATCAACTAGGGTTGACACTACCTATGCTCCATTGGATCTCAATACTGTAGTAATGGACAATAACCGAAAGATATAAAAATAAATAACAACCCGTCAATATCGGGAAAATTTCGCTGTCATGTACCTGGAATCGGGAGATAAGTTGCCGCGTTGATGTCTGGGGTGGTTGGGGTGAGGCTTTTCATTGATGGCCAAGAGGAGTCGAGCAAAAGCCTCACGATCGGTGGTGGGAGTACTGGGAGCGTTACTTTAACGTGGACTGCTCAAGCTGGAGAGCATGATTATAGGATAGAAGTGTGGGAG
>NZ_JALUYR010000048.1 GCF_027012695.1 Thermococcus sp.
TTTTTTTTCGAGTATAAATTCGTTCCGAGTTGTGTTTTCCTCTTAGAATGAATCAAAAGAAGGCCAGGTAAAAGAGTTGCATGACCATGCATCTGGGATTCAAACGTCCTTAGACTCGGCAAAGAAAAGGTTTGAAGCTCACAGGAGGAGCTTCATGTTTACCTGCACTATCTCAGGGCTGATGGTGTTGCCCCTGACGGTCTTCTTCCGCCTCTCACCCTTCTCCCTGGGCCTGAAGCCCGGTCCCTGGGAGATGAGGATCTTAACCCTCCTCGGTCCGTGGACGTCGGGTCTCATGGGGAAGCCATCCTTGTCGGTTCCGCCCCTTATCTTGAGCTCAACGTTGCCCGGTATCTCCTCCCCGAAGATCTCGGTTAGGTTGAGTCCGAGTTCGCTGGCCGGAATGGTTTCCCCGATGCGCTTTCCTACGAGTTTCTCAGCCTCTTCTCCCGAGATCTCAACCTGTCTGGCAATTCCGGTTCTCGGATTGGATATAACGAGCTTGAAAGTGGCCATTTCCTCCCACCTCCTCCATCATTAGCGGGATTCATTGGGTTACCCCTTGTCCAGCTGGCGGTTGGGTTTGGCCTTTAAAAACGTTTCCCGGCACAAGTTTTTTATAGGTTGGAGCGTGGTTTGGGTAGAGGGGTGAGGAAAATGGCAAAGGAGAAGACGACGCTGCCGCCAACCGGTGCCGGACTGATGAGATTTTTTGACGAGGACACGCGGGCCATCAAGGTGAGTCCCAAGGGGGTTATAGCTCTGACACTCATACTTATTGCCTTTGAGATACTCCTCCACGCCTTCGGACCCCAGATCTTCGGTTAGATGAAGCTTGTCTTTTTCAAACCCCTTGCGTTCAGTTCCTCGTTTATTATGGCCCTCACAACCTCCTCCAGCTGGGTTTGAATTAAAACCTCCACGTTCTCCTTTATCCTGTCAATGTCGTGCCTCAGCCCCTCCAGAAGTCTTATGTACTCCTTAGCCATCTCCAGCTGACCCTCCTGTCTGACCAGCTGCTCCTTCAGGTGGTCGAAGTCCTCCCTCATGACCTGGAGCTTTCTAAGTTCACGCTGGAGTTCCTCGATCTGCTTCTTGAGGGCGTAGTTCTCCTCCTTGAGCTTCTCAATGAGCTTCTCCTTCGCTTCAAGTTCCCTAACCAGGGCGTTGTACTCCTCGGCTATCTGGTTGAGCCTTTCTATCTCCCTAAGCGGAGGAACCTTGCCGTTTCCGAGGATTATGACGTCCGGGCCAACGTTGACTATATCGTCCGGCCTTATCTTCAGCTTCCTCTCGCTTGAGAACATGCTCTGTCCCTTTCCGAGGTTCTCGATTTCTTTCATCTTCAGGATGAAGTAGAACTGATCCCCCTCGACCTCGACGTTAATGTCCGTAACGTAGCCTAGGATCCGCCCCTCAGTGAGAGAGATCACGAACTTGTTGACGAGCTGATTGGCCTTTGCCTCGCTCCCCCCGGGCATAGAACACCACCGAGGCAACTTCGCGCAACCGGTACTTAACCTTTCCGGCGCCGGCAGGGTTTTATATCCCCCGCCGGACTTTTACCGGTGGGACCGTGATAATCTTCGCTGGACGTTCGAACGTTGGAAAGAGCACGCTGGTATTCCGCCTGACGGGAAAGTGGGTGAGGCACGGAAAGAGACCCGGGGTGACGAGAAAGCCCATCGAGATCAACTGGAGGGGGAAGACGATAGTCGACCTTCCCGGCTTCGGTTTCATGAGCGGCCTTCCAAAAAAGGTGCAGGAGCGCGTTAAAGACGAGATAGTGCGTTTCATCGAGGAGAACGCGGACGAGATAGAGCTTGCCGTTCTCGTGGTGGATGGAAAAGCAGCACCGGAGATAATCGAGCGCTGGGAAAAGCGCGGGGAAATACCGATTGACGTTGAGTTCTATCAGTTCCTGAGGGAGCTCGGCATACCCACGATAGTCGCGGTGAACAAGGTGGACAGGTTAAAGAACCTCGGGCGGACGATAAACTTCCTTGCCGAGAAGTTCGGCGTTCCCTACTCTGAGATAGACGAGACCTTCGTACCGATATCCGCCAAGTTCGGGAAGAATATCGATAAGCTCAAGGTGCTAATGGAGAAGAAGATGGGGGAAAAGAAGCCCTCGCGGAAATCAGAGGACCTCAAGGACGATGTGGGTGATGGTCTCCTTGACTCCGTCGAGGGATGATATCTCCTCGAGTATCTCATCGAGCTTCGTCTTGTCGGCCTCGACTATGAGGTCGATGTCGCCGGTGACGCGGTAGATTTTCTTTATGTGGAGCTTCTTTATAGCATCGTAGACCTTCTTCCTCTTGGTCGGCTCTATCCTCACGAAGACGAAGACGTCGCCCTTCTTCTCGCCGAGCAGATCGAGGGCCTTGTCGGTGAGGTCTATAAAGCCCCTTCCTGTCCTTATGTAGCCAAGCTCCTTGAGGACCTTGAGGTGGTTACTGAGGGCCTGTCTCGTTATTCCGAGCTCTTCAGCAAGCTCATCCTGGGTCTTCTCGACGGTGTGAACCTCTATGGTCCTGCCGTCCTCATAGAGCTTTCTCAGGAGCCTCATCTGTCGGGGCGTGAGGGTTGGCTTTTCCTCCATTTTCAGACCTCCAGGGTTTACTCTCATCAAAATTCTTCGGGCCAACGTCAAACCATACATCCAAGGCCCGGCCCCCTTATAAGCCTTTCCCAGGGGTTAGGTTTTTATTTTTCGGTCCGTATTCGGCCACATGAACAAGGCGTCCTATACCACGGAGGTTCCTGGGGACAGGCTTGTCCTCCTGGAGAAACTGACCTCCCGGTCCAAACCCCTGAGGATAATGCTCGTGGGTGGAACCGACAGTGGCAAGACAACCCTCCTGACGTTCCTCGCCAACGGGCTGATGGAAGCCGGTCTTGGGGTCGCCATCGTCGACAGTGACGTTGGTCAGAAGGGGATCCTCCCTCCCGCGACGGTGAGCCTGGCGCTTCCCGGAGGACGGTTCTCAAGTCTTGACGAGCTCCGGGGACTCGCCCACTACTTCATTGGAACCACGGCCCCCGGGCAGTACGCGGGGGAGATGGCCGTGGCGGTGAAGAGGCTCGCGGACGTTGCCCTCGGGATGGCGGACGTGGTTCTCATAGACACCACGGGGTTCGTGAGCGGCGTAGGTGCCGAGATGAAGCGCCTCAAGGCCGAACTCGTGAGACCGGATCTCATAGTTCTCCTTGAACGGGGGGACGAGCTCTCCCACCTGCGAACCCTCCTGGCACCCTACGGGGAGATTGTTTCCCTGGAGGTCAGTGCGAGGGTGAGGGAACACTCGAGGGAGGAACGCAGGGCAGTGAGGGTGGAAAAATGGAGATCCTACTTCTCTGGTTCGTCCACCGTTGAGATCGACCTGACCAAGATTCCTGTCGGTGGAACGTCCCTCTTTCAGGGCAGGCCGCTGACCGGGGAAGAGATAGAACTCCTCTCATCTGCCTTCGGCTGGCTGGTTCTGGCGGGGTGGAAGGGAAGCCACTACACGATCGTCAAGACCGACGTTGGGAACTTTCCCAGGCACTACGACCGCTTTTCCCTCAGGGCGATAGACTTCGAAAGGCTGAGCAACCTCCTCGTGGGCTTCATTGACGGAAACGGTCTCTGCCTCGGCGCTGGAATCCTCAAGTGGATAAGCTTCAGCTCGAGGAAGGCACAGGTTCTGACGCCCCTTTCGCGGGAAGAGCTGGAAAAGGCGGTGGAACTGCGCTTCGGCAGGATAAGGGTTCTCGAGACCGGGGAGGAACTGGGCCTCCTCAGGAGGGAGGAACTCTAGCAAAGGTTTTTAAGGCGGCGTCCCAAGGGGATTAGGTGGCCCTAATGGAAGTCAAGGCTCTGGCTGAGATAACCAGACCCCACAACTGCATCCTGGCCGGGATAGTTGGGGTTCTCGGCTCTATAGTGGCTGCGGGCCATCTCCCGGATCTCAGGACGGTGATTCTCGTCTTCCTCGTCGTTACCCTCGGCTGCGCCGGGGGAAACACGATAAACGATTATTTCGACTACGAGATAGACAGGATAAACCGCCCCGACAGGCCCCTCCCCCGGGGTGCAATGGCCAGGAGAACGGCCCTATACTACTCACTCCTCCTCTTCACTGCCGGCCTGGTCTTTGCGGCCCTCATAAACGTCTACGCGCTGATCCTGGGAATTGTTGCCTATGTCACGATGTTCCTGTACGCCTGGAAGCTCAAGCCCCTCCCCCTCATCGGAAACCTTGTCGTGGCGGGCCTCACTGGAGCAACACCGCTCTACGGGGCCGTGGCCGTTGAGCGCATGGGTCTGGCCGGTTATCTGGCACTCTGTGCCTTCCTTATCAACGTCGCCAGGGAGATCATTAAGGACATCGAGGACGTGGAGGGAGACCTCGCCAAGGGTGCCAGAACACTCCCGATAGTATGGGGAAAGAAAAAGGCGGCCTACGTCGGGGCGTTCTTTGCCTTGCTCACGGTTCTGGCCTCGTTCCTCCCCGTCAGAGCAGGGGTCGGTCTGGGCTACTACGCGATGATTCCCGTTGATCTTATTATCCTCTACGCGGCCTATCTGATACTCCGCTCCCAAGACAGGGAGACCGCACACAGGTCGCAGAAACTTCTCAAGATCAGCATGTTCCTGGCGGTGATGGCCTTCCTCATCGCCGCCCTCGTTTGATGGAGGTGGTTCCAATGGAGTTTGAAAAGGAACTTACGAGGGCCCTCGAGGGTGAGGGCCTCTGGACGGTGGTGACGTTCAAGACCCCCCACGGCCCGGGGGTTACACTGGAGAAGCTAACCGAGGCCGTTGAGAGGGCCGGATGGAGGGTCACCTTCCGGGCCAACTGGTGGACGGCCGACATACCCTACGGTCTGGTCCGGTTGGATCTGAGGAAGAACGGAAGGGAGAAGATACTCCTGGGGAAGTGGATACTCGGAGACAGGTGCGAACTGATAAAGCTGGAGAACATGCCCCTCGAGAGGGGCCGCGACGAGTTCTTCAGGATGGTCGACAGCATAACGTCCACGCTAATCCACGACCCGGTCATAAGAACGATGAGGGAACAGTATTGACCCCCTCGGCCTTTTTACACCAGTTTTTGTCGGGGATAGAAAAGAAAAAGCTCAGAGCGGCTCGTAATAGCCGATCTCCGGCTCGTAGATTTCCCCCTCTGCCAGGAGCTGGGTTATTGCTTCCTCGATGAGCTCCTCGTCGAAGTCCTTGGAGAGTTTTTTCACTATGAACTTGTGGGACAGGGGCTTGCCCTTCTCCTTCAGGAGCTCCAGAACGGCCTTCTTGGCCCTCTCGAGCTCGGGATTCTCACCACCCTCCTTCTTCTGGGGAAGCTCCTCCTCGAAGAGCTCCTCCTCCACGTTCCTCTGTTCCAGCATCATCGTGTATAGCTCGTCTATCGTCATCAGTAGGTCCTCGCTTATCCCCCTGTTCCTGGCTATGACCTTGGCCTTGGCGGTGATCCCGTAGCGGTCGTAGATCTCAAAGGCTATCCTCGCCTTTTTGGCGTGCTCCACCTTGTCCCTGAGGGTCTCGAAGCGGTGCAGGATCCAGAAGTTGGGGTCAACCCTGGAGACCCCCTCAACCAGTATCTGCTTGTCGTCGCGCCATTCCGCAACCTTCCCGATTATCTGGACCAGGTCACCCTTCTTGACGAGCCTGATGAAGCGGGTGTCGTCACGGAAGCCAAGAACCCATATGGTTCCGGTGGTATCGTCTATCTGGAACTTGCCGTATGTTTCGTCGTCGCTTATCACAGGCTCCCTGACCACTGTCGCGACGACCTTGACGCGGTAAACCTTCCTCGCGTCCCTCGTTATGAGGTAGTTTGGCTCGAAGTCGCCCTCGCTTCTGACGTAGTAGCCGTTTAGAACGTCCCTGAGGTAAACCCTGCTCGCCGGAAGGCGCTTCTTCATACCTCTTCACCTCCAAAGAACTCGATGATGCCCTCCACCTTCGGGAGGATCCTTCTCTCCAGCTCCCTTATCTCCTCCAGCGCCCTGAGATCCGCGTTGCTGAAGTCCTGGAGCACCTCCCCGAAGATATGCATTCCTTCCTCGTCCCGTATGACCCTCCCAATGACCCTGACTACCTGTCCCTCCTCGGGCAAAACGTTGTCCTCGCTCTCTACCAGTATGACCCCCGTTCCGTCGTCGAGCCAGAAGGTGTAGTCGAGCTTGTCCACCTTGAAGGCCTTTCCGATGAGGGAGACGCGCGTGTCGTCGTCCCTTATCTCTCCTATCTTCCTCTCAACGGCGGGTTTTCTCCTTCTAAAGCGAACCTCCTCCATTTCACTCACCACCCTCGAACTCGGCTATCGCTTTCTTGAGCTCGGCCCTGACCCTCGCGATTTCCCTCTTCGGATCCACCTCGTCCCAGCCAAAGGCCTTGAGGATCAGACCGAGGAACCTGTCGTCAACCACGTTGCCCCGTACGAGTATCTCCTTCCCAAGGAGGTGGTAGTACTCTTCCTCAGCGAGCTTCCTCCCCGCTTCTCTGGGCGTCAGGCCCTCCTCAACCAGTTCCTTCAGCTTTTCTGCAACCTCCTCCGGCTCAACGCCGAGCAGCTCCGCGGCGTCGTCCCCGAAGAGGGTCGTCCTGATGTAGCCGGTGGAATCGTCGAGACCGAAGTCGAGGATAACCATGGTTACCGGTTCGACCTCGCCGTGCTCCGGACATATCCAGGCGCCGGTCGCCGGATCGTGGTCCACCTTTCTCCTGCACTGGGGACAGGCATCGTAGGCCGTGACGCGGTAGAGTCTCGCTATAGTTCCCCTAACCTCGACGAACTTCTCGCCCCCCGTGAGCTCGCCTATCTTCTTTCTCTGGTAGCTGTAGCTCCTCATCTCCTCCAGGGGAGGGATCTCCTCCACGCGCGGGTCCTCGGGGTTGTGGATTATCCTGGTCCTGAAGTTTGCATGAAGCTCTATTCCGTTCCGTCCCTCCCTCACGGCGGGGTCAATGATCTTGATCACGTCCCCGGGCTTGAGCTCGTCGTAGTACTTGCCCACGAGATTGTCCCAGAGGACGAGCCTCGCCTTTCCGGTTCCATCGTAGATTATGAGGTTGGCCACCCTGCCGGTGGAGCCGTCGCGCTTCTGGTACTCCCTCGGGGGATACTTCCTGAGAACCCTCGCAACGACGTTGACGCCGGTCATTCCGGGGACGAGGTCGGCTATGTGAAGGAGCCCCTCCTTTCCCTCAAGATCAACGCCGAGCTCCTCCGCGAGCATTACTGCAGCGGCGTGCTCTGAGATACCCTCTCTCCCGGCTATTTCCCTGATCCTTTTTTCGATCTCGTCCCTGTCCAGGCCCTTCCGCTTTCCTATCAGCTCGATAATCTGCTCTTTGGTCAGCACTACCATAACACTCACCTTGATGGTAATCCGGGTTTCGGGTATTTAAACCTTTCTCCCGGGATCGTTTCTAGAAATACGTCCCGTCCTGGCGGTTAAAAAGAAACCAGACAGGCTCATTCTTTCGGAGAAGTTTCCGGTTCCTCCCCGCTGTCCCTGCCATCGAGTTTCGCCATGAGATCACTGTACTCCGCGTGGACGACCCTCTTAAAGGCCTCCTTGATTATCGTCGGATCATTCTCAGGGAAACCGTAGAGTTCTGCAAACTTCGACGTCGTTCCAAGGAGCTTCGTCCTCTCGTGGGGTTCGGCATAGATGAGCCCCATCTCGAGGAGCTTCCTTATGTGCTCGTAGGCCTGGCTCCCGCGGAGCTTCACCACCTTGCTCTGCTCTATAGGCTGGAGATAGGCTATGAGCGCCAGCGTTTTCAGCTCGCCCGTCCTAAGATCGGGCCTCGGCATGAGGTGAATTACCCGCTGGCTGTACTCCTGTTTGACCTGCATCACGTACTTGTCCCCGAGAACCCTGACGACCTCTATGGCACTCTTTCTCTCCGAGTATTCCGCAGCTATGAGCTCGATCAGCTTCTCCAGGTAGTCGAGCGACCTTATTCCCAGCGCCCTTGAGAGCTCCTTCACACCCAGGGGCCTGCCAGAGACGAAGAGAGCCGCCTCGACGAGAGCCTTGTCCTCAAGCAGTCCCATGACATCATCCCTCCTCGAGACCTCGGGAGCAGCCGCTATAACCTTTTCCCCAACCGCAAAGTTTATAAACTCAATCCTGGAGGTCAGTACCGGTACGGCGGTCATAGCGGCGGGGTTACACCCGGTCTCGTTTCGACCCCGGAAGTTAAGCCCGCCAGCGTTCCCGGGTGTACTGCCCTCCGAGAGGGGGCGGGAAACCGGGAACGCCGCCGGCCACTCAAACGCCCGGGTGGTGTAGCCCGGCCCATCATACGGGACTGTCACTCCCGTGACCCGGGTTCAAATCCCGGCCCGGGCGCCATACAACCCCTTCTACTTCCTCTCTCCCGGATTCTCCGTTCTGCGACATTCCCCCCGGAGAAAGATTTATAAGTCAACCCCCACAATGCCCTGCAGTGACCAAAACCCACCTTTCTGGGAGGTGTTCGCAGTGGAGGTCAGGTTCGAGATACCGGTGTGCACGTCATGTGGAAAGGAGATAACCCCCAGGGAACACGCCACTCACTTCGTCTGCCCCAACTGTGGGGAGGCGATCATCTGGCGCTGTGAATCCTGCAGGGTTCTGAGCGTCTCCTACAAGTGTCCCAAGTGCGGCTGGGAAGGGCCGTAAATTGAGGAGGTGAAAAAATGGCCGACTACAACATGGTTGCCGTCGTTAAGGTCATGCCGACCGACCCCGAGGTAAACCTCGACGAGCTTGAGGCAAAGCTCAAGGAGGCACTTCCGGAGAAGTTTGGCCTTGCCAAGGTCGAACGTGAGCCCATCGCCTTTGGCCTCGTTGCCCTCAAGTTCTACGTTCTAGCTAAGGACGAAGAGGGCTACGACCTCGACGAAGTCCTCGAGGCCTTCAGGGGCGTTGAGAACGTCGAGAGCGCCGAAGTCGAGACAGTTTCGAGGATCTGAGGGCTTTTGCCCTTCCCAATTCTATTGTCCGGAGAAGAGAGAATAAAATGAAACCTAAAGCCCCAGACCCAGGCTCAGCTTGGGCCGCTTCCACCCGTCGAGGACTGCCTTCAGTTCCCCGTTCTCAACCTTCTGGTAGAGGGCATCAAAACGCTTCTTCGCCTCCTCGTCCCCGGCCTTCCAGCGGGCGAGCTCCCCTATGGCCTTGAAGAAGTACGCTGTGTCGTCCTCGAAGAGCTCCGCAAAGGACTCCATGTTTTTTGCAATGACATCATAGGCTCCCTCGTTGAAGAGCCCCTCGATGAAGTCCACGAGCGTGTCGAAGACGAGGCCAAAAACGTCATCGTTCACGTTTATCGCCTTCAACAGGGCCTCGCGCAGGGACTTAAAGGCCCCATCGTAGTCCCCCCTGCCCGCGCGGATTTCAGCCTCAACGAGCTTGGCGTTTATCTCTATCTCGTCGTCCCTCGGGTTTCTAAGAACCTCTCCTATCAGCCTCTCAGCCCGCTCATAGTCCCCCAGCTCGTAATAAAAGTGCGCCAGATCAAGCAGACTTATCAGTCGGTTCTTCTGGTCGTTGAGCCTTTCGAACATCCCGGCAGCCCGTTCCATCAGCTCTATCGCCTTCTCCGTTTCACCGAGCTCGTCATAGTTCACCGAGAGGTTGGCGAGTGTGAGGGCTATCTCCCTCTCGTTCTTCAGGACCTTCTCCTCGTGCTCGAGGAGTTTCCGGTAAACTTCCACCGCCTTCTCGGGCATGCCGAAGTGTTCATATGCGTCAGCCAGGTAGTAGAGCGCCGTGGCGTACTCGTCGGGATCGTCTTTTTTTCTTTCCACCACCTTTCGGTAAAGCTCTATCGCGCTCTCAACGTCACCCAGATGAGAATAGACGTGCCCGAGCTCGTGAAGCAGTTCGTAGGGGTCATCGCATTCCACCGCCACCCCTCCGAGTCTCCTCAATTCTTGCCTGAAAACTTCCTCGTCATCAATGGAGTCAATGTAATCGTCAAAGAGCTCAAGCAACCTTTCACAGTTTCCCTCTGCGAGGGCCCTTTCCCACTCGGCTTTTACATCCGTCATCCCAACCACCAGCCTCCGGTTGGCCGGGATCGGTTAAAAAGGTATGGTCACGTATGCAGGAATTCTCATAGATATCCCCCTGAGATGGATCGTGGCCGGTCTGGAAATTCATCGAAAAATTTATAAATAGTGCAAAGGAACGATAAAGCGGAACCGCTGATTGTGACGTGATAGGCCCTCACAAAAACGGGAGGGGGTGAGGAAGATGGCACAGCTTGCCGGACAGCCGGTTGTTATTCTGCCTGAGGGAACCCAGAGGTACGTCGGAAGGGACGCCCAGAGACTCAACATCCTCGCGGCGAGAATCGTAGCCGAAACCGTGAGAACAACCCTCGGACCCAAAGGAATGGACAAAATGCTCGTAGA